>JAITGL010000037.1 GCA_031280645.1 Tannerellaceae bacterium | reverse complement strand
CATCCCATATATCCGCATCATTTACTCCACAGCATCCGGATAGCTTTAAGCTTTCGTTTTGTTATGCAAACTCGTCCTTGCTGTATAAGCCTTATATGATGTTCGCGTTCCTCAGAACGAGATTTTGCCTGCGGCTTCTTTCGGATTCCCCTCGCGGTGGACACCCTTGCCTTCAGCTAACGGTTGGTCGATACCTGTCCCCGTGGTTGGGACTTCCACCCCCCCAAGTTATTTGCCATGCTCGGCACACAAAGAGAAAGGGACTGCTTCACAGCAGCCCCTTCCGAAATACAAACTAACACTTATGAAAACCTAACTTTTACTTTGCGATGCAAAAGTAGTCAGTTTCTTTAATATGAGCATTATCAATTTCCATAAATTAGTTGTCGATTTAAATGTTTATCTCCGAATTTCCTTAAAGTATATAACAAAGACTTTTGCTGGCGAGCCGGCCTGTTTGGGGGCTCTGAAAGTTGATAGTAGCGGCTGAAAATAAAATTCGGAGGGGCGGATGGGAAAAATTTTGCGTGAAAAGGCTTTCGGGAGGGGCTTGTAGGGGCAGATTTGCAGGAAATTACTTGCGGAGGCGATTGAAACGGATTAGATGTTATCACTCTTGTTAGGTTTGAAACTTTTTGTAACTTTGCGCCCCAATAAACGATCATTTAAACACTTATTTCATAATATTTCATACATGTGTGGCATAACAGCAATCTTTAATATACGAGAGGATAGCAGCGAGCTTCGCAAGCAAGCTTGGGAGATGAGTAAGCGTATCCGTCATCGCGGGCCCGACTGGAGCGGTATTTATACCGGCGCGCGGGCAATCCTTGTGCACGAACGCCTTTCGATAGTCGACCCGGCTTCGGGCAAACAGCCGCTTACAACTCGCGACGGTAAAATAATCCTGACGGTTAACGGGGAGATTTACAATCACCGGGAAATACGCGATGATCTGAAAGACGAATATGATTTCATGACAGGCTCCGATTGCGAGGTAATACTTGCGCTTTATCGCAAAAAAGGGGCGCGGTGTATCGAGGACTTGAGCGGCATTTTCGCTTTCGCCCTTTACGACGAAGAAAACGACAGTTTCCTGATCGCCCGCGATCCTATCGGCGTGATTCCATTGTATATGGGCTCCGACCGCGAGGGGCGGGTACTGGTGTCGTCGGAACTGAAGGGCCTCGAAGGCTTTGCAGCCGAATATTCTCCTTTTCCTCCGGGACACTATTACAATAGCCGTGAAGGAAAGCTTAAACAATGGTACCGCCGCGATTGGACGGATTACGAAAGCGTTAAAGACAACCGAACCGACGTTGACACGCTTCGCAACTCGCTTGAAGAGGCTGTGCGACGCCAATTGATGAGCGATGTTCCTTACGGCGTGCTCCTTTCCGGCGGCTTGGATTCGTCGATCACTTCGGCTGTTGCAAAACAATTTGCGGGGAAACGGATAGAGAGCGACGGCAAAGCCGACGCCTGGTGGCCGCAGCTTCACTCGTTTGCGGTGGGGCTGAAGGAATCGCCCGACCTGAAAGCGGCTCGCAGGGCGGCGGAGTATATCGGAACCGTGCATCACGAGATTCATTATACCATCCAGGAAGGTATCGACGCCATACGCGACGTTATTTACTTCATCGAGACTTACGACGTAACCACAGTGCGCGCATCCACTCCGATGTATCTTATGGCTCGCGTGATAAGGAGTATGGGCATTAAGATGGTGCTTAGCGGCGAGGGGGCGGATGAAGTGTTCGGCGGCTATCTTTATTTTCATAAGGCGCCGAGCGCGCAGGCTTTCCACGAGGAGACGGTTAGGAAGATAAGTAAGTTGCATTTGTACGATTGCTTACGGGCTAACAAGAGTTTGTCGGCATGGGGCGTAGAGGGGCGGGTTCCGTTTCTCGACAAGGAATTTCTTGATACAGCGATGCGGCTGAACCCCCTCGACAAGATGGCGCCCGGCAAAGTGATCGAAAAGAAGGTTCTACGCGAAGCGTTTGCTCACATGCTTCCTGATGACATAACCTGGAGGCAAAAGGAACAATTCTCCGACGGCGTTGGGTATAGCTGGATAGATACGCTGAAGGCAATCACCTCCCGGCAGGTTAGCGACGCGCAAATGGAGTCGGCAACCGACCGTTTCCCGATCAATACCCCGCGTAACAAGGAAGAATATTACTACCGGAGCATATTTGAAGAACATTTTCCGAGCGAGAATGCCGCCCGTTGCGTCCCATCGGTTCCGAGCGTTGCCTGCTCGACGGCCGAGGCCTTAGCCTGGGATAAGTCGTTTACCCAGATGAATGAGCCGAGCGGAAGAGCCGTTAAGGATGTGCATTTCGACAGTTATTGATTCTTCATATTTATGTTACATCGAAAGCTCTTGGCCTCTTGATATAATGAAGGTGAAGAGCTTCCTTACGAACAACAAATCTCATAAATCATATAATGTATAAGCAACAGATAACGCAATCGCTTTACAGAGCGGAACACGAGCACGATTCGTGTGGCGTAGGTCTCTTAGTGAATATCAACGGTAACAAATCGCACGATATTGTTGAGCAAGGCCTTCAGGTACTCGAAAACATGCTGCACAGAGGAGCCGAGAGCGCCGACAATCAAACGGGCGACGGAGCAGGCATAATGACCCAAATCCCGCACGAGTTTATCCTCCTTCAAGGCATTCCCGTGCCGGAAAAAGGCCGTTACGGCACCGGCTTGATGTTCCTCCCGAAAGATGCCTCCGAGGCAGCCGTTTGCATGGGCATGCTCAACGAAGCCCTCAGCCGCGAGGCTCTTAAGCTGATTGCCGTGCGTGATATCCCCGTAAACAGCTCAATCCTCGGAGAGATTTCGCGTGAGAATGAACCATTGATACGGCAAATCTTCGTAACCGGCGACGCCGATCCCGATACCCTTGAACGCAAGCTGTACATGATGAGGAAAAAGCTCGAAAAGAAAGCGCAGGAATCAAACCTTAAGCATAAGCGGGACTTTTACATCGCAAGCCTCTCAACCCAGAGGATTATCTACAAGGGCATGCTTACCTCAACGCAATTGAGGAATTACTTTCCCGATCTTACGAACCCGTATTATACGAGCGGAATGGCCCTCGTTCATTCCCGTTTCAGTACCAATACCTTCCCCACATGGTCGCTCGCCCAGCCTTTCAGGCTCCTGGGCCATAACGGCGAGATCAACACCATTCGCGGTAATCGCTTTTGGATGGAGGCGAGAGAAAGCGTATTGCGCTCGGCGTTGCTTGACGGTTCAGTAGATCTATTTCCCATTATACAGCCAGCAATGAGCGACAGCGCATCGCTCGACAATGTTTTGGAGTATATGCTTATGGCAGGGATGAGTCTGCCGCATGCTATGTCGATGCTAATCCCGGAAAGCTGGAACGCCAAGAATCCCATATCACCGGAACTAAAAGCCTTTTATGAATATCACAGTATCTTGATGGAACCATGGGATGGCCCCGCAACCCTCCTATTTTCCGACGGCAGATATGCCGGAGGAATGTTAGACCGCAACGGTCTCCGACCCGCGCGATGGCTAATTACGCACAATAACACGATGGTGATAGCCTCCGAAGCCGGCGTTCTCCCCTTTGAAGCTTCGCAAATAAAGGAGAAAGGACGATTGCAGCCTGGCAAGCTTTTAATGGTCGACACTCTTGAAGGCAAAGTATATCGTGACAACGAGCTTAAAGAAAAGCTTGCATCCGACTATCCGTACCGCAACTGGCTCGCAAAAAACCGCGTTATCCTCTCCGACATATTTTCGGGCAGATCCGTGAGGCACGACCTCGACAAGCAGGCCGAGCTTCGCAAAACATTCGGATATTCGGCTGAAGACATAAGCAAGATTATTATCCCAATGGCGATTGAAGGGAAGGAACCAACCGGCTCGATGGGTAACGACACTCCACTGGCCGTATTGTCGCCAAGGCCGCAGCAACTGTTCAGCTATTTCAGGCAACTCTTTGCCCAAGTTACCAACCCGCCGATCGACCCTATCCGCGAGGAGCTTGTGATGTCGCTTTACCTTTATATAGGCTGCCAGGAAGCGAATATGTTTGAGCCCTCGCCCGAACAGTGCAAAATGGTGCGGTTGCAAAACCCAATCCTTACTAACGAGGAGCTAGACATACTGACGCATCTCGACTACAAAGGATTTCGTACCGTTACTCTTCCAATGCTATTCCCCGTCGAAGCCGGCAAAAACGGTCTCGAACAGGCCCTCGCAAATCTCTGCCTTGAGGCTGAAAAGGCTGTCGACAAAGGTTACAACTATATTATATTAAGCGATCGCGGAGTGAATGCTCGAATGGCCCCGGTGCCCTCTCTCCTTGCTCTGTCAGCCATTCATCATCATCTTATAGAGAAAAGGAAAAGGATGCAAACGGCAATTGTGGTTGAAACCGCAGCGCCTTGCGAGGTGATGCACTTTGCCCTCCTCTTTGGCTTCGGAGCCAGTGCCGTTAACCCATACATGGCTTACGCTATCCTCGATGATCTCGTTAAACGGCGCGAAATGCAGCTTGATTATCATACGGCAGAGAAGAACTACATTAAGGCCGTAAGCAAAGGCATGTTGAAAATCCTATCGAAAATGGGCATATCTACCCTCGGAAGCTATCGTGGCGCACAGATATTTGAGGCCGTTGGTATAGGCGACGAAGTGTTGAGCAAGTACTTCCGAGGAATGTCGGCGACCATTGGGGGTATCGGTATCGATGAAATTGCATCCGACGCAATAGAGCTCCATCTGGAAGGCTTTGGCGGAGAAGTTCCCAGGCTTGAGCACAACGGGATTTATACATACCGGCGCGACGGCGAGCGTCATGCCTGGAATCCCGAAACAATATCGAAGTTGCAGATTGCTACTCGACTTGGCGACTACTCCCGCTTCAAAGAATTTACCGCCATTGCCGACAATAAAGATTATCCTATATTCCTCCGCGACTTCCTCGGCTGGAAGCGTAACCCGATTGATATTTCAGAAGTTGAATCCGTTGAAAGCATCACGCGAAGGTTTGTTACTGGCGCAATGTCGTTCGGATCAATAAGCAGGGAGGCGCACGAAGCAATGGCGATTGCGCTCAATACCCTAAACGGCAAAAGCAATACCGGCGAGGGAGGCGAAGATCCGGTACGCTTTGCTCCTGGAGAAGACGGCCTTAACCGACGCAGTGCCATCAAGCAGATAGCTTCCGGACGCTTTGGAGTTACAACCGAATATCTGGTCAATGCCGACGAAATACAGATAAAAATCGCACAGGGGGCAAAGCCAGGCGAAGGCGGACAGCTTCCAGGATTTAAAGTAGACAAAATTATTGCCGCCACTCGACACTCTATCCCCGGCATTACTCTTATATCTCCGCCTCCGCATCACGATATTTATTCAATTGAAGATCTTGCTCAATTGATATTCGACCTCAAAAACGTTAACCCTGCTGCTCGTTTAAGTGTAAAGCTCGTGGCTGAAAGCGGAGTGGGAACAATTGCCGCCGGCGTTGCCAAAGCTAAGGCCGACACCATAGTTATCAGCGGAGCCGACGGCGGAACAGGAGCCAGCCCCGTAAGCTCCATCAAGCACGCAGGCCTCGTCTGGGAACTCGGCTTGGCCGAAACCCAGCAAGTTCTGGTGATGAATAACCTCCGCGGATTCGTTAAACTGCAAACCGACGGACAACTTAAAACAGGGAAGGATATTATAATAGCCGCCCTACTTGGAGCCGAGGAATACGGGTTCGCCACCGGTGCGCTTATCGTTCTGGGTTGCGTGATGATGAGAAAATGCCACCTGAATACATGCCCCGTTGGAGTTGCTACTCAAAATCCAGATTTGAGGAAACGATTCACAGGCAAGCATGAGTATCTTATCAACTTCTTTAAGTTTTTAGCCGAAGAAGTACGCGAGCATCTGGCAGATATGGGATTCCGCAGCATCGATGAGATCGTTGGCCGCACTGATTTGATATCGTTGCGTACAGACGTAGTGAAGCATCCCAAAACCTCAAAAATAGACTTTACTCGCTTACTACATTTTCCAGAAACCGACAATGCCTTGCTCTGCGTGCGCGAGCAGGAGCACCGCATAGCCCAGGTTCCCGACCGGATGCTCATCATGAAAACCAGCCAGGCTATTGAGCGACGCTTGCCGGTAGAAGTAAGCCTTACCATATCAAACACCGACCGCACCGTGGGCGCAATGCTATCGGGCGAAGTGGCCCGCCGCTACGGCAACCGCGGACTGCCCGACGACACCATTCGCATACGCGCCAAAGGATCGGCTGGACAAAGCTTTGGAGCCTTCCTGGCCGCCGGCATATCGCTGCACCTTGAAGGCGAAGCTAACGACTATCTCGGCAAAGGCCTTTCCGGCGGACGAATAATCGTTGCTCCCCCAGCCGGAAGCGTATTTGCCCCTGAGGATAATATTATTGTGGGAAATACGCTCCTTTATGGTGCCACTTCGGGCGAAGTGTTTATTAACGGACGGGCCGGCGAACGCTTCTGCGTTCGCAACAGCGGGGCCATTGCCGTGGTGGAAGGCGTTGGCGATCACTGCTGCGAGTACATGACCGGAGGCCGCGCCGTAGTACTGGGCACAACCGGTAAAAATTTTGCAGCCGGCATGAGCGGAGGAATTGCATACGTGCTTAACGTCGACGAAAAATTTGACTACTTCTGCAATATGGAGATGGTGGAACTATCGCTCGTTGAAGATCATGCCGACCGCGCTGAGCTGCATCGCCTCATATCCGCCCATGCGCGATATACCGGTAGCCCCCTTGCCGAGCGTTTGCTCCAGGATTGGGAGCAAAACGTTGAGCGATTCATCAAAGTCACTCCTTTTGAGTATAAAAAAATCCTCCAAGAGCAGAAAATGGATGACATAAACCGGAAAATTGCCCAGATTGAACACGACTATTAATTGCCCCCGTTTTATGAAGCCGCCAATAATATGCTCTAACAGCATACTAATTCACATAACTCTAACTACGGAATAAGAATATAAACAATGGGAAACCCAAAAGCATTCCTTACAATAAATAGAAAAGAGGCCGGATACCGCCCCGTAATGGAGCGCATTGAGGATTTCGGCGAAGTAGAGCAAACGCTCAACAGCGAAGACCGCATGTTACAGGCCTCGCGCTGCATGGACTGCGGCGTACCGTTTTGCCATTGGTCGTGCACCATTGCCAACCGTATGCCCGAATGGCAAGACGCTCTTTACAAAGGCAAATGGCAAGAAGCGTACGATATCCTTGCAACCACAAACAATTTCCCCGAATTTACCGGACGCGTATGCCCCGCGCTTTGCGAAAAAAGCTGCGTGCTGAGCTTAGATAACTCCCCTATTACGATTCGTGAGAACGAAGCCGCAGTTGTTGAACATGCTTTCCTTGAAGGATATATCAAGCCCTATCCACCCAGACGTCGAACAGGTAAGCATGTAGCCGTGGTTGGCTCAGGTCCAGCCGGCCTCGCAGCAGCCGATATGCTCAACAGGCGCGGACACTCGGTTACCGTGATTGAGCGCGACGAGCTTCCGGGCGGTTTGCTTCGCCTTGGCATCCCTGATTTTAAACTTAACAAAAAGATAATTGACCGGAGGATATCTCTGCTCGAAGCCGAAGGCATTGTGTTCAGGAATAATACCGAAGCTGGCGTTGACATGTCCGCCGACGAGCTGCTCGAAGCTTTCGACGCCGTGTGCATCTGCATTGGTTCCGGACAGCCGCGCGACCTCAACGTTGAAGGGCGCAACCTACGCGGAGTACACTTTGCTCTCGAACTGCTTCGGCAACAAAACCGCCTGGTGCGCGGCGAAACCGTTGCCGACGGCGAGAAAATACGGCTCGCCGACAAAAACATCGTGGTTATCGGAGGCGGCGACACCGGCTCCGACTGTGTGGGAACATCGGCCCGACGCAAGGCCGCATCGGTTACGCAAATCGAGATCCTGCCCAAGCCGCCGGCCGACCATAACCCCGACACTCCCTGGCCGCTTTATCCCAATGTGCTTAAAACCTCAAGCTCGCACAAAGAGGGATGCACTCGCCGATGGTCAATCGCAACCCAAAGCTTCGTAGGCGAAAACGGTAAACTCACAGGCATAGAAGTAAAAAACCTTCTGACCGGCGAAATCGAAACCATCAAAGCTGATCTTGCTTTCCTCTCGATGGGCTTTGTCCACCCCATCCATGAAGGCCTCCTTAACGACTTGGGACTGGAATACGACAAGCGGGGCAATGTTGCCTCCCGATCCGACTGCAAAACCTCTGTCGATAAAGTGTTTGTTGCCGGAGATGCTACTCTTGGGGCAAGCCTTGTAGTGCGGGCGATAGAGTCGGGAAGGAGAGCGGCGGAGGCCGTACACTCTTTTTTAATGGAAGTTTGAGAACTGAGGCGATAATGTTAGTATTGCTGGTAAATCGCTTATTCACGGTTATGGAGATGCTGCTTTTCAGGCAATGTTGCATTTGATATTTGTATCCAAGTCCCAAACCTTCATTCGTATATAATCCCGAAACCTTCCGGCATTGCCGGATAATCTTAGGCCCTGTTACAGCAACAAATTTCTTTATCGTTGCAACAGGGCATTAAGTTCAAGGCTTTATCTATAATTTGCAAAACGAAATGTAATAGTTGGCTACCATACGGATATCATTCACAAAAGCAATAACAGGATGATGAGATTTTCGTCCTTTCTTGTTTACCTTCCTGTTCTCCATAACGGGTCATAACAGTAGGATCAATATTCAATGTGAAGCAGTTGATCAGCAAGCTTTGAAAAAAACAGCTGAAGAAATGATGACTCACATTTTGATTTATAGCCCGGTTAAACTTGCCGAAATAACGCTTATAGGGGCATCTTGTCCGGGAGTAGCCTTCCATCTGCAAATCTTTCCCGGAGCTCTGTCAGAGCGGGTTATTTCAGTATGCAAAAAGCGGTTGGCTCCACGCCAAATGCCGGTGATAAAACTTTCTAATAATACTGCAATTGAATATGCTCGGTTAGAGTTTTGAACAGGCAATGATTCGCAACATTCAATTTGCTTTCTAAAGCCGATCCCGTCTAACATTTGCTTCAAACATACTATTCCTTCCCAAGGCGTAATCTCTTTATTGGTAAAGGATACCTCGAATCTCATAGGCTACATTTTTCTAACGCTACGCATTAGGACTTATGGAGCTAAAATAACGCTTTTTCTAATGCGGAATTTGGGTTTAATCGCTCAAAACAGCTATCTGATAAAATAACAAATTTGATGTTGCAGGGCATCCTGAATTACGTTTGTTGAAAATGAAGGAAAAGCATTAAAACCGGATGAGCGACTGACTTCAATATTATCAAACATGTCAAGCGAGATAGTCTTGTATAATGCAAATATTGGAACCATCATTCATTGCTTTCTTATCAGTCGGCTTTTGATACAATCCCTCAAAAATCCCTTTTCACCAAATCTCAACTATTCAACAATCGCTGCAAGAGATTTTCGCGGAATTGTAACCCTTCAAAAACGGCTGCAAGAGATTTTCATGGAATTGCAACATTACAATCCGCCGAAAATCTCTTTTCACCAAATCTCAACTGTTTAAAAATCGCTGCAAGGGATTTTCGGCGGATTGTAACCCTTCAAAAACGGCTGCAAGAGATTTTCATGGGATTGAAACGGTTTCAAGAGCTCCGCAAGATCTTTTCGCCGGATTGTAACCGTTTCAATGGCTTCGCAAGGGATTGGCGCCGTAGCGCTTCGAGGTGGGGGCGCCCAATCTTTATCGCTGGAGAATGAAAATGAAAACCGGCGCGCGGCCCAGAATACCCTCGGCGCGGTATTGCATTAACTCGCGCCACGGCCGTTCTTTGCAAAAAATAAGTTAATTAGGGAATGATAACAGAAAAAAACATGAGGGATGAAGGATTTTTACGGCGCCAATGGTTCGGCCGGGGCGGCGTAACCGATTTAATGCGTAAGCCGAGCTCCGTTATAGATAGCATTATGATTGCAGATAAATATTAATTAAGCATTTTGACGTGTAATTTGAATTTTTGCTAATTTTTTGTTTTCTTTGCGGCGTAGATTCACTTTGGGGTTGTCGCCATACACATGGGGCGATGTGATGCTGATTATCGGCCGTGGTCGACATTTTTTTGGTTAAACAATTTAAATTTTCAAGTTATGGTAATACGATTACGCAAGATCAAGATTTTGCAGCGCTCGTAAGCTACTTGCCTCCGGCTCCGCGCGGTTTGGCTCCTTTCGTTGCTTAGGGCGGCGGGGGCTCAGCGGGTTAGGAGCGGCGGAGGTCGCTGGTTACGAATGGCAAATAAAAGAGACGATTTAAACTTATCAGAGTATAACATTTACCTAAAGAATAAAATATGATTGAATTTTTTACGCACAGAAGTAAGGGTTACGTATCCGCCTTGCGGCGCGGCTCCGTAGCTGTATTATTGGTTCTTTTCTTCTCGGCGGGCTTGTACGGCCAAAACGCTATCAGGGGAAAGATTGTAGACGAGGCCGGCGTTCCCGTTAGCGGAGCTACCGTGCAGGTTAAAAACGCGCGGGCCGAAGGGGCTGTGGCCGATATCGACGGTAATTTTAACCTCTCAACCCAGCAGAGGCTGCCGGTTACGATTGTTGTGAGCTATGTTGGCTTTACGGCCGAGGAATTTGTGGTTCGCGACGCAAGGGCGGCGGTTAATATCATCTTAAAAGAAAACGTAGAGGCCTTGAACGAGGTTGTGGTAACGGCCGGAGGCTTGTTCCGCGCTCGCCGCGAACAGGGTTACGCCACGGTTAAGATTACTGATTCGGAACTGATTGCGGGCAAGTCGCCCAGTTTGGCCGGGGGCTTAACGGCAAAGATTCCGGGCCTCCAGGTTAATGCGATCAGCTCGGGCGTGAATCCTAACTACCGCCTTGTTTTGCGGGGAAACCGTTCGATTAACGGTAATAACCAGGCTTTGATCGTAGTGGATAACGCGATTGTGTCGAACGACTTTCTGAATAATATCAACCCTAACGATATTGATAATATCCAGGTTTTGAACGGGGCCTCGGGCTCGGCTTTGTACGGCTCGGAGGCGTCGAACGGGGTGTTGCTTATAACTACGAAGGCCGGCCATAAAGGGAAGGCCCAGATAAGAGTGTCGAACACCACAACGATGGAGACCGTGAGCTTCTTCCCCAAATTGCAGGAGCGGTTCGGCCAGGGCTCGGAACCGTATCAGCAAACGTTCGACCCGATAGAGAATCAGCAGTACGGAGATGCTTTCGACGGCTCGATCCGTAACTTAGGCTATCCGCTTGCCGATGGTTCGCAGCTAACGATTCCGTATTCGCCGGCAAAGAACGGCAGGAACACCTTCTGGGAAACGGGGATCCAGAACCAGTCGGACATCTCGTTCAGCTTCGGCAACGATAACATCCAATCGTATGTGTCGGCCCAATATTTCAGCGCGACGGGAACAACTCCGGGCGATAACTACGACCGCATCATGGTGCGCTTTAATAACACGCAGAAGCTGCTGAACAACCTTACCCTGTCGTACAGCGCGAGTTATACGGAAAACAATTACGATATCTCGAACTATACAAGCGCTATATACGACCGCCTGATCCAGATGTCGGCCAACATTCCGGTTACCGACTTCAAGGATTGGCGTAACAATAAGTACGCGCATCCGGAGGGCTGGTACAATCCGTGGTACCCTAATCCTTATTGGACAGCCGACAATTACCGCGCCGACCGTAAAGACACGTATTTGACGGGCCGGGCGGAACTGAAGTGGAACATCTTCCCGTGGCTGCACGTTCTTTATCGCGCTTCGCTGGCCAATCGTTATTTCCAGGCCCACGAGCATGCTCCCGGCTTCCAGTTCAGCGATTATGCGATCAAAACTCATACGAAGGGCAACATCTCAAGCTTTGTGCTCGACATACAACGTAATCGCTACCGCTTGAATCAAGATGTGCAGGTTGGATTGAACAAGACCTTCGGAGACATTTCGGTTAACGCCACTCTCGGCTGGTCGCACTTCAACGACAACAGGAAGAACATGGTGTACGAGGCTACCGGGCTTTTGATACCGGGTTTGTTCAATATAAACAACCGGTTGAACGATGCTAACATACCTCGCGTAGACACGGAGTACTTTACGGGGATCAGATCGGGCGCGAATCCGAACGATATTGTAAAGCAGCGCAATTACGGCGTTTGGGCCGACGTGGTTCTTGGGTACAAGAACTTTGCCTTCCTTCACCTGTCAGGTCGTAACGACCGCACGTCGCTGCTTGCTCCGGAGAACCGCGAATATTTCTATCCGGCGGCCGACGCTTCGTTTATCGCCACGGATGCAATCGACGCTCTTCGCGAACACAGCGTGCTGGATTACCTGAAGATCAGGGCGGGATTGTCGCAGGTTGGAAACGTTAACATCGACCCGTACGACATTACTCCGGTTTACAATTCTACGGTAGGATTTTCTACCGGCACATATTTCCGTTCGGGCGACAAGCTGGTACTCGATCTGAAGCCTGAAATCACTACGGGATGGGAAATCGGTACGGAGTTCCGCCTTCTTAAGAATCTGGCCGAAGTGCAGCTCACTTATTATCACTCAAGCACAACGGGCCAGACGATCGAAGCCTCGATAGCGCGCTCAACCGGATTTCACAGCATGCTGATCAATACCGGCGAGGTTACAAACAATGGTATCGAAACATCGCTTCGCCTTAACCCCATCCGAACGAAAGATGTGAACCTGTCGTTAGGCATTAACTATACGTACAACAAAAACAAGCTCGTATCGCTTTACGGCGAGGGAGATAATGAAATTACAGCCCTTGGAGTAAACGGCAGCTCGGTAGTATTTGCGATTAAAGACTACGAAATCAACCAGATTTACGTGTCCGATTACAATCGCGTGCCCAAATACAAAAATGAGACCGACCCCGACGAAAGCAAATGGATCGCAAACGATCCGGCTCTGGTAGGAAAGGTTATAGTTAATCCGCTAACCGGATACCCGTCGCGCGCGGCAAATTCGGCGATCATGGGCAACACTTCGCCCCGCGACCGTATCGGCATCGACTTCAGCATCCGTTACAAGGACTTTACGGTGAGTAGCGTGTTTGAGTTCCGCGGCGGCTACTATGCCATCAACACTACGATGGCCGCCGGCCTCGACTTTTCGGGAGCATCTGCCCGTTCAACGTACTACAATCGCGAGCGGTTTGTATTTCCCAATTCGGTTATTCAAACAGGCGTAGGCTCCGACGGCTATCCGGTTTACTCCGAAAACAGCAACATTACAATCTCCGACGGCGGCGCAGGCTTCTGGACAAGCTCGGCCTACAACCGCGGCGGCGCTTACAGCAACTACGTATATTCGGGCAACTATTGGAAATGGCGCGAGCTGGCCGTAAGCTACCAGGTTCCGAAAGCGCTTGTAAGCCGCATCACCGCAGGATTGGTTCAAGACGTGACAATCAGCGCGCAGGGTCGCAACCTCCTTTTGCTGCTCCCCGCGTCGAACGAGTACACCGATCCCGACTTCAGCGCAAACGACAACAACGCCGTGGGCGTAACAACGCTGACTACATCTCCCCCAACACGATATATTGGCGGAACCGTTTCATTCACATTCTAAAAACTACTGTAAGATGAAGAAATATATATCTAAAATAAGTGCGGCGCTTGGGCTTGTCGGCCTAATCCTGCTCAACTCATGCGACCTGGATATCAACGATAACCCCAACTCGCCAACGGGTGCAGTGGTATCGCCCAACTTTACCTTCGGCGCGGTGGTTGCCGCAACAGCTTACACCCAGGTGTATACCCTGGGCTACGTATGCTCTTCATATATCATGGGATACCAGGTGCCCGGAGGCGGTATAGCCGGCTTCGGCGACGTATACACATACAACTTCGGCGCATCATTCAACACCGACGCCTGGAATCGCTCGTTCGACGAGCTACGCGACTATCAGGCCATTATCAACAAAGCCGGGGAGAACCCCGAATACGTTATATACGGAGCCGTAGCCAACATTATGAAGGTATACCAATACCAGCTCCTCGTCGACGCTTACGGCGACGTTCCGTACAGTGAAGGACTGCAAGGCGATAAAACCATCCTCCTGCCCAAGTACGACAAGGCTGCCGACATCTACCAGGATCTGGTAAAGAAGATCGACGAAGCCATCGCTGCAATCAAGTCGAGCTCAGGCGCAACAGGCCTCCTGCCGTTCGGAAGCAATAACGATCCCATCTTTAAGGGCGACCTAACCAAGTGGATCAAGTTTGCCAACAACATCAAGCTCCGCCTCCTCGTGCGAGCCAGAGGAAGCGCCATCGACGGCTTCGTACAAAGCGCCTTCGGCAGCTTCTCAACTGAAGGATTCCTGCTCGAAGATATCCTCGTTAACCCCGGATATAACGCCAGCAGTCAGCAAAACCCAATGTGGACAACCTATCATAGTAACGTAGCAGGCACGATAACACAGCCCGCGCGCTACTTCCTTCCTTCCACATACATCTTCTCTTTCTACAACGGAAACAAGCTCGACGACCCCGTAAGAGGAGCTCTCACCTACAAAGGCTATCCCAACGTAAACACTTGGCAACTCGGCAACGAAGTTGATCGGCCCAACTCCCCCAATTACATCTGGTTTATCGGAACTGGCACCGGCGTTAACGCCTCCAGCGCGCAAGGACTGCTCAAAAGTCGGGCCGCAGGATACCCGCTCATCTCGCTGGCCGAAACGCATTTCCTATTGGCCGAAGCAGCCCTGTACGGACGTCAGCTCAACGGCGACGCAAAAAACAACTTCGTGAAAGGCATCGAAGCCTCGTTTAACTACCTCGCCATCGAAGGAACATCGGCAGCCCCGCCGGCCGACTTCAATGTCGCCGAGAAAGTAGCCGAATACATCGAAGCCAACAGCGACAACTACCTCGCCAACTTTGATAAAGCCGCTACCAACGACCAGAAGCTCGAGGCCATCATCACTCAGAAATACCTTGCCCTGAACCTTATCAACACATACGAAGCCTGGACGGAGTTCCGCCGCACCACATATCCGCGGACATACGGTACCGACCCAGCCACTACCTTCGTATCCCCGCAATCGCAATCAACCCGCCCCGACAGGCTTCCCGTAAGGCTGCTGTACCCTCAAAACGAGAACAACACCAATAAGGAAAACACCCCCGCGATTGCCAACGCGTTCAGCTCGCCCATATTCTGGCAGAAAAATTGATTCGTAAAACTCTAAGAAATTAAAGAAATGAAGAAGCAAACAGTATATTATCTACTCGCCGCAGCCCTATTCGCAGGCCTCACCTCATGCCTCGACCACGAGCCCCCGTTTAAAGACAACGGCGACTACGGCATCGTGGAGCTCGACCTCTCCGGCAACCGCGGCTCGTCGGCCCCATACGCCAATCGGGCCGTATCGCGCAGCTCGGCAATCGAGATAGAAGCCATAGTAAACTACACCGGAGTCAACGGAACTCCTGAAGACGTAACCGTAACCGTAGAAGTGGACAACAACATCGTAACCGCCTACAACTCCTACTCGAAAGTAACCGCCCTCCCCGCTGGCTCCTACGAGCTTCCCTCGTCGGGTACGCTTGTAATACCCAAAGGACAAAAAAACGCCTCGTACGTAATCCGCCTCAAGCCCTCGCAACTCAGCTCCGACGTAGCGGTATACGCCATCGGAGTAAAGATTGTAAGCGCATCGGCAGGCCGGATAAGCGGCAACTTCAGCTCGGGGATCTACCTCGTTAACAAGTAAGCGCACAGCTTAACCGCTGGAAAATTAAAGAGGCTGCCCCTACCGGCAGCCTCTTTTTGGAGGCAACAAAAAAGGCCCCGAACGCCGCAGCCGGCATCCGAGGCCTCCGCAATTGAGAAAAATAACAGTCGGAGCCTTCTATTGCCCTCAATTAACCAAAGTTCCAACATCTTCGCCGCTCGCCACTTTAACCAAATTGCCCGGCACATCTATATTGAATACAATAACCGGCAGATTATTCTCGCGGCAGAGAGTAGCGGCCGTAAGATCCATCACCTTAAGGCCTTTTTGATAAAGCTCGTCGAACGAAATCCGGGCGAAACGCACGGCAGCCGGATCTTTTTCAGGATCGGCGGTATAAACGCCGTCAACGCGAGTACCCTTTAGCATAGCGTCGGCTTCAAGCTCAACGCCCCGGAGAGCGGCTCCGCTATCGGTGGTAAAAAAAGGATTGCCCGTGCCGCAGGCAAGGATCGCAACGCAACCCTGCTGCAAAAGCTCAACGGCCTGCCATTTGTCGTAAAGCTGGCCGATAGGCTCCATGCGCACGGCAGTAAGGGTTTTAGCCTTTACGCCGGCCGATTCGAGAGCCGAGCTCAGAGCTAAGCTGTTCATCACGGTAGCCAACATTCCCATCTGGTCGCCCTTCACACGGTCGAAGCCGCGGCCGGTTCCGCTCAAGCCGCGGAAAAAGTTACCGCCTCCGATTACAACGGCCACCTCTATACCCATCAATACAACGTCGCGTATTTGAGCCGCATACTCGGTCAATCTTGCCTCGTCGATTCCATGCCGCAGCCCTCCCGCTAAAGATTCGCCGCTTAGTTTGAGTAAAATTCTTTGATACTTTTTCATCAGATCTATGTTTTATGCGGCAAATGTAAGTGTTTTTCTACTCGGACAGGTTAAACGCTCCTTGCCAAAGCCGGTTTACCCCATTTAAGGGCTTAATTTTCTTCCCGAAAACAGCCCATTTAAGTCCTTAAACGGCTTCCCCGAAATTCATTAAGCCTGTTCAAGCCCTGAAATTGTATGATTGGAAACGGATCAATACAATTTGAGAGCGGCGGAGGCCTGGAAAATTATTTGTATACAACATTGTATAATGGTAATTGTTGGAAATAAAATAATATTATCTTTGCTGCAAGTTAATCTTTCTCAATATGAAATCATGTTACATAGGTACGAAAAGTTATAAGCTATGCCGATGGCTGGGGATAAGGCTCTACAAATCACCCCCCCCCTGTTTTACATATTTGGCGAGCAGCGGAGGTAACCTTCATTATTATATAAGGGGTGATCCCTTATTCTTTCAGGGCTGTCATAAAAGAGGCAGCGATGGTATTTGTGCAGTACGAGGCAGCCCGAACAAGATTAATATAAGCACTGCGGGAACATATACAACATATTTCCGTCAATTATGATAAGAAGCTAAATACATACCATAATTAAATCGAGGAAATGAAGAAAAAGTTATTTAAAATAAAATGGTCGGCCGACGATTATTTTGATCTCGGCAACGAATATCGCTTTGGTAATCACTTCAGCAAAGCCATCGAGGCCTATTGCAGAGCGGTTGAACTTAATCCCAATATGGCCGAAGCATATAATTGCATGGGCCTTGCCTATAACGAAAAAAACATGCCCCACGAAGCCATATCATGCTTCGAAAAAGCTTGCGCTATCGATCCGCAATACGCCGCCGCGTACTTTAACGCCGGGCTCACCTACGTTTTGCTGGGCAATTATCCGAAAGCACAAAAAGCATTTGAGCGCACCTTGTCCATCAATCCCCAGGATGAAAACGCGGTAAGAATGTTGCGCATGGTTAAAAGCCAAGAGAGATAAGCCGCAAAACTTGATGGGATAGAGGCAGTTCGGAGCCGGCGAATCAAATAATTCGTATATTTGGCCCCGTTGGCGCCGGCATAACGCCGGCGCCGGTTAATTAACCCTGATAAGCATAACAGATATGATTACAAGTATTACGGAAAATTCGATAACCCGCAGTATTCTGGCCACAGTGGCCGGGCTGTTGATGATAATGTGGCCCGAAGCGATGATAAAATACATGATCATGGCCATAGGGGCGCTATTTATTATCGCCGGAATATATACCATTACGCTATACATCGTGAAGCGCGAAGCGCGGCGCAAGGTGCATACCGTTGCTGCGGCGGCAAGCCTTTTGCTGGGCGCGTTGCTTATGATAGCGCCTGGCTTCTTCATAAATGCGCTTATGTATATGTGGGGGATCCTCCTTGCCGTGGCAGGCATTCAGCAAGTGGTTACGTTAATTGCCGCAAGGCGCAATGTGGTATCGGTACCCCTTGGCCTTTATATTTTGCCCGCGCTTATCATAGTTGCCGGAATATGGATAATGATACGTCCCGGTGCGGTTATCGCCTATACCTTTATTATATTGGGAACATTGAGCCTTCTTTACGGCATAAGCGAGCTGATTGGGTGGTATAAGTTCCGTCCGGCAAAGAAGGCGATAATAATTACCGGTGAAATGAATGAGGAAAATGATGCGTGAAATTGCGAAGAGCGATAAAATAACTTGTAATCAAAAAATTGCCGTTGAATTATTTTGTAGTATTTGGAATTAATAATACCTTTGCATTCAAAATTTTGCAACACCTAACATTAATACTTTATAAGATATGACAAAAGCGGATATTGTACGAGAAATCTCAAGAAGCACCGGAATCGACCGACAGACGGTACTTACAAGCGTAGAATCTTTCATGGAGTTGGTTAAAGACTCGCTTGCCAAGGGAGAGAATGTTTACCTGAGAGGCTTTGGCAGCTTCGTAATAAGAAAAAGAGCACAGAAAACTGCGCGTAATATTTCAAAGAATACTACGATCATCATTCCGGCTCACAACATTCCCTCCTTCAAGCCTGCAAAGACCTTCAACGATAAGATTAAGTAAATTGAATGTTTAACAATTAAACGGATAGCAATGCCAAGCGGAAAGAAAAGAAAAAGGCATAAAATGTCGACGCACAAGCGGAAAAAGCGATTAAAGAAGAACAGGCATAAGAAGAAATAGAGAAGATTTTTCAAACTGTCTAAACTTTTAGTAGTTATTTAAGAACAAACTTAATATGTAGACCTTTTAAGTTTGTTCTTTGCATATAGTAAAAGGTCTAAATTTAAACACCCTGTTTTATAGTGATAAGTGAATTAGTAGTAGACGTGCGCCCCAAAGAGGTAGCCATTGCCGTACTCGAGGATAAAAGCTTGGTGGAGCTTCAAAAAGAAGGCCACAACATATCGTTCGCAGTCGGCAATATCTATTTAGGCAAGGTAAAGAAGCTGATGCCGGGGCTTAATGCTGCTTTTATTGATGTAGGCTATAAAAAGGATGCTTTTCTTCACTACCAGGACTTAGGCCCCAATTTCAATACCCAGCAGAAATTCCTGAAACAAATGCTAAGCGATCCCAAGAAACCCGTACTGGCGAAATTCCAAATCTTGCCGGAAATCGACAAAGACGGGAGCATAAGCGAAGTGCTTAAAAGCGGACAGGAAGTATTCGTGCAAGTAGCCAAAGAACCTATCTCAACAAAAGGCCCCCGATTAACCGCCGAATTATCATTTGCCGGACGATTTATCGTTTTGATACCGTTCTCAGACAAAGTTTCAGTCTCAACCAAAATCAAGTCGGGCGAAGAGCGCGCGCGCCTACGCCAGCTTATACAAAGCATTAAACCCAAAAACTGCAGCATAATAGTACGCACCTCGGCAGAAAGTAAAAGGGTTGCAGAGCTCGATCATGAGATGAAAACATTAGTGAAACGATGGGAAGACGTAAACTCTAAAATCGGTAAAGTAAAACCACCAAGCGTGCTTTACGAAGAAACAGCGCGAACCGTGGCTCTTTTACGCGACATTTACAACCCCTCGTTCCAGAATATCCATGTTAACGACAAGGAAATCTACAACAACATCAAAGACTACGTTTCCCTGATCGCACCCGGACAGGAAAATATCGTGCAACACTACACAGGCGAACTGCCGATTTTTGACAACTTCAGCATAACCAAGCAAATAAAATCGCTGTTCGGACGCACCGTTACATACAAAAGCGGAGCTTACCTGATCATTGAACACACCGAAGCAATGCACGTTATCGACGTCAACAGCGGCAACCGCTCAAAAGGAAGCGACGCACAGGAAAAAACAGCCATTGATGTAAACATAGCCGCTGCCGACGAAATAGTCAGACAGCTACGCCTCAGAGATATGGGCGGAATAATCGTTGTAGATTTTATTGACATGTCAGAACCATCGAACAGGCAAAAACTCTTTGAACACATATCGAAGGCCATGGCCTCCGATAGAGCCAAACACAATATTTTGCCCCTAAGTAAATTCGGCCTAATGCAGATTACGCGCCAAAGAGTACGACCCGAAATGGACGTAAATACATCCGAAACCTGCCCAACCTGTTTTGGATCCGGTAAAACCAAACCGGCCATCCTTTTTACCGATAGCCTGGAAGAAAAAATAGACAGCTTGACAGACAAGCTCAAAGTGAAGAAATTCAACCTACACCTGCATCCTTATGTCGCAGCATTTGTTGACAAAGGGTTTTTCTCTTTAAAACGGAAATGGAAACTGAAATACGCTCGCGGATTAAAAGTTATCCCCGACCAAAGTCTCTCATTCCTCGAATACAAATTTTACGATAACGATAAAAATGAGTTCGACATAAAAGACGAAAAAGAAACCAAGTAAACAAACTTCCGGTAACTACCCGATCAACAAACAAACACACCAAACCCAAAAAAACGACCGGGAACCTGCCGGGAGGCCAAAGTAAAGGGGCGTCACTCCAAACAGAAGCGACGCCCCTTTTCGCTGCCACGCAAACAATCATTCTACAAAGCGCCCTTATTTATTGTCACCCCGCCCGGTATCCTCGCAAGAAACAAACCTATATCAACCCTAAAACTGCATTTCTCAAAATTTCATTACATTTGACCCCAACAAAAAAAACTACATTTTGAATATGATATACAGATTTCTAATAGCATCAGGCGAAGTTGACAACTTCGTAAGAGAAATAAAGATCGACTCCGAAGCAACATTCCTTGACCTGCATCGAGCAATACTACGCTCCGTTGGATACTCCAACGACGAAATGTACTCCTTCTTCACCTGCGACGACGAATGGAACAAACAAACCGAAATTACACTCGTCGACATGGGCAAACCCTCCGACGAAGACGTTTATCTCATGGAAGATACACAACTCGACGAACTCATCGAAGACGATCAGCGCCTACTCTACGTATTTGATTACATGACCGAACGCGCCTTCTTTATCGAGCTACGCGAAATCATAACCGGCAAATCGCTCTCAGAACCCATCTGCAGCGGATCAGAAGGAACGCCGCCGCCGCAAAGCATCGACTTCAAAGAATTAGAAAGCAAACCATTCTACTCCGATATAGGCGAAAACTTTTACGGCGACTCCGAATACGATATCGACGAACTCGACAGCGATGGATACGACGGAATGGAAGATGCCTCTTTTGACGACGATCGCTATTGAAAAATACTCTCATAATACTGACAGGCCCCACCGGGGCAGGAAAAACCATCATCAGCCTGCGCCTCGCGCAGCATCTCAACGCTCCCATTATCTCAGCCGACTCGCGGCAACTATATAAAGACCTGCAAATCGGAACCGCAGCCCCATCACCGCAGCAACTCGCCATGGCCCAACATTACATGATCGGATCCCTGAAACTCGACGAATATTACAGCGCAGCCATGTTTGAAGCCGATGTTAGCACACTACTCAACAAACTGTTCCTCACCGCCGGATCCGTAATCCTGTGCGGAGGATCCATGATGTACGTCGACGCCGTTTGTAAAGGCATCGACGATATACCAAACATAAGCAACGAAGTGCGCAGCGCGCTCGCAACGCAATACGCCAGGCAAGGACTGCAACCAATACTCGACGAACTCCGGCAACTCGACCCACAATTTTATGCAAAAGTAGACCGGCAAAACTACCGCCGGGTAATACACGCCGTTGAAGTATGCCGGCAAACGCAAAAGCCATACTCATCCTTCCTCACCCTGTCCGCCAAACCGCGCCCATTCAGCATCGTCAAGATCGGAATAACCTTCGACAGAGAAATACTCTACCAGAGAATCAACAGCCGGGTCGACGCCATGATGGCCGACGGACTGCTCCGCGAAGCCCAACGAGTATACCCACATCGCCATCTTAACTCGCTCAATACCGTTGGATACAAAGAACTCTTCGCCTTTTTCGACGGCAAATGCTCACTGGAAGAAGCCGTCGAGAAAATAAAACGCAACACCCGCGTTTACGCCCGCAAACAAATGACATGGCTAAAGCGCGACCCCGAAATAAAATGGTTTAATCCGCCTTGCGAAAACGATATAATCCAATATCTCGACAGCCGCCCCACAGCAACCGCCGCCGCGCCATAAACCCTTTATCCAATAGCCAGCAAACAAATAATATACATATATACCATTATGAACACCCTGCAACTCCTCGTAACGCTCCTCATCCTTGCAACCCCGGCCGCCGCGCAACAAACAGCCGCAAACCCGCCCCTTATCTACAAAATAGATATACGCAAGGAAATTAACGCAACCACCAGCCTCTACCTTGCCAACGGCATGAAAGAAGCAGCCTCATTAAAAGCCGAGGCAATAATAATCCACCTCAACACTTACGGAGGACAAGTAGACATGGCCGACTCAATGCGCACCGCCATCCTTTACAGCCCAATCCCAACCTACGTGTTTGTAGACAACAACGCCGCCTCAGCTGGAGCCCTCATATCAATCGCCGCACGCAAAATATACATGCGCGAAGGAGCAAGCATCGGAGCCGCAACCGTGGTTAACCAAACCGGCGAAGCCATGCCCGACAAATACCAATCCTACCTCCGCGCCATGATGCGCGCAACAGCCGAAGCACACGGCCGCGACACCATAATCAGCGGCCGCGACACCATCGTAAGCTGGGTGCGCGACCCGGCAATCGCCGAAGCCATGGTCGACCAGCGAATCGTTGTGCCCGGACTGGTCGACTCCTCCCAGGTGCTCACCTTCACCGCCGAAGAAGCTATACGGTGGCGATATTGCAACGGCATAGCCGAATCGGTTGATCAGGTAATAGCGCAACACCTCGGCTATCGCGAATACCAACTCCGCGCCTACTCGCCATCCCCCTGGGACGATATGAAAGGCTTCCTGCTAAGCCCAATCGTACAATCGCTCCTCATCCTTGTCATTATCGGCGGAATATACTTCGAGCTGCAAACGCCAGGCATCGGCTTCCCGTCGGCCGCCGCCATACTCGCCGCCATACTCTACTTCGCCCCGCTTTACGTAGACGGGCTTGCCCAGCATTGGGAAATACTCGTCTTTATTATAGGAATAATCCTCGTAGCCGTTGAATTATTCGTAACGCCCGGCTTCGGCGCGCCGGGGATAAGCGGGATAATACTCATCATAACCGGCCTCTCGCTAAGCCTGCTCGGCAACGTTGACTTTAACTTCGAGACCGTAACCGCAGCCGACTACGGCCGCTCGATGCTAACCGTACTCCTCGGCGTGGGCATGGGCTTTTTCGCAATGCTGTGGCTGTCGAGCCGCATCGGCAGCCGGGGCCTTTTAAGCCGCGCGGCCCTCGACGCCGACCTTGCCGGAGCCATATCCGTATCCCCCCTGGGCAACCTTGCCGGCAAGCAAGGCCAAACCCTTACCGACATGCGCCCATCGGGTAAAGCGCTGATTGAAGGCGAAATTTACGACGCCATATCCGAAAGCGGATTCCTCGAAAAAGGCGCGGCTGTAAAGGCCGTAAGGGCGGAAAATGCGCAGATATATGTTGAGCGGATAGAATAACGAAGGCGGGCTATTCTCACGCCGGGCTCTACGCCCGGCAGGCAAGCCGGCCGAAAACGTGGATTTCTCCGGGAAATTTCCCGCAAGGAATCCACGTTCGTATTTTTATCGCGGAAATTCTCCGGAAGGAATATCGGTTCATGTATTTTATCCGGAGGATTCCCGCAAGCAATCATTATTCATATATTTCATCAGGAATTTTTCCGCAAGGAATCATGGTTCATGTATATTATCCGGTAATTTTCCGTAGAAAATCATTATTCATATATTTTATCCGGAAATTCTCCGGAATAAATACTTGATCATATATTGCATCCGCAAATTCTCCGGAAGGAATCTACGTTCATATATTCTATCCGGAAAATTTCTCGGGGAAATATATAAACATGGATAGCTCCCGAAAAATTTCCGCAGAGAATCCACGACTTTTTCTCCCTTGCAGGGCGTTTGCCGACAGGATAGTGATTCGCAACTACCGTTTTTCCCGCGCCGTTGAGACGTAATATATTACGTTTCTATCCGTGCAATCTCCCGCCGGCAAAATCTTATCCCGCCGGCCATGAAGCATATATAGATACAAAAGGCAGGCCCTGTTCTTATCCCCCGCCAAGGGGTTCGCATAAAAACAATTTCAGTATTGCGAACCCCTTGGCGGGGGATAAGAACAGGGCCTGCCTCGCCGTTAAAGCCGGCCTGTTACGACCGGCTTAAAAAGAGCCGCCGGCCGCAGGATTTTCGTACACTGCGCTCAGGGCGGTTGTAGAGTAAGCCGCAAAAAAGCCGAGCACAAGCGTTTCCGACCCTTCCGACAGGCTCCTAACGTTGCTCGGCACGTTGGCCGGCGGGCCGTCGAATATCGGATTGGAGCCCCGCAGCTCGTTGCCGGCGTTGGTCAGGAAGTCGGCATAGTCGGCCGGGATGCCTTCAAGCCGGACTGTTACCGTGTCGCCGGGAGAGAGCCGGCTGCGGTTGCGCTCCTGGTTGAGAAAGAAGAGCGGAACGGCTTTTATTTCGTTGGATACGAGGAATTGGTCGTTCGATATCCTGAAGCCTCCGAGCGAGTCGTTGTAGAGGGCGCCGTTTAGGTAGAGGTGGCTGCTGAAGTAGTTTACATGCGATGTTTGGGGCGTGCGGCCCCAGAGTAATACTTGCAGGATGCGGTCGTGAGCTGTGAATGGCGCGAAGCCGATGGAGTCTATTGTGGGCGCCGGAGGCAGCGTTGAGCTGGCTTCAAAGTGTTCGGGCCCGTTGCCGTCGACGTTAACCGATACCCTCAGCGTGTAGGTTTCGCCCACCTTGCCGCAAACGCCGGGCTCGGTGAGGTAAAGCCCGGGCTCGCCGGCCGATTCGGTTAGCTGGTATCTTTCTCCGCCCGACGATACTATAACCGCCTCGGCGCCTGATACGCCCTGGGGCGGCGTTTCGGCAAAGTAGCCTGCCGAGCGGGTTATGCGTATGGGGTGGGAGGCGGAGTCGGTGGCGATGTATCCGTAGATAACGAGCCCGGGGGCTGAATCGTCGGTACTGATGTTTATGCGCTCCTCGCATGAGGAGAGGGCGAGGAGGATGGCGACGGGTATGATATGTATGGGTTTCATATGCGTTTTAAAAGCTAAAGTTCCATGCAACCGATGGGACGAAGGTGAAGAGGTAGATCTTTTCGGCATACATTACGTTGGGCCTGTCGGGTTCGGGCCGGAAGTGTATTATCCAGGCGTTTTTCCGTCCGTAGGCGTTATAGAGCGAGAAGTTAATCTCGTGTTTCAGCCGGCTGCCGGCTGGGGATAGCTGCCATACGGCCGAGAGGTCGAGGCGGTGGTAATCGGGGTAGCGATACTCGTTGCGTCCGGAATAGATGGGCACATACTCGCCTTCAATCTGATACCTTCCGGTGGGGTATGTTACCGGCGATCCGGTTGAGTATACCCAGTTGGCCGAGAGCGACAGGCGCGGGGCGGCTTCTACGGTGGCTACAACCGACAGGTTATGGGGCTTGTCGTAGGGCGAGCGGTACCATTGGTTGTTATTGATGCCGCTTATTTGCCTCATGCCTCGGGCAAAGGTGTAGCTCACCCATCCGTTTAGTATTCCGCTTGTTTTGCGAAGCATCAGCTCAAGGCCGTAAGAGTATCCCCGGCCGAACAGGAGTTCTTCTTCGAGGTTCTCGTTGAGGAGGAGCTGGGCGTGGTCGCGAAAGTCGACAACGTCGGTCATGTTCTTGTAATATACTTCGGCCGATAGCTCGTATTGGTTCGACATCATGTTGCGGAAGTATCCCATGGCAAACTGGTCGCATTTCTGGGGCTTAACATAGGCCGAAGATGGGAACCACAGCGAGAGGATGGATCCGGAGGTGGAGTTCGACGCCAACTGTACAAACTGGGTTGTGCGCGAGTATCCGGCCTTTACCGAATGTTGATCGTTAAAGATGTAGGTTGCCCCGGCGCGGGGCTCGAACTGCTGGCGGTGGTTCGCAACCGATCCGCCGTCAAGATTGGCGAACGAGGTGTATCGCAGGCCGTACTTTAGCTTGAGCCGGTCGCCGAGGTTGGTTTCGTTCGCAACGTAGAGTACGTTTTCGAGCGCATACTTGTGGGCAAACTTTACCTGGCCGACGATTGACTGCTCGCCGGTTCCGCCGCCTTCGCCTGGCTTGAACCGGTGGTGGGTTAAGTTGTAGCCGAACTTGATATGATGGGCGGGGTTTGGAGTGTAGCCGAAGTCGGCCTTGAACCCGTAGTCGTCGAGGCCAGATTTCAGTTCCTGACCGAGCTGCTCGTTGAGCTCCATCTTTATATAATAGTCGTACATGCTGCCTATCAGGCTGAAATTGGAGAACAGCTTGGGCGAGAAGATGTGGTTCCAGCGGGCGGTGACGGTTTTGTTGCCGAAGTCCATTCCCGCAAGCGAGATGCCCATTTTGTCGCGTCCGAAATAGCCGGCGAGGAATACGCGGTTGTTATCGTCGATGCGGTAGTTAATCTTCGCGTTCATGTCGTAGAAGTAGAGGGTTGACTGGTTGATGCGCTCGTCGTCGGTCAAGGCTAAGAACATGTCGGCGTAAGTGCGCCGGCCCGATACTATGGCCGACACCTTCGGCCCGACAGGCCCTTCCAGCGTAAGGCGGCTCGAGATGAGACCTACTCCGCCCGTGGCTGCAAACCGGCGGCTGTTGCCGTCTTTCGAGCGAATGTCGAGCAGCGAGGCCAGGCGTCCGCCGTTCGAGGCCGGGATATCTCCTTTATAAAGGGTAACGTCTTTAATAGCGTCGTTGTTAAATACCGAGAAGAAGCCCATAAGGTGCGACGCGCTGTAAACCGCCGCCTCGTCGAGCAGTATAAGATTCTGATCGTATCCGCCGCCTCGAACGCTGAAGCCCGAAGCGCCCTCCGACGTAGGCTGCACTCCCGGCAGCAACTGGATCACCTTTATTAAGTCGACCTCGCCCATCAGGGCCGGCGCCGACTTGATGGCCGACGACGATAGCTTCTCAACGCTCATCTCGGCCTTCGACACGTTGGCGTTAACCCCGTCGGCGCTCACCACCACCTCGTCGAGCGTTTTGGCGTTCGGCTCCAGGCTGATGTTAACGCGCCTGTCGGCCGACAGGTCAACGGAGATCTCCTTCGGTAAATAGCCTATATAGGAGGCAACGATAGAGTACTTGCCGGCAGGCAGGCTGATAGAGTAAAACCCGTAGGCATTACTTACCGCCCCGCTGCGCGTCCCGACTATCATAACCGCCGCCCCAATCATATCCTCGCCGTTCGCCCCGTCGCGGATATTTCCGCTGATGGTGAACCGCCTCTCCTGCGCCTGCATCGACAATGCGGCAAGCGCGAGCAACCCGCAGACAGCCGTCGCCCAAATACTTCTTCTTCTTCCTTTTGCCATAAAGATTATATACCCGTTAATATTTTACATGAGATACAAAGCTACCAGCCTCCTGTCGGTAGTAGCCCTGTCGAATTCAGCCACGCCCGGCGCGCTCATCGGAACCTTCCCGTTGCGGAATTCCATCAAACTGGGCTGCACGCTGCGGGCCGAAGTATGAAATTCGGTAGCGCCGGTCTCGGCCTCGATACGGGCTATGTTATGTTCCCGCACACCGCATCCGGGCATGATAACTATACGTCCGGCCGCCCGCCGCACAAGCTCGGCAATCAAGGGGATGCCCTCTTCGGCCGTAGGGGCCTGCCCGGATGTCAGGATGCGCGAACATCCGCAGTCGATAATTTGCTCGAGGGCGTTGAACGGATCGCGGCATACGTCGAACGCGCGATGAAAAGTTACCGGCAGCGGGTGGGCTAACCGTACAAGCCGCTTGAGCATCCGCTCGTCGATATCTCCTGAAGGGGTAAGGCACCCCAACGCAAAACCGTCGACTCCCAACTCCTTGGCCATCTCGATGTCGTAGCCCATGGCCATCTCCTCGTTAGCCGAGTAGAGAAAGTCGCCGCCTCGCGGACGGATTATAACATGGATCCTTAGCGAGGCCATGGCCCTTGCCGTTTTGATTTCGCCGTAGCTTGGCGTAGCGCCTCCTTCGGGAATGCCGGCGCAAAGTTCTACGCGCCATGCGCCGCCGGCTTCGGCCTCTATGCAGCTTTTGGCCGAATCGGCGCAGATTTCTATTATTCTCATTTTGGGTTGGATTTGAAGATTCATTATCAAATTTGGGATTGATGATTAAACAGTTGAAACGCGATAATATTGTTCAGGCCAAGATTAATTAAGATTTGGACGGAGCGCCCGCCAGCTTACGTTTAATCGTATACAAGCGCGCGACATTCTGCCGGGGCGACCGGCCTCACGTTCAGTTGGGCTTCATCCACCTTGCCGCGGCGGCTATTCCCTCCGGCTTGCCGGCGTCGAATAATACAGCGTTGTCGGGTTGCCAGGCGTAAATATTGTGCCGGGCGCAAACGGAGAGGTAAAAGTTAATGATGGAGAACTTGCCCGTCCACTCGTCCATCAATGAAAAAATGCGGGGCGAGAGGAGGTGGATCCCGCCAAATGCGTATTCAAGGCTGGCCGAGGCGTCGAAGTCGGGATAGAACGACTTGATTTCGCCGGTGGCTTTATTCCGCCAGCCGCAAAGTAACCCCGACTGGTTGAACAGCAGGTAGCGCGACGTGGAGCGGGAACTGACAAACAGGCTGGCGAGGGCGTCGGGACGGTGGGCTGCGTAAAAGGCGTGGAGGTTGGCGTTTGAAATGATGTCGACGTTATGAACAAGCACAGGCTCGGCTCCGGCGAATAACGTGGATGCTTGCTTGACGCCTCCCCCGGTGTCGAGCAGGTAGTTCCTCTCGTCGGATACCAGGATGTTGAGGCCGAAGTTGCGCTCCGATTGAAGGTAGCTTATTATCTGCTCGCCCAGGTGGTGGATGTTGATCACTATGTCGCGGCATCCGAACAGTTTTAATCGCTCGATAACGTGGGCGAGCATAGGCTTGCCGTTGATGGGAACAAGGGCTTTCGGCATTTCGTCGGTAACGGGCCGGAGGCGAGAGCCCATACCGGCTGCAAGGATCATGGCTCTCATAAGGCGGGCTGAAATATTTGCTCTATGTTTTGCTCGCGGTGTATCAAATGGATTTTTACGCCGTAGGCGCTGTGCAGGCGTTCGGCCAGACGCTGTGCGGAGTATACGGACCGGTGCCGGCCGCCGGTGCATCCGAAACATACCATCAGGCTGGTAAAGCGGCGGTCGATGTACCGCTTTATTGTGGGGTCTACAAGTTGATATACGTTGTCGAGAAAGGGAATTATCTCGCCGTCGTCTTCAAGGAAGCTTATTACGGGCTGGTCGAGGCCGGTGAAGTGATGGTACCATTCGTATTTGCCGGGATTGTTTATTCCGCGGCAGTCGAACACGAAGCCTCCTCCGTTGCCGGCAGGGTCGTCGGGTATTCCTTTCTTATATGCGAAGCTTATGATCTTTACTTCGAGAACCCGGTTGCGCTGGGGATCGGCAAATTGGCTGAGGTTTACAAGTTCGTGAAGGATGCGGGACAGATGAGGGTATTCGGCAAAGCCGTCGCGCAGCAAACGGCTCAGGTTTTCGATGGCGTACGGTACGCTGTGGATAAAGTGAGGCTTCTTTTCAAAATATCCCCTGAAGCCGTAGGCGCCGAGAGTTTGAAGTATCCGGAAGAGCACAAAGTGACGGAGCTTGCGGCGGAAACTTTCCTCAACGGCGGGTATAAAGCGGTTGAGCGAGGCGATATATTCGCTCAGCAGCTCGTTGCGAAGCTCGTCGGTAAAGTTTGCACGGGCTTGCCACAGGAACGAGGCCACGTCGTAATAAACCGGACCGCGACGGCCGCCCTGGAAGTCGATAAACCATGGCTCGTTGTTGCGAATCATAACGTTGCGCGATTGGAAGTCGCGGTAGAAAAAGGTGTCCGACGAGTCTTCGAGCAGAATGGCGCACATGCTCCTGAAATCGTCTTCCAGCTTGTCTTCCGGGAAGTCGAGGCCCGATGGTTTCAGGAAGCAATACTTAAAGTAGTTCAGGTCCCACATGACCGACCGGCTGTCGAACTCGGCCTGCGGGTAACATCTCCCGAAGTCGAGCTCATGGGCGCCCAGGGCTTGTATGGCTGGAAGTAAGGCTATGGTTTTGCGGAGGAGGAGGCGTTCGCGATCGTCGAATACGCGGCTGTTGCGACCTTTTTCTATCGCCTCGAAGAGTAGTACGTCGCCAAGGTCTTCCTGAAGATAGTAAAGGAAGTCGTCGGTCTGGCAGTAAATTTCCGGCACGGGGAGACCTTTGCGGCGGAAGTGCCGCGCGAGGTAGATAAAGGCCCGGTTTTCGGCTTCGGAGGTTCCGTTCACTCCTATCAGGCTGCCCCCGCCGCCTGAGAGGCGGAAGTAGCGGCGGTTGGAACCCGAAAATGGAAGTTCGCACACATCCCCGGCTTCTATTCCGGTGTACTTGCGGTACAGTTCTTTAAGGCTATCGGTTCCCATACGTTCAAATATCGCGCAGGAAGCTTTCAAATCCCCCGTCGCGCAGGATTTCCCTGGCTTTGCCGGCCTCGCTCTCCATTACTTGCAGCCTTGCCCCGCCAACGTCGGCCAGCCCGCCCATTACCTGGGTAGAAAAAGCGTTGTGCATGAAGCATGGTATGCCTTCGGATTCGAGTAGCGAGATTGGGACGGCCGCGTCGGCCGGGAACATAAAGCGGGCTATTTCGATCAGATGTTCGCTGTCGGTATACATACTGTTTTTTTATTAATCATTAATCATTTCAAGCTCGGTAAACATTTTTGAATATGCAGCCGCCTTCTCCTTTATCGACCTGGGATAAGCTCTCGACGACGACGGCATGCGGTAAATTAAAACGCTGCGCCCTGCAATAACCGCCGGCACGGCTTCCCCCATTACGGGCTCCTCTGCGTCGACAACCGACCTCAGCGTATCCAGCGCCTTTTTACCCATCACGGCAAGCGCGTAGCACGAGGGCAGCCGCTCCATTGTTGCCTCGATGTCGATGGGCGTTACGGTTTCAAGGAACTTGTCGGAAGCGTTATCCTTAAGCCGGCGGGCCTCCATCACCGTATCCCACAGGGCTATTTTCTTCTTCTCAAGAAAAAGCCTGATATCTGCCTCGATAAACGATTTGCCGTTGGCGGAAATAAACCGGTCTTCGTCCTTAAAAAAGATATGCCCGAATATCCGCCACATATCGTTCAGGATATTCGGGTAAAAGAAATCCATCGTCCACCGCTCTTTTCCGGGCGGGAAGCTGCCCAGCATAAGCAGCTTGGCCCCGTCGGGGAAGAAAGGAGGCAGCGGGTGGGTTTCAACCTTTTCGTTCATGGCAGCCCGTCCTTTCCCTGCAGGAAATCGGTTCGCGCCGGGTTAAAGGCGTCGATCAATATCCCATCTTCAAGGCAAACGCAGCCATGCAGCGCCCCGGGCTCGACAAAAAAGCCGTCGCCCGCCGCAATAACCCGCGAAGTATCGCCAACGGTAACTTCAAACGCGCCGGCCGCCACGTAAGTGGCCTGCGAATGCGGATGGCTGTGCAAGGCTCCAACCCCTCCCCTGCTGAAAACGGCTTTTACGAGCATCAGCTCGCCGTTGTAGCCCAGCAGTTGCCGCATGCAGCCGGGGCCGGCGGGCTCAAAGGTTGAGTCGGCCGCTATCTGGAAAATATCGCTTACTGGTTTCATCATTTAAAAAGATTAATAGTTTTGGCAAATATAAAAAAAAATACTCCGATTGGTTTTTGCCGGTAAGGCGCCTTCCGGCGGCCGGCGGCCGGGCTTTTTGCATCCCAACCGCGGCAAGCGCGACTTTACGGGACGCGTTTTGCAGGCGCAGGCAAGCCCGGCCGGGCCGCCGGGTACCATTCTGACACGTCAGAAAGCTTCCCGCAAACTTCAGGCGCCCATTCTGACATGTCAGAAAGCTTCCCGCAAACCTCAGGCGCCCATTCTGACATGTCAGAATGCTTCCCGCAACTCTCAGGCGAGCTTTCTGACATGTCAGAAAGCTTCCCGCAAACTTCAGGCGACCATTCTGACATGTCAGAAAGCTTCCCCCAAACTTCAGGCGAGTTTTCTGACATGTCAGAAAGCTTCCCCCCAAACTTCAGGCAAGTTTTCTGACATGTCAGAATGGTTCCCCACAGCCGCGGGCAAGCCCCTGGACGCGCGTTTTTGTACAGCGTTGCAGTTTGTCATGTGAAATATCTCGTTCAAAACGTAGCCACCGCGGCCGGTAATGCGTTCGTATCCGGAAGCCCGGCCGGGTATTAAAAGCAGCCTCGTATTTTTTTATACCTTTGCTTCTCAAAACAAAATGGTACATTTATATTAAAAAACTTTATGAATGAAGATTTACTGACAACGGTAAGATCACGCGCCAGGAGCTGGCTTACCGATAGCTACGACGAAAATACCCGTAAAGAAGTGCAGGCGCTGCTCGACAATAGCGACCCCTCCGGTTTGGTGGACGCTTTTTACAGAGACCTTGAATTTGGCACCGGCGGGCTGCGCGGCATAATGGGCGCAGGCACAAACCGCATGAACATTTATACCGTGGGAGCCGCAACGCAAGGGCTTGCCAATTATCTCAAAAAGGAATTTGCCCACTTAGCGCAGATAAAAGTGGTAATCGGCTTCGATTGCCGCAACAACAGCAGTTACTTCGCCGAAGTTGCCGCCGGGATATTCTCGGCCAACGGCATAAAGGCTTATATGTTTGAAACCTTGAGGCCAACGCCCGAAGTATCGTTTGCAATAAGGCGCCTGGAGTGCAGCGCGGGAATAATACTTACAGCGTCGCATAACCCGAAAGAATATAACGGATATAAAGTGTACTGGGAGGATGGCGCGCAGGTTATCGCCCCGCACGACCGCAACATTATCGCCGAAGTCAACACCATCCGCTCGGCCAAAGATATCCTCTTTACCCCCAACAACGCCCTGATACAAATTATCGGCGAAGAAATAGACCGGCAGTATGTCGAGGAGCTGAAAAGCATTTCACTTTCGGAAGATATCATTGCGCGGTACCATGATATGAAGATAGTTTACACCCCCGTGCACGGAACGGGAGTAAAACTCGTGCCCGACACGCTGAAAAGCTTTGGCTTCACCGGCATAATCAGCGTAGAGGAGCAGGATGTGGTAAGCGGCGATTTCCCTACCGTGGAGTCTCCCAACCCCGAAGAGGCCGCAACGCTTTCGATGGCGGTTGCGAAAGCCCGGCAGACCGGCGCCGAGCTTGTACTTGCTACCGACCCCGACGCCGACAGGGTTGGAGCCGCCGTAAAAAATTCCAGCGGCGAGTGGACGCTGCTCAACGGGCATCAAACGGCGCTCCTGTTCGTTTACTACCTGATAATGCGCCGTCGCGAGCTCGGCCGTATGAAAGGCCGCGAGTATGTTGTAAAAACCATAGTAACCACCGAGCTTATACGCACCGTGGCCGAGCGCAACGGGGTTGAACTGTACGACGTGTACACCGGCTTCAAATGGATAGCGGATTTGATGCGCCAGAACGAGGGGAAGCTCGACTTTATCGGCGGAGGGGAAGAAAGCTACGGCTTTTTGTGCGAAGATTTCGTTCGCGACAAAGACGGCGTATCGGCCTGCGCCATGCTCGCCGAAATTGCCGTATGGGCAAAGGAAAAGGGCCTTACAATGTATGAACTTCTCCAAAAAATATATGTAGACTACGGATACTCCAAGGAACTCGGCATCTCGGTAGTGAAGCAGGGCAAGACCGGCGCGGAAGAAATTGAAGCCATGATGAAAAGCTTCCGCAATAATCCTCCCGACAGGATCGCCGGGTCGAAGGTTGCATACATTTACGATTACGCCCGCCTGAAAGGCTTCAGCTGCTACGACAAGGAAACGTTTTCGCTCGACATGCCCACCACCTCCAACGTACTGCAATACGTAACCGAGGATAAAACGAAGGTATCCATCCGTCCGTCGGGAACAGAACCCAAGATTAAGTTCTATTGCGAGGTTCACTCGCGCGTAGACAGCGCAAGCGATTTGCCCGAAGCCGAAGCTGCCGCGCTACGCAAGATAGAGCAGATAAAAGAGTCGCTGTCGATATGACAAACATTCTCATCATAGAAGACGACTCCTTATTTGCCTCGATGCTCGCCGCCTGGCTAACCAAAAAGGGGATACTCGTTACCGTAGTATCCTCTGTTGGGCAGGCAAAGAACAAGCTCAACTCCGAGCGCTACCACATTATACTGTCAGACCTCTATCTTCCCGACGGCGAGGGAACCGGCCTCCTCGAATGGCTCCGCAGGAAAGACAAGTCGACTCCCTTCATCGTAATGACAAACTTCGCGCAGATACATACCGCTGTGCAAGCCATAAAGCTTGGCGCGTCCGACTACGTCTCCAAGCCCGTAAACCAGGAAAGCCTGTGGACCAAGATAACCGACCTGCTCAACGCCTCCCTCAACCCGAACGACGCCTCAGCCGCCTCCGCCGGATTGATAGAAGGAACGTCGGCTGTGTCAAAACAGATGTATGAGCTGGTGGAGCTTGTCGCCCCCACCGACATGTCGGTCCTGATATCGGGAAAGAGCGGGACAGGCAAGGAATTTGTTGCGCGGAGGATACACGGGTTGAGCGATCGGCGGGAGTTGCCCTTTATTGCCGTCGACTGCGGAGCCATCCCGCGAGATCTCGCTGCCTCGGAGTTTTTCGGTCATGTGAAAGGATCATTTACCGGAGCCATCGACAACAAGACCGGAGCCTTTGAAGCCGCCCGCGGCGGAACATTATTCCTCGACGAAATAGGCAACCTAACTTACGACATCCAGATTCAACTCCTTCGCGCCCTCCAGGAAAAGGCGGTTAAACCCATCGGCTCCAACCGGCTTATCCCAACAGACGTCCGCCTCGTGTCGGCCACCAACGAAGATATCCTTGCAGCCACCTCCGCCGGACATTTCCGCGAGGATCTTTACCATCGCATCAATGAGTTTAGCATCCGTATTCCCGATCTTAAAGAGCGATTGGAGGACATTCACCTCTTTGCCGGGCATTTTCTCAAGCAATCTAACGCCGAGCTTAAGAAATCTGTGAAAGGATTCGACCGGGAAACCTCCGCCTTCCTGCTCGCCTACAATTGGCCCGGCAACCTCCGGCAGATGAAAAACGCCGTGAAGTACGCCACCCTGCTGGCCTCGTCCGATTATATATCAATGAAAGACTTGCCTGAAGAAATGACCCGCCCGTCTGTTCAATCTCATCCCTCGCAGCTTAAAAACGAAGCCCACGAGCGCGAGCTTATCATCAACGCCATCCAAAACGCCAACAATAACAAGACGCTGGCCGCACGCCTCTTGGGCATCGACCGGAAAACTCTGTACAATAAATTAAAGGCTTACAAACTCGATATCTGATCGCCTGCCGTTAAAACCTCCGCGAGTTACTTGCCCGACAGCTCGAACTCCTTTTGGCCGATCAGATTACCATCCGTGAAAATGTCGGCGCGATAAACGCCCGGCGATAAAAATTCCTCAATATCCCAATACATCACAACCGATTGCTCCTCGCCGTCGTACTCAACTGTGCGCTTAATAGAATAGTTTATTTCGCGGCCCTCGAAGGGAAACAGGTGGGCGCGGTTCTTTACCATAACGTCGTCGTCAGGCCTCTTAATGCGGATATATATGTTTTTTTCGCCTACGGGAGCCGTAATGTTTTTTGAGATCCTGAAACTGATAACAAACTGCGTCATTTGCTTAATCTGCTTCACTGCTTTCCCGCGGGCGTTAACCGGTACAACCGTAATTCCAAGCGCATCGAGGCGGCTGGCCAAGGTTACCCTCTCCGTTTGCCGTTCAAGTTCTTTGGAGAGCTTCTCGGCTTCGGTGCGAACCGTCTGGTATTGCCTTACGGCCTGGTTCTTCTCCTTGGTAAGCTTCTCGTTTGCCACATTGAGGGAGTCGATTTGTACAACGTAGTTGCGCATAATCTTGCGGAGGGTTTCTATTTCTTTCTTCAGGTCGTTGATGCGCTTGGCGTTGGTTACTTTCACCGTGCGAAGCTCCTCCACAAGCTTTTGCACCTTGGCTTGCTCCGTGGCAAGCATCGCAAGGATAGAGTCGTTGCCAACCTTGAAGTTAAAACCCTCGTATTGGAGCGAGATCTCGTCCCACTGCTGCGAAAGTTCGTTGATTTCCTGTTCCAGGCGGAACGATTCGCGCACGTTGTTAATTTCCTGCTCCATCTGATGGTTATGGTACCACCATCCGGCGGCTATTAATATCACAACAATGGCGGCTACGATAAGCAAGGTCGATCTTTTTATGCCTGTATTACTGTCTTTATTCATATTGAAATTATCGGAATATTTGCGCAAATATAAGAAACTGTTTTGATTATAACCTTCCACCCCAACGCCCCCTCCCGGGCGAACCCGCTAATAACCCTCACTTCAGCAGCTCGCCTGCGGCAACTATCGCCCCCATCATCACGCCCAACATTCCGTGCGAGTAAGTATTCTGGCCGGCTATGAAAAGGTTGGGGATCTTGGTGCGGTGCGTGAGATGGGTTTCCAGCGGACGGGAGCTGTCGTGGAGTATGCCGTAAGTTGATCCCGATTCGGTGCCGGTGTAGTCGAGGTATGTGAGGGGAGTAGAAGCGTAAAAGCTGTCGATGCGTATGCGCGTACCGGGCATTTGCCGCTCCAGGGCGTCGATAAGGCGGAGGGCTTTTGATTGCTTAAAGGATTCGTAGTCGTCGCCTCGCAGGCCGGGCTGGCTGCCTTTCCATTTGGCGGTTTCGCGGAAGTCCATGTAGGCAATCAATACGGCGCCGTCGGCGTATACTTGGCCCGGCGAAGAGCAGAGGTGCATGTAGAGGAAGCTTTTCGGCCATGTGTTGGCGGTGTAATTAGTCGTATCCCACGCGGTATCTTTCGAGAGATGAAAGAAGTTAGAGTTGAGGTAGGGCATGGCGTCTTTACGGAAGCGTATATAAACCGTGAAGTTCGATACGGTGTTTTCGAGCGATAATACACGCTTTCGATACACGGGGCGGATGAGCTCCGTGTCGAGCATTTCCATCAGCCGGGAGGGATGGATGGCGGATACGAGGTAATCGGCAGGCCTGTCGTCGCCGCTTTGGAGCGTTACGCTTACAGCCTGGCTTTTGTTGCAGTTGATCTTGCAAACGGGGCTCGACGGTATAACCTCGCCGCCCGACTCCTCGATCGAGCGGGCTAACGAGCGGGCTATAACGTCGCTGCCTCCGGCGATACGGAACGAGCTGCGGTTGTACAGGTCGCGTATGATGGCGTGGTAGTATAGCGGAGTTTTGTTTTTAACTCCGGCGTAAAGGATAGAGTTGCCGGCCAAAACCTGGCGGAGGCGGATGTTGGCCACAGTGTTGCGCAAAAATATCGACGCGCTGTGCTCGAAAAGGTCGAGGCTGGGCGGAGAGAGTTGGCCGGAGCTCTGCCAGGCGCTCATCGGCGAGCTGTTAACTACCCGGCCTATGCCGCCCCAATATTTAAGGAGCGCCGGGCGTTCGTGGGGGAAGTATCGTATGAGGGTTTCGATGCAGGCTTCACGGCCGTTGGCAAACGGGTATCGCATGTCGCCCACCGAGATTATGTCGTAAGCCTGGGGGTCGAGGCGGCTTAGGGTTACGTTGTCGAGAAGGTTGAAGTACGCGAACAGGCTGTGCATTATTTCCCCCTCGTCCATGCCGCCTATGTAGTGCATCCCGGTTTCAAATTTTACGCCTTTGCGTACAAACGTTTGGAGGCAGCCGCCTATTTGGCGGTTCTTTTCGAGAACCGTTACCATGTACCCGTTTTTCGATAGGATATACCCGCAGCATAAGCCCCCAAGGCCGCTGCCTATTATTATCACCCGCCTGGTTTTACTCATGCCCGTTATTTATTATGCAGCCATCGGGCCATGCCGCGCGCTGGCTTTCGGTTGGATTAATAAGGAAAACGTAGTCGAATGATTCGCCCGCGGGCAGGTCGGACTCGTTGCAAAAGCTCACATTAGGCGGAAGACCTGCGCAGTTGCCGGCGATAGACGTATTAACCGGATCGGCGTCTACGCTTACTACCGTCGCGCCGCGATGCGTCAAGGCAAACAGGAATGCAAAAGCCCCAGCGCCTCCGTTAACCGCCAGAACGCGCCCCGATGTTGCCGTCCAGCCGTCTATTACGGCCGAGTACGACTTGTTTCGCCTCAGCTCGCGGCGCACGCCGTATTCAATTCCTATACCTTTATATATATAGTTGTGTATTACGAACGGAGTAAAATATGCCGCCGTTTCCCGCCTTCGCATCAAGGCCTCGTAACGCTCTGCGCAATACCTGCGGGTTTGCTTCGCCCAGGCCAGGCAAGACAATCCGTTCGATGACATGCGCCGGTGAACCTGAACCGTAATACATCCCCATCGCAGCATAAAGTCTTTCTTGGGCAATACATGCCCGGCGCCATGTATGAGTACCGGAACAACGTCGAGCCCAAGCCGGTCGGCCAGGTAGAAAGCTCCCTGATGGAAGCGCATAATCGAGGCGCAGTTCTCCGAACGCGTTCCTTCGGGGAATACAAGCACGGAGTAGCCGTTGCGAACCCTGTCGGACAGCTGCTCGATTATGGGGTCGATACCGGCGCTCGCCGGATAAAAATCGGCGTAACGGATAAGGCGGCCGTAAAACGGATTGTTCCATACCCGCTCGTTGGTAAGCACAACAAGGCGCGGAGTAAGCATCAAAATACACATAAGGTCGAGATGCGACTGGTGGTTGGCCACCACCACGGCCGGGCGCTCAAAGTTTTCGCCGTAGAGATTCTCGTACAGGAATTTTACCCCCGGCATGCGGCGTATAACAAATCCCGAAATACCGCTCAGCAGCCTGTGGTACCGCAGCCTGTTAAGCTCCGTACTGCGCCGCCCGCCCAAAAGGATCCTGCCATACAGAGTAATAAATGCCGTGAGTAGCAGGAAGACGGTGAAAGCGACAACCGACACCCCCAGCCGCCTCAGCGTTACGGGTACCTCCCTGAATTTCCCTCCGCTTTGCGTTAAGGCCCGGAAGATTAGCGGAGGAATAATATAGGCCATAAGCGTAACCGATATCATGCCCACTACAGTTACTTCGGCGAGCGACCGCAGGGCCGGGTGCTTCGCAAATATCAGCATCCCCATGCCCGTAAACATTATGAGGGCCGAAAGAATTATGCTGCTCTTATACGATGCAAGCATCTTCTTGCGATAAGTATACTCGTGGATTAAGCCCTCGGTTATGAAGATCGTATAATCGTCGCCCTGACCGAATATGAACGTAGCAAGGATGATATTCACAATATTGAAGCTCATCCCGCCGAGACCCATTATGCCAAGAATCCATATCCAGCTAACCGTTAAGGGCAGGAAAGCCAGAAGCCCAAGCTCTATCCTCCCGAACGATAGCAGCAGGAAGGCAAAAACTATGAAGCCCGATATGTAGAGAACATAGTTAAAGTCGTCCGACAGCGAGTCAACCATCCTTTCCATCGCATTGCGCGAATCAAAAGCAAAGCTCCCCGCCGGGCCGCCACGCAGAGCATCTATCAGCCCGGCCGACTCGCCCTGCTTGCAGTAAAGCAGGGTTACAACCATATTGCGCCCGTTGTCCTCCAGCAGGTAATGGCCCGCCAGCAAATCGGTAATGGGAGCAAAAGCATCCTCGCCCCGCGGCGAAAAATCGGAGCCGATAATATCCGTAAACCTTGCGAAAGCGCCCGCGCGGAAACCCTCCTTAGCCGCGGCGCCCTCCACCCGGTTAATAACGCCCGCGCGGCGCAACTCCCAAAAGCCGTTCCAGCGATTTATCCTCGCCTCCTGCTCCTCGCGCGAGGGCAAAAAACGGCCAACGCCGGCAACCTCGCTCGCAAGGCCCGTATGCAGAACCGAATCAACCAAAGGCAAGCCCGCCTCGCGAACCCGCAAAGCCTCGTCGAGGCTGTCGCCCTCCGAAATCATGTACACAATATCGCGGCCTTCGCGCTCGATCGACGAGTATGTGTCGGCCATATCCTCCTCCTGCTCCGGGGCCAGGTAGTTTATCTTGTTGGCGTCGGCCTCGAAATAAGTGTAGCGGCTAAACCATCCGAAAATAATTGTGAGCGCAACCGCGGCGAGCACAATCCACCGCCTGCGCTCCGGGGCGAACCGCGATAGCCTGCCCAGCAGGGGTATATCGCCGCGAGGCGAACCTCCGTCGACCCCGGCCTTAACGAAATGAGGCAAATATACCAGCACAAAGCCGATAGCCCCCGCCAGCAGCAACGAGGCAAACAAGCCCAGGTTGCGCATCGCGCTCGAATCAATAAAAGCAAGGCTCAGGAAGGCCCCCACCGTTGTTATATTTCCTATAAGCAGCGGAGGAGTAACATCTCTCAACGCCCTGCGGATATCGCGCTCATGCCTTAAATGATCAATCAGGTGCAACGGATAATTTACAGCTATCCCGATAACTATCGAGCTGATCCCGATAACTATTACCGACACGCTGCCCATAAACGCCGACAACACCGCCATTGCAAATAACCACCCGAAAGCCACCGGCGCAAATATCAAAAATATATTACGCGCCCTGCGGAAGCAGTAAACCAGCAGCAAAAGGATCAGAACCACCGCAAGGGCGCTCGAAACAAGGCTGTCTTTCTTTATCTGCGATGCGTTCGACACGGCGATAGCAGGAGTTCCGAAGCAGGTTATCCTCATGTCGGGATGCTCGGCCCGAACGGTATCCATCACATCTTCGATCATACGAAGCAGGGCCGTATTTTGTTTCGTCTCGCTTACCCCGTAGGGAGTGTCGAGATATACAACCGCCTTCGATCCGCCGCCCATAAAGTGGTAGCCGTTATAAACCTCGTAGCCGCCGCCGGCCTCAAAGCCCCGCAGCTTTTCAACCAAAGGAGTAAAAAGCCCCAGGGGGTCGGCCGGCAACGCGTCGCGCATCGCAACGCCCGTAGGCAAGGCCAGCAACTGCCGCGCCTCGTGCAGCCTGCGCCCGGCTGCAAGCGAATCGGCCAGCAGGCTGTCGATGCGGGCGTAATCGTCGTCGTCCATAAAATACGGGGCGTTGTTAATAACGAACGACGCCAGCCCCAAAGCTTCCGAATCGTCGCTGCGCGCATTTACCGAGGCCGCAATACCCGTGGTGTCGCGCCCGGCAAGCGTTGCGGCAAACATATCAACCGCCGCGGTTATCCTGTCCCGGTCGGTAAGCGCCGTATCTTTCATCGAGAAGAAGACAAGCAGCCGGTTGGAGCTGCCGATATGCCGGTAAAAAGCGTTGATCTTATCGTTAGCCTCGCTGTCGGGCAGGAACTCCCCCACATCCTCGCGATACTCAAGCCGCAGCAGCGCTACCGTAAAAAACACTGCAAAGCCCGCCAGCGAAACCGCCGCGAGCCACTTGCGCCGGGCAAGCCGGGAATATAAAAACAGAACGAACCTTGTCACAACCAATCCTTAGCCGTAAAAAACACGCCGGTTCACGCGCGGTCGAAAAACGGGTTCTTCGACGAGATGCTTACAGGCATCGCTATCGCCATCATAGCCTCGCCCAACATTCCCAGCCTCTGCGCGGCCAGCCCGGCGCTGAACATAACTCTTGTATCGACCCGCAGGTCGGCCGCAACCGAAGCCGCCGATCCTGTTGCAATTCCCACATCCACGGTATTAAGCGCGCACAAAGCCGAGGCGGGCTTCTCGCCGCAGGTATCAAAGCCGCAGTGACCGCAGTTAAGCCCATGCTCATGCCGGGCGGTACCAATCAAAAGTATTGCGTCGGCCAGCAGAACGTTGGCCGAGTCGCGCGTCATGAACGGCAGTTGCATCTCGACCGCCATACGCCCAAGAGCTTCCGATATCCTTATGATATCGTTGCCGTCGGCTATGGCAACTTCTATTATATCCATCCCTTTACCCTTGGGAGCGGTACGCGCCGCCGTCATCATAAGCTTTGCCGCCGCTAAGGCGCGCTCCCGTCTATCCTGTCTCTCGTTATATATCATATTGATAAAAATATTTTTTTCCGGGCGTAAAAATACATAAATTTTACTCCACTCCCGTTCTCCCCGCCTCAATACCTGGGGCAAGGCCGCCCCGGGCAAAAGCCGCGGGCAGTCCGGCATATATATAATGTATGGAAAATATCCTGCCGGGGTATATATATAATGTATGGAGGGGCCATGAGGATACGCCGCCGGCGCCTGCGCGGGTAGAGGCCGCCGGCGGGATGCTTTGGCGGCGCCTGCGCTTGCAGGGAAGCTGCAAAAAAACCTGGCGCCGGTTTCTATGCGCGCAGGAACTCCTGTGAAAAAAAAATATGAATTTCTACGTTTGTAGAAACTTCCACGAAAATGCAGCGCCGATTTCTACGCTTGTAGAAACCCCTGCGAAAAAAATCGCCGATTTCTACGTTTGTAGAAACCTCTACGAAAATGTCAGGACGATTTCTACGCTTGTAGAAACTCCTACGAAAAAAATCGCGGATTTCTACGTTTGTAGAAATCTCTACGAAAAAAATCGCGAATTTCTACGTTTGTAGAAACCTCTACGAAAATGTCGGGACGATTTCTACGCTTGTAGAAACCTCTACGAAAAAAATCGCGAATTTCTACGTTTGTAGAAACCTCTACGAAAATGTTGGGAAGGTTTCTACAAGCGTAGAAACCTCTACGAAGAAATTTGCGAATTTCTACAAGCGTAGAAACTCCTACGAAGAATTTTGGGGATTTCTACAAGCGTAGAAACGGCCGGAAAAAACTTGCGGCGGGCTTCCTGTGCTTGTAGACAACGGCGGTAAAACGCCCCGCCGTTGCCTGCGTTGGTAGACCCCGGCAACAGGATTTGGCGGGGCGGCTGGGCGGGCCATGTTTGGCCGATCGGAATATTCTATGGGCAAAAGATTACCCCCGGCTACCGCTCTCAATTACTGCGGACAAATAGCTTGGGCAGCTATTGCAAAATCGAAACTTGCCGCTATCTTTGCAACTATTAAAAAAACTATAATATTAATGGATACAAATACCGAAAGCGAAAAGAGATATCTCATAGATGCGTTCGTTAGCCCTGTGCACCAATTTATTAAGCAGGAGAAATCGAGCGGCATCGTGCTTGGGGTATCGGTACTTATCGCATTTATACTTGCCAATTCGCCATGGGTCGACGAATACTTCGGTTTTTTTGCCCGCGAGATCGGCTTTTACTTTAACGGCGTAACATATTTGTCTTACAGCATCTATCATTGGATAAACGACGGATTGATGGCTATTTTCTTCTTCGTGGTAGGCCTGGAGCTGAAGCGCGAATTTGTGGAAGGCGAGCTGTCCAACCCCCGCACGGCAATACTCCCCATTGCGGCCGCCGTGGGAGGCATGCTGGTTCCGGCAATAATTTACCACGCCTTTAACCCCGCAGGCCCCTCGTCTGACGGGTGGGGGATCCCGATGGCAACCGACATAGCCTTCGCGCTGGTTGTACTGTACATGTTCGGCAAGAACGTGCCCTCGTCTGTAAAGATATTCCTGGCGGCCCTGGCGATAGTCGACGACCTTGGAGCGGTTTTGGTGATAGCGTTCTTTTACACCTCCGACATTTCGTTTCAGAACCTCTTTATAGGCTTCGTGTTTGCGTCGGTTATGCTTATCGGCAACAAGCTTGGCATCCGCAACCTTTTGTTTTACGCCGTTCTGGGCGTTGCTGGAGTATGGACGGCCTTCCTGCTTTCGGGCGTACACGCAACGATAGCCGCGGTGATATCGGCCTTCACCATTCCGGCCGACGTACGCCTCACCCAGCGCGCATACCGTAAAAAGATGAAGACCCACCTCAAGGAGCTCAAGGCAATAGGCCGTAACGACCGCAGCACGCTGTCGAAAAAGCAGGTAAAATTATTCTACGAGATGAAGGAATACACCAACGCGGCCATCCCGCCACTCCAGCGACTGGAGCACTCGTTCCACCCGATAGCAATGTTTATCGTGCTCCCCATCTTTGCGATAGTTAACGCCGGCGTAGCCCTCCAGGTAAGTTCCGAGCTGTGGACGGGCAGCGTAACGATAGGCGTGGCCCTTGGGCTGCTGATAGGCAAGCCGCTGGGAATAATAGGCTCGACCTGCCTGCTTATCAAGCTCAAGATATCGCAATATCCCGGGGGGATGAACTTCCGCCACCTTGCAGGCGTAAGCTTTTTAGCCTCGATAGGCTTCACGATGTCGATATTCATAACCTCGCTGGCCTTTAATGAGCCGGCGCACTTTGTGCAGGCAAAGCTGGGCATCTTCATAGCCTCGATAGCAGGCGGCGCCCTGGGTTATATGATACTTAAGAGGGCGACAGGCAAACCCCCTCGGGAAGCGGAGGCGGAATGTACGGGGAAAGATGCGGGCGGCGAAACGCATTTGTCAACATAAGAGGGTATTTTCAACTCTAAAAAAATCTAAAAACAGGAAAGTTTAAAGCGTATCGTAAGTAAAGAATCAAAATAGTTGTATATTTGCAAAGTGAGAAACACCTATAAAATTAAATAATAACATGGAAGTAAAGAAGACAAAAGAAGCAGACTTGGAAAGTTCAAAAATATCAGGTTACCTGATGGGCCTCATTGTTGCGCTGGCGATATTGTTCGTGGGCTTCGAGTGGGGAACTGCCGACATAAAAGAGGTGGTCGACACAGGTATCGTAGACATCCAGGTAGAAGAAGAAATTGAGATCACCCGTCCGGAAGACGTTCCGCCGCCCCCTCCTCCTCCCCCGGTGCAAGCCACCCCTGAAATCCTGGAGGTAGTAGAAGACAACGTAAAGCTCGAACAGCAAGAAATCATCTCTTCGGAAGACGACTCAAAGAAAGCCCAGGAACAGGTATACGTACCTCAAGCTCCCGCGGCAGCCCAGGAAGAAGAAGAATCATCTCAGGAGATCTTCGCAATAGTTGAAGAAATGCCCCAGTATCCGGGCGGCGACTCAGAGATGCTGAAATTCCTTAGCAGCAACTTAAAATATCCGATAATAGCGCAGGAAAACGGCGTAACGGGCAGGGTAACGGTAGGATTCGTTATTAACCGCGACGGTTCGATAGTAGACGCAACCGTAGTTCGCGGCGTTGACCCCTCGCTCGACAAGGAGGCTCTCCGCGTTGTTAACTCCATGCCGAAATGGTCGCCCGGCAAGCAAAGAGGCAAGCCCGTTCGCGTGAAATTTACCGTTCCGGTAACGTTCAGGTTAAAATAAAATATCTAACGATAGTATGGCGCCATATCCCCTCCGTGGGAAGGAAGGCGGAGGAGATCCGCTCGTCTGTCCTTCCGCGGAGGGGACTTTTTTGGAGACAGGCGTCGATATATAATTATAAAGCATAGCATGTATTTAAGTTTTCAGGACATTGTATCCCGCGTTGAGACGGAAATATCGAAGCTTCGTTTCGTTAATGATCCGGACAGTTTGTACGCCCCGATATCCTATATGTTATCAATAGGAGGGAAGCGCATCCGCCCGGCCCTTGCCCTTGTGGCATGCAACATATACAGCGACGCGATCGAGCGCTCTATCCCGCCGGCCCTCTGCGTTGAAGTTTTTCACAACTTCACCTTGATGCACGATGACCTGATTGACAATTCCGACCGCCGCAGGAAGAAGCCCACCGTTCATAAAGTATGGAACCGGAACACGGCCGTCTTGTCGGGCGACGCCATGCTGATTACCGCCTATCGCCTACTCGCCGAAAGCCCCTCGCCGAATCTGAAGGAACTCCTCGACCTTTTTACAACCACGGCGTTAGAAATTTGCGAAGGCCAGCAATACGATTTGGACTTTGAATCGCGCACTGATGTAACGGAAGACGAATACATCAAGATGATCCGCCTGAAAACTGCCGTTCTGCTTGCCTGCGCCCTGAAGTCGGGAGCAATAATAGGAGGCGCTTCCGAAGAAGAAGCCATGCACCTCTACGAGCTTGGAGTATACATAGGCCTCGCCTACCAGCTCCAGGACGACTTGCTTGACGTATACGGCGATCCGGACAGGTTCGGGAAAGTAGTAGGGGGCGATATTCTCAGCAATAAGAAAACATTCCTCCTCATATACGCGCTTGAACAGGCCTCGAAAGCCCAGAGCGAAGAATTTCACCGCTGGTTCGGCCTCAAAGTTTTTGACTCCAAAGAAAAAGTAGCCGTATTCAAACGCATGTACGACGATCTTGGAGTGCGGGAGGCCACAGAGGCCAAGATAGAATCGTACTACAATAAAGCCTGGGAGCATCTACACATGTTGCAGGCTCCGCACGGACGGCTTGCAGTGCTTGAGGAGGTAACGAACTTTTTATTGCATCGCCAGGCGTAAGAGCTAATGGGACTGGTCGATACACACAGCCACGTATATGTCGAAGCATTTGACGAAGACCGCGCATCGCGCTTGCATGATGCCAAGCTATCAGGTATCGAAAAGATACTGCTTCCCAATATAGACATGCAAAGCATCGACCGCATGCACGCACTCTGCGACCAATACCCCGACTTTACGCATCCCATGATGGGACTTCATCCTACAAGTGTGAAAGAGGATTACAGCCAACAGTTGAAAAGCATGGAATCCTGCTTGCATAAACGCTCCTACTGCGCTATCGGCGAAATAGGTATTGATCTTTATTGGGACAAGAGCCGCTTACGCGAGCAAAAGATCGCATTTGAAGAGCAACTGCAATGGAGTATCGACCTTGGTCTGCCGGTTATGATCCATACAAGAAAAGCTTTTCCCGAAGTTTTTGAAAGCATATATAGAATAGGAAACGAACGTCTTAAGGGAGTATTTCACAGCTTTTCCGGCACAGAAGCAGATCTTCGCGAGATCGAACGCCTCGGCAAATTCAAAGTAGGAATCGGCGGGGTGATAACATACAAAGGAGCAAAGCTACCTGGTATAATAGCTCATACCGGCATCGACCGCATCCTGCTGGAAACGGATTCTCCCTACCTTCCGCCCGTTCCGCATAGGGGAAAACGAAATGATCCGGTTTTCATTTGGGAAACGGCGCGGAAAATAGCCGAGGTTTATAGCGTGACAACGGAAGAGGTTGTGCGGATAACGCGGGATAACGTTTTTGAGATGTTCGCATTGTAAGCGGCGGGGATTTTTCCGGTGTAAGAGCGGCGATGAGGCGACCAAAAACTTTAGATTAGCGAGCCAAGAGATTTGAGGTTTTGTTTTTTTTTGTATTTTGCGCTCGTTTTTTGAAGAGATACTAAATAAAAGAATAGGAGAGATGCTCGAGTGGTTTAAGAGGCACGCCTGGAAAGCGTGTGTACGCCAAAAGTGTACCGCGGGTTCGAATCCCGCTTTCTCCGCCAAATTATTAATGAACAACAATAAAATGATGAATTAAAATTATTAATCTTAAAAATTGAACACACAATGAAAAAGTTTTTTGCTAAAGCATTCCTGGTTATGTGCGCCCTTGGAACATCGACATTTGCATTTGCACAAGAAGCAGCCGAAGTTGCCGCAACAGAAGGGGGCTTCCACAATGCACTTAAGATAAAGTTTATTGAGGGAGGCGCCGAGTTTATGACAGTCGTCGCCATTTTGTTAATCTTGGGCTTAGGCTTCTGTCTGGAAAGAGTAATCTATCTGAATCTGGCTGAGGTTAACCCTCGCAAGCTCCTGAAAGGCGTAGAAGAAGCCCTCGACAAAGGTGATGTTGAAGGAGCAAAAGCGATAGCTCGCAGTACGCGCGGTCCCATTGCATCAATTATTTATCAAGGACTATTAAGAATAGACCAAGGTATTGACGTGGTTGAGAAATCGGTGGTATCGTATGGCGGAGTGCAAAGCGGACTTCTGGAAAAGAACTTCTCATGGATCGGCCTGTTCATCGCGCTGGCTCCTTCCGTAGGATTCCTCGGAACTGTGGTTGGTATGGTTACGGCATTCGACGATATTGAAAGAGCCGGAGATATTAGCCCTACGGTTGTTGCCGGAGGTATGAAAGTGGCGTTGATCACCACCGTAGGCGGTTTGATCGTTGCCTTGATTCTGCAAACTTTCTACAACTATCTGTTGAGCAAATTGGAAGGGATCATCAACCAGATGGAGGATGCGTCTATCACTTTGATCGACATCGCCCTGAAGTATACGTATAAATACAACAACAAATAATTGACGACATGGCTGTTACAAAAATCAGAAAAATATCCAGCTGGACGTTGGTTATAACAACCGTAATCCTGCTGGTAGTTTTAGGTCTTTTCCTGACCGGTGGAACAAATCCTCCGTTGAATGGAAAGTCCTTGTATCCCAAGCAAACCGATACATTGCTGTATTGGGGGTATGTCATGTTCGGGTTAACCTTGCTGGCAACAATAATATTTGCCCTATTGCAGTTTGTTCAGAATTTCAGGAACGATGCAAAGAAAGCTTTATTAGGCTTAGGCGTAATTATTGCATTTGCCGCGTTACTCTTTATCACCTATTCGATCGGTAGCGGAGAACCTATTGCACGGCTTGCAACAGGCTCGTCGTCTTCTTATAATGTGCCGTCATGGTTGAAAACAGCCGATATGCTGATTTATTCCATTTACGCCATGTTCATCTTGACGTTTGTCGCAATCGTGATAGGAAGCGTAAAAAACATTCTAAAATAATTTGCTGAAATTATGGCAAAGAAGAAAAGAAAAGTTCCCTCGTTAAACTCAACATCATCGGCCGACATTGCTTTTATCATGCTTCTTTTCTTTCTGCTGACTTCTTCAATGGACACCGACAGGGGCCTTCCCCGACGGTTGCCGCCGCCACCGCAGAAAGACCAAAAGATGAACGACGTAAAAGTCAAAAAAAGAAATATCCTCGTAGTTCTTATCAGTAGTACTAATGCGGTAAGAGCTGGTGAAGAATATATATCCGATATGAGCCAGTTGAGAAACATCGTGAAAGAGTTCGTTGAAAATGCAACGAACAACGAGCACATGCCCGAAAAAACGGAAGTAGACGTTCCGTTTTTCGGCAACATGATGGTGACAAAGAACCACGTTGTTTCACTGCTAAACGACCGCGGAACTTCATACCAAAGTTATATTACGGTACAAAGCGAAATAGTTGCCGCTTATGCTGAACTTAGAAATGAGGCTTCCCAAAAGAAATTCGGGAAGAACTTTATGGAATTGAACGAAGAACAACAAGAGGCTGTGAAAAAGATTTATCCGCAAAATATATCCGAAGCAGAGCCTAAAAACTATTCAAAAAAGTAATGGGAAAATTCGGAGGAGGAAACAACAGGGAAGTACCTCAGCCCAGCATGGCGTCACTGTCCGACCTGGTTTTCACGTTTTTATTCTTCATCATGATGGTAACGTCCATGCGTGAAGTAACATTGATGGTAAGATTCAGAGCCCCTCAGGCAACGGAGCTCCAGAAATTAGAGAAAAAATCGCTTGTTACCTTTATTTATATAGGCGAGCCGGTTGAGAAGTATAAGGCCAAATTGGGTTCTGCAACACGCGTACAGTTGAACGATCAGTTTGAAGAAATCTCGGCAATTCAGGATTACATCGCTCAGGAAAAGTCGAGTATGAAAGAAGAAGATCAGCCGCTGATGACAGTCTCAATTAAAGCCGATAGAGATACCAAAATGGGTATCATAACCGACGTCAAGCAAGCCTTGCGTGAAGCGTATGCACTGAAGATCAGTTATTCCGCCCTTAGCGGGGCCCAATAATATTTTGTGGTTTTCATTGTTTCATTTTATTTATTTTTTACTCCAAGAAGGCGTCTCTAAAGGACGCCTTCTTTCTTGGTGGTGTGCCGAGCATGGCGCCAACACTTGGTGGTGGAAGTCCACTACGGGGGTAGGTAGTTACCAACCGTTAGCCGAACAGCAAGGGTGTCCTTCGCGAGTTGGAATCCGAAAGAAGCTGTAGGCAAAGTCCCGAACTGAGGAACACGAATAACATCAGGCACAAGCCGTCGGATGAGTTTGCCACACGGAACGAAGTCCAATAACTACCCGGAGGCGGCAGTGTAAATGTTGCAGTTACATGGGATGAAAGTGTGGTGTCTTACCTCGGGAGATCTCACGGACGTGTGAAGGATATAGGAAACAGTAGCACGGAGTAAAGCTAGTCGTGAGAAGTCAGCAGAGGCCATAGTAGATGCGGAAACGGGCCGGGG
>JAITGL010000036.1 GCA_031280645.1 Tannerellaceae bacterium | reverse complement strand
TCGAGCTTTCGCAACATTACGATTTGCCGAATTGATTTCCGTCGAGCTTTCGTAACGTTACGAAATGCCGAATGGATTCCCGGCGAGCTTTCGCAACATTGCGATTTGCCGAATTGATTTCCGGCAGCTCGTCGCAACGTTACGAAATACCGAATCGTTTTCCGGCGAGCTTTCGCAACGTTACGATTTGTAGAATTGATTCCCGGCGGCATTTCGCAACATTGCGATTTGCTGAATTGATTCCCGTCGAGCTTTCGCAACGTTACGATTTGCCGAATGGATTTCCATCGAGCTTTCGCAACGTTACGATTTGCCGAATTGATTTCCGGCGGCCCGTCGCAACGTTACGAACGACTGAACTGATCCCCGTCAACCCGTCGCAACCTTGCGAACGGCTGAGCGGTTTCCCGGCAACCCGTCGCAAGGTTGCGAACGGTTGAATGATTTTCCGGCGGCCCGTCGCAGCGTTGAGTAACGTTGAGGCGGGGAGCTGCGGGTGGGGGATGGGGCGCGAAGGGGTGAATGGGATGGGGGGAAGCGGCGGCGGCGAGTGGGGGATTAGCCGGGGATTTTTTCGGGCGGGCGCGGCTTGGCGGGGGGCTGGGGATTTTTTTTGCGGGGGGCTGCGGAACTCCGGATGGGTGGGGGAGTTCCGCAGAGGGGGTGGGGGCGTGGGGATGGGTTCCGGCGCTTTGGGGCGACGTTTTATTTGTTTGCGTCGATAATCCTGTATTTGGGGACGAGGGTTTTCATTACCGCCCAGCCTATCAGGTAGGCGATGGAGCAAAAACAGAATACAATGAAGTAGCCGGCTGGCTTGCCTTCAAAGCCTATGAATCGGAGGTGGTGTTCGCCGGCGTATACGAAGAGGTTGCCGGCGCTTTTCTGTAACAGCATCGAGCCCAGGCCGCCGGCCATCCCGCCTATGCCGGTTACGGTTGCTATGGCCGATTTGGGGAACATGTCGCTTACGGTCGAAAATATGTTGGCCGACCATGACTGGTGGGCGGCTCCTCCTATTCCTATTAATATGATCGGGAACCAGGGTGTGATTGATCCGAGGGGCTGGGCGAAAAGTACGGCCAGGGGGAAGAAGGCGTAAATCAGCATGGCTTGCATGCGGGCTGCGTAGGGGTTCTTGCCGGTGCGGTTAATGATCAGGGTGGGTATTTTGCCTCCGTAAATTGATAGCATCGTGACGGCGTAGAGGGTTGTGATGAGGGCCATTCCGACAGGGTCGCTCGTTTTGATGCCGAACTGGGTGTTGAGGTAGGAGGGCGTCCAGAAGAGGAAGAACCACCATACGCCGTCGGTCATGAACTTACCGAATGCAAACGACCAGGTTTGTTTGTATTTAAAGCATTCCAGCAGCGAGAGCTTCGGCCCTTCGTCGCCGGAGGGCTTCTCCTCGGGTGTTTCGCGATCGGAGAGTATGTACTCGAGCTCTGCTTTGTTAACCGATGGGTGTTCTTCGGGTTTCTTGTACATAAAGACCCAGAATCCCATCCAGAGGAATCCGAGGGCTCCTATTACTATGAAGGCCATCTCCCAGCCGCAGGCTTTGGCGAGCGGGGGAATGGAAAGGGGTGCGACGAGCGCGCCGATGGAGGCGCCGGAGTTGAATATGCTGGTTGCGTAGGCGCGATCTTTTTTGGGGAAAAATTCGGCTGTAACTTTTATGGCTACGGGGAAGTTACCGGCTTCGCCGAGCGCCAGAATACAGCGGGCTACAAGGAAACTGTACATGCTTACGGTGGCGATCAGTACGGCTGCATCGCCTGTTGCTTTCATTAGCTCGGCGGCGGAGCCGAGGCCTGTGTATTGTTGGGTGATCAGTCCGCACAGGGCGTGCATACATGCGCCTACCGACCATACGCCTATGGCCCAGAGGAAGCCTTTGCGGGTTCCCATCCAGTCGATAAACCGGCCGGCAAATAACATGCAGATTGCGTAAACGATGGAGAATATGGAGGTGATGGTTCCGTAGTGGGATTCGTTCCAGTGGAATGTGGGCTTGATGAACTCGTCCCACGTGAGGGAGAGTACTTGGCGGTCGAGGTAGTTTACGGTTGTGGCGAAGAAGAGCATGGAGCAGATCATCCACCTGTAATTTGTCATTGGTTTGTTGTTTTTCATGGGTACTAATCTTGTTTCGTGATTTGTATGTTGAAGGGTTGCCGTAGGGCGGCGCTGAATTGCGCCAGGGCGGCGAACCATTCCTGTTCGGTTGGGTATTTCCATTTGCTCCATCCGCCGCCGAAGTAGTATGTTATTGTGTCGCCGGGGCGATAGTCTTTCAGGATGAGGAGGTGGTTGTCCTGGGTTATGATGCCGGAGCTTCCGGGGAGGTATACTCCTGCGTAGTTTTTTCCCTGTGGTTCTTTTTTAAGTCCCGACAGGGCTTGTTCGGCGTATCCGATCAGGGATGAGGCCGGGTCGGCGTACATATTGCCTGAGCCGTCGTGGAGGTAAATGCCGGCGGCGAGTTTCATGTCGGCGGCGGGGCCGTGGTATGATACTGCGGCTTTGTTGAGGAGGCTGCCGGCGGTTGCGGTTATCGTTATTTCTTGCCGGTATGCGAGGCTGTCGACGGGGGCGTTGTCGTACGATAGCGTGAAGATGGAGCGTAGGGGGCCGTTCTGGTGGATTGCGTGCCGGTTGAAATGATTTCCGGTCCATAATCTGCTTGTGTAGGGGGCTATGCCGCCTGCGCCTGCGGTGTGCTTAACGTCGTAGCAGTCTAAGCCGAGTCCGCTGTGGTTCTCGTGGTATGATATTCCTCGCTCGAGTTCGTCGGCGTACAGTTTGGCTGTGACGAGGCTGTCGGTGCATTTGAGCCAGAGGTCTACTCCGTTGCTTGGGTTTTCGGGGGCGAGGGCGGGGCCATACATACGGTAGGCTGCCATGTCGTTTTCCCAGGAGAGGTCGTCTTTCCTTTGGGGAACGAAGCGGGCGTCGGTTCGGGGCGTTACTGGCCTGGGGAGGCCTTGCCGGAGTTCGTATGTAACCGACTTGCCGGCGGGAACGCTTGCCTGGAAAATAAACAGGCTTTCGTTGTCCGACAGTTGCCAGGGACATTCCTGGCCTTGGGCGTTGCGGAGTATGTATGTTTTGTTTTTGAAATCGGCCGGGATGAGCGAGGCGTCGATTTCTACCATCTCGTTTTGGCGATCGAAGTCGAGGCTGTTGCCGACTGTTATTTTAATTGGGGCTTCGGCGCAGGAGTGCAGGAGCAAGGCGGCGGCTGCGTAAGGCAGTATGCGTTTCATCATGGTATTAAATTGTGGGCTGCTTACTTGGGCTGCTTGCCGATGTATGCCAGGATTCCTCCGTCGACGTACAGTATGTGTCCGTTTACAAAGTTGGATGCTGCGGAGGCGAGGAACACTGCGGGGCCTTTCAGGTCGTTCGTTGTACCCCATCGCGCGGCGGGGGTCTTTGCAATAATAAACTGGTTGAACGGATGGCCCTCTTCTCGCAGCGGGGCTGTTTGGGGGGTGGCGATGTAGCCTGGGCCTATGCCGTTCACCTGGATGTTATGTTCTGCCCATTCGCAGGCGAGGTTACGGGTTAGCATTTTAAGTCCGCCTTTAGCGGAGGCGTAAGCGGCAACGGTTTCGCGGCCAAGTTCGCTCATCATCGAGCAGAGGTTGATTATTTTGCCTCCTCCCTTGGCTATCATTCCCGGAGCTACGGCTTTTGCGACGATGAATGGAGCGGTAAGGTCAACGTCGATAACCTTGCGGAAGTCGTCGGGTTCCATTTCGAGGGCCGGAACGCGTCGGATTATTCCGGCGTTGTTAACGAGTATATCTATTACTCCGGCTTCCGACGCGATTTGTGCAACGGTTGCCTGTACGGCTTTCTGGTCGGTTACGTCGCACACGTATCCGCGGGCGTTGATTCCGGCGGCGCGGTAGGCGTCGAGTCCTTTGGCTACGAGCTCGCCGTTGATATCGTTAAAGGCAATGCTTGCGCCTGCTTCGGCCAGGGCTTCGGCAATGGCGAATCCTATGCCGTAGGAGGCTCCGGTTATGAATGCTGTTTTTCCGGTTAAGTCGAACATGTTCATGGGGTATTATTATCTGAGTTCTGTTTCTTTAAAAAAATCCTGGTCGGAGTAGTCGAGGTTTTCTCCGCCCATTCCCCAGATAAAGGTATAATTGCCTGTGCCGGCGGCAGAGTGTATCGACCATTCGGGCGAGATTACGGCTTGCTCTGCTTGCATCCAGATGTGCCTGGTTTCGTGCGGTTGGCCCATGAAGTGGCAGATGGCTCGCTCTTGCGGGACGTCGAAATAGAAGTAGGCTTCCATTCGTCGCAGGTGTGTGTGCGCGGGCATTGTGTTCCAAACGCTGCCGGGCTTCAGTTCCGTCATTCCCATCTGGAGGCGGCATGTGGGCAGTACTTGCGATACGATCATCTTGTTTATGGAGCGGTGATTCGATCCTTCGAGCGATCCCATCTCGGCCACAACGGCGTCGGCCTTTGTTATTTTGCGGTCGGGATAATTGCAGTGGGCGGAGGTTGAGTTGAAGTAGAATTTGGCAGGCGCGTTGGGGTCGAGGCTCTCGAAGGTTACGGTTCGGTTGCCCATGCCTAAGTAGAGGGCTTCCTTGAATTGCAGGTCGAAGGACGAGGCGCCGGCTGTGATTCGTCCGGCTCCGCCAACGTTGTAGATCCCGATTTCTCTTCCCGTAAGGAAGAAAGCGGCTTTCAGCGGTTCGATGGCTTCGAGGCTTAGCGTTTCTCCTACCGGCATTGCTCCGCCTATTATCAGGCGGTCGTACATGGTGTAAGTCATGTTCGCTTCGTTGGGCGTAAATAGGTTTTCGATCAGATGCTCTTTCCGCAGACGGGCCGTGTCGTAAGTCTTTACATCGTCGGGATGCGCCGCGAAGCGTATTTCATAATTTGTTTTCATATAAATTGAGGATAATGTTTAATGTACTATTTTGAATGGAGGCAAATATAGGAATAAATAAACAGGTTGAGCTAAAGCCCCGTCTAAAAAGAGCAAAACGAAATGGCGTTAAAATATGTTCAGGCAAAAATTATATCTATCCGAATAACAACAGCTTAATGGCAAAGCAAATTCAGAGATTGCAAAAACGAAATGGCATTAAAAAACGACGCGCAAAAGCTTTTCGAGCGTTAAAAAACGACTGGCATTGTCTATTACCCATCGTTTTAGCTTTCAGCATTTCTGTATTTTCCTTTCATGCGGCCTGGACTTCCTCTTGAGCGTCTTTGAAATCGTAGTTCATGGTAAGGACTTCGGGACTACGTCCTCCACCGGCAGGACGCGGCAAGTCAAGCTCAATGATGCGCCATCCGGCTCGTTGAACAAAGGAGGAGAGCAGCTCGGAGGAATAGTTGCTTAGCATGAACTTTCCCCTTTAGGGTTGCAAGCAGTTGTAATAGCTTCTGCAAATACTCCGGAGTATTGCCTCCATTGTGACCCATATATAATTGTGCGTCGTTTTTTAATGCCATTTCGTTTTCCAAACTGGTACATTTCGTTTTGCCAATTATAATAGTGTATTTGAGTATTCATGTGGTATTGCAAAATCTAATGTTGCCATAGCTTGGGGATTGCTAGCATGGGAGAGTTTGCTGTTTCATTTGAACTTTCAGGACAGTTCCTTAATGAAGAAGGAAATCCGGCTCCATATATTCATATCGCCCATGTTTTGGAACAAGCTTTCAATTTCACGTTCGGGGATGCTTACAAAGCAAAAAGACGAGTATTCAAGCGCAAGACCTACAACCTAACCAAGGCACTGGATTCCCTAAAAAAATCATCATTCGTAAAAACCGTAAAAAGAAGATGAAAAAGATGAATTCATAAGTGGTTAATTTGAGTTTTTGGGAAGTCAGTTTTAGGGTAGTCAATAGGGATTACCCTATTTTATTTGCTTCGTTCTTCCGTCCTTTACTTCATCAACTCATTGAAAATAAATAGTATTAATCTGTAAAATAAAATAATATATATATTAATGATGAAGATTTTGAAAAAAATGGATGGAGATGCTGCCAAGAAACTCAATGAAATCAGTCAGGACTTGAAATCCATGATTAATAAATCCGATATATTTGAAGAAGACGAAATGATTTTGGATAATCAAGATTTAGTCTTTCTTCTCAAAGTGTCTTATCGGACACTCAAAAGGTATAGGACGAATAAAAACTCCCTTATTTTGCAATAGGTCATAAAACCTATTATCGTGTAAATGATGTTCGTGCATTTGTTCGTGAGCATATGGACTTCGGGACTTATCAGGAGTTTGCAAAGAAGTATCCGAAGGCTGATAAGGGTAACGAAGATGAATGATTCTGCTTTTTTAAGTTTAAAGCAGAATGAAGAAACTAACGAAGGCTCGTTTTAGTTTACGCCTTGTATTAATGCTCCGAATTCAGCAAAAACAACATCGCTCACCGCTCTTTTTGTTTTTGCTGAATTGAGCAAGAGGGAACTGGACTGTGTCCTGTTCTAACCTCTTGCCCTGCGGGGGAAAACCTTCGGCTTTAACAGTTTGTAAAATCAAACGGTAATTAGTCTGACAACTATCCATTTTAGTTTGTCGCTAATTATCAGACGTTTGATAAAATGATTTTCCATTAAAAAGTAATTACTATGCAAAATCAGTACAGGAATGTAGTATTCACGACCGTTTCCATTGACAAGGAAACAGGTCGTTTGATAGAAAAGATCGGTAAACGCTATTCACTGAAAAAGGGTGAAGTTGTGAAATTGGCATAGCTACTGCGGAATTCGAAAGCTGTTTTAAGCAGTGGGTGAATGGTTTGCGAGCTGATGCGGTTGAGGAATTAGTGGCCCTCGCCGGCAAGACTATCCGTAACTCGCATCATGGGCAAAGCTCTGCAATACATATTGTTCCGGCATACGCCACTCAAAGCGGGCTATGTTTGGGACAGGTAGCCGCCTGGGAAAAAGCAACGAGATAACCGCTATCCCCTCCCTCATAGACCTGTTGGACATAAAAGGCTGCGCGGTAAGGGTCGACGCCATGGGATGTCAGCG
>JAITGL010000006.1 GCA_031280645.1 Tannerellaceae bacterium | reverse complement strand
AGCATACCCGTCATCGTAGCGCCGTGAATTTCATTACCAATCTGGTTGCCGGGCTTATAGCATATAACTTTCTACCTAAAAAGCCTTCCTTGAATCTCGACATCGTTGATAATGATGCCTTACGGAGTATTGCTTAGGTCGAACTCACGTTTCGTAGGTTTCTGCCTGGCCGGTTTGGCGGTTGGTTACAGTAATGGCTTCGATTCGGTTGTTGCGGATTGCGATGTTGGTCGGCTCGGCGTTGAATTGCCGCATCTTGAGTACTGTTATTTTCTCTTGGCGCTATGCAATCATGTCGTTAAATACTTTGGCGGCAACCGAGGGTTCGAAATGGTACCCGTCGCTGCAAAGGCTTACTTGTTCGGACGATTCGCCGTAGGCGTAGACGTAGCGTTGCTTAACGCGGTTGACAAATTCGCGGAATAGTCGGTTGTAGCTTCGCGCGTGGCGATGTCGGTTGCGCCGAGACCGTTGGCCGGCAGTCCGCCGATGTAAGCCGTTCGTTCGAGGATAACAGATGTTTTGCCCAGTCGCGCGGCGGTAATGCCTCCGGGGTTGCCTCCTACGATTACCAGGTCGTAGCGCGATTGCGCATTAAGGCTTGCGAAGGCGAGGAGCAGGAGGGATATGGTTGGCGCGAGCTTTGCTTTCATGTTTGGGGTAGATTAGTTTTCATGTTTCGATTCTAAAAGAATTTCTGTTGCATACCTGGCGTAATGTCCCTGGAGACCGTTGGCGTAGCTGTGCAGGACGCTTTCGGCAAGGCCATTTACGTCGCCGCATTTGTAGAGCGCTCCGGCGAGGTGGATTTCTTTCAGGGCGATGTTTCTAACGCTTACGTCTTCCATACCCGGAACGGTTGATCGTTGGGCGTCGGCGTAGTTGGCAATTGAGTGTCCGATTACGCCGGGCGCGTTTAGCAGTTGGGCCAGTACGGTAGAGGCGGCGGGGTTGGCAATTGCTTCGGATGCTTTACATACGGCGCGGTAATGCGAAAACTCGTCGTCGGGCGTAAGTAGTCGGGCTTTGTTGATTATGCAAGGGAGCGCCGACGGCAATCGGGTGTTACCAAGGGCGGCGATCAGCGCGTCGAGCCTGCTGAGGCTCATACCGAACTGGCCCATGCCGGTGTAGTGCCAGCCTTTGTCCCATCCGGCCGCCGATTCGATGGCTTGCTCGAGTATCGAGGCCTGCGATCCGTCGCCAAGTATGCAGAGTATTGATGCGCAGATGATCGACGCAGCGTTGTCGAGCGGCGAGTCGAAGCGTTTTTTCACGCTGTGGAGGCATCGCTTGTGGTCGGAAAGCAGTATTTCGAGGCCGGCGTAATTGTTTGTAACCGATAGCGCGGCCTCGTGTATCGCATGGGCGTCAACGGGCTTCGATTCCTTGTCGGTAAGGATGCGGGCGGGCAGGTTGCCTATCTCGACCAGTCGCTGTTGTATCTTCTTGATGTCGATCTTGCGTAAAGGCTTATTCTCTTTTACGGCAACGGAGGCTAAGTAGCCAACCGAATGTCCTTGCGTTTGCAGGCACGACCTCATTCGGATAACGGGCATGGCGTCGCGGTGGGCTCCGGCTCCGAGACCGGTAACGAGTATGCCCTCAAGGTTTTTCGGCAGGAGGCTGCGAAGCGGAACGTCGGCGTCGTAAATAGTGTGACGCTCCATCGGGGGGCTTAGTATGAAGTAGGGATCGACGATCATTCCGTGGGTGTCGAATGAGCTGCGGTGATAGGAGATTACGTCGTCGTAACGCCTGTGCGTTAGTACGTCGGTAACCGATACGATATGTTCGGCGGCTATGCGGCGGCGTTCGCGGGTTTGGGGGAGCTTAACGAGGTCGTATTGTCCTTGCGATTTTATCTTGCCTTGAACAAAGGCCCGCGATACGTCAAGGATGTCGGCGTCGTCAACAAACAGCCAATCGTTGTTCAGGTAATTGCTGCCCGGATTATTGAAACCGGCGCCGGCTCCTTGAACGGCTAAGGTTTGACTGCCGGTATACTCGTAGGCGGCTCCGGCGGCGATGGCAATATCGGCGCTGCCTGCGCTGTCGATTACAACTTTAGCAAGTACCACGCCGCGCCCGTATGGAGTAGCCACAACCACTCCCTTAACCGATCCGTGTTCGGCAACGGCTCCGCATCCGAGCGCTCCGAACCAGAGTTCTCCGCCGGCCTTCAGGAATTCGCTGCGCAGCCATTCGGCTTTCCAATCGGCTACGGATTCTTCCTGCCAATCATTTCTCTGGCGTGGATGGTTTTCGGGAGCCATAGCCCTCACCGATTTATCCATTTCGGCCGTGAAGCCGTCGCGGTATCCGTCCCAGTATCTACCGATGCGGCCCAAGGTTCCTAGTCCGCCGAGCCCGTGGAGGTACTCTATCTCAAGAGTTTTTACGCCTTCCCTTGCGGCCGATACGGCAGCCGTTGAACCGGCCGTTCCGCCTCCCATAACCACAACGTCGTAGCGGCCGAGTACCGGCAGGGAACTATCTTGCGAGTGTACGTATCCCAGGTTTCTGGCCGGGCGAAGAGGGTGCAGCAATTCTCCAATTTCGCCATAATTATATCCTTCGGGCGATGTATTCCTCACAAAAGAGATGCCCGGGTCGGCAATATCATTAATGCCCCTGCCTATTGTTTCGCCCACTATGCCGCCCAGCAGCATTGCGCTCAGCGGCCGCATCGCTTCGGCGGCAACATCTTTGCTCATGCCGGCCGACGGGCTTAAAACCCAAAGGTTATCAATGCCGTCGGCCATGAACGCTTCTAAGGGAATACGCCTGAGCGAAGTAATGCGAGTTACCGTTTCGCGGCACTTAACAGCCGTTGGAGGCATAAACCAGAGCAGATCGGAACTGTCAACCTGGTCGGGGTCCCAAACCGCGCTGCGTATCTTTTGTTCAATATTGGCAAGCGAGGCAAAACTTCCGTCATACTCGAAAGTAAAAATATATCGCGTGAGCGGCCAAGTTTTTCCGCCAAACGACAACGGATTTGCCAAAACTTCGGCACGCGCAATCGCCTCGTTACGCTTAACGTTGCCGCCAGCCGTAACGAACGTAAACTCAACCTCTCCGGCGGCCGACCGAACAATCTTCTCCGCCCCGAAAAACGAGGATGCCGATCCCAGATGCGTGCAATCGGCCACCGCGCGGCACTTCACAGCCTGGCGACCCGACCGGTTGGCAATCACAACGCCTGCAATCGCCCCGGCGCCGTTTACCAAAGCCTCGGTTATAAAACAGCTGTACAGGAAGTCAACGTTGTAATCAATAAGTTCATTTTCGAGCGTCGTTTTAACATGTAGAGGAAGCGGATTGGCTGCCGAAGTAAAAATCTTACGCCCGATATCCTCCAACGGCCGTTCGCCCTCGGCCCTGTCGAAGTTGAACGATCCGCAAATATCGTCGCCCAAATAAGGTAATTCGGCAACAAGAAAAACCCGGCAACCCGTTCGCGCCGCGGCTTTGGCGAGTGCCACAGCCCTTGCGCCGCCGCCAGCAACAACGAGATCGGCCTCGGCAATAACCGGAATTTGCCGTCCGCCTTCGCGAGCGAAATCAGCGGCGGGTAATACGTTATGTAACATGTTTTGAGCCTCCGCAACCTCTCCAATCGAAGCCAAAGTTCCGCCGGCGGCGGCAATCTTAAAAAAATCTCTTCTGGTGATCATGTTTATCAGGATATTAAATTAGGACAATTTATGTCGGCAAACTTAGTTAAATAATTATTAATTGGAAATCATCAACGGTGAGATCTGTAACTCCCCATGAATTAAGTAGGGCCTGCTGTTAAACTCCAAACGTCCCCAAATTTCACCTGCTTGCCATAGATGCCGGTCCAAAGCCATGATGCCAGTTACATCTTTATGTTTACAATTAAGCATGGGAGTACTACTCCCGCCAGCTTGACTAAGTTGAGTATCATAAAGATACCTGCAATCAATGATTCGCTCGTTTCTTTCAGCCGGGCTTTGATACGACCAAGTCCATAAGCCGTTTTGCCCTGCCCGAACTTGCCCTATATCGGATTGCGCTCGCCCGGACTTACTTGAATTGACAATGCCGAAGGTCTGCCAAGCGGCTTGGCTTTAAGAAAGCATCCCAGCTCAATTCACCCACAAAACTGATACCATCTATTACCGAAACATGAATCTTTGAGCCAAATTCGACTTTAGCCTGCGCTTTGCCCCTGACAATGGGACGTACATGCGGCTGATAAATACTCGCGATACGGTCTTCAACCCTATGTTTCCCCGAGCTGTACATTTGCTGTTGCTGAGTGTAAAGGGTCTGTATCACATAAAAATACTTCATCTGATATTTGTCGAAAGTAAGAGGATGCGCCTGAATTAAAATATTAATTCGCCAACAAATGCCACCACAAAACGGAACCACCGTCAACCTTTCCGTACACTTTTGGGAATTATAATCGAGTAAGGAATGTATCAAAACTATTGAAGTTTGTCAGGCGAAGCCACTGGAGGAAATCGGTTTTTCGAAACGAAAACGTGCGTTGCGCAAGGGCCAAGGCAAATGAGTTTTTAATTATGAGAAGCTAATTTCTATCTGATTTAAATGACAAAACCGTTTCAGAAGCATGGACGCAAAGCTCAATGTTGATAATTTCCAATCCCAACTGTTTGCGAATGTCCACAAACAGGGAAGCGTCGAACGGCTTGTCGCTTGTAAAACTTGAGTAACCGGGAAAGTATTGCATGTACACATTCTCCGAAATCTGATCTACGGTCTCCCTATCATCCAAATTACAGAGATATTTGATCATCGGCGGCCCCAATACAATACGCGGATTAATGCTCGGACGTCCTCTCGACGAAAGGGGCGCTTTCCGTCTGTAAATTCCACATATCTCATCATAGGGAATGAGGTGGGACGGAATGACCCAACGGTTCGCACTATCTAATTCCCGTTCGAGGGGCGTCTCAAATCCCCTCAAAACCATCTGTCTTTGACTCTCGCAGGGTGCATTAAATGCACGACTTTTGCGCCTCTCTTTCATTTTTCCTTGTACTCCTTTCTGTAAAGCTAACTATATTTCACTGCTTTACATCGGGTTAGGAGAAAATCAGCAGGGCCTACATACATCCGGAAGGACGTAGCGAAATATATGGGTTCTATCTCGCCAGTCGTTCTATTATATAATTAAATAGCACGTGAAAATGTTTCAAAGATCGTCCTACCGCTATGAGGCGTTATGGCGGCCTGTCTATAAATTTTGCAGATGAAACTACTTTCGCTAACAACCGACATTACGCCGTATTTCCCTTTCTTTAGGATTTCAAACGCTACATCGCTACTCAATTCACGATCTTTCCTTCTCATTTCTCTTGTTTGAAACATTGCTTGACAAATAAATTATTGCGTTCTTACTCTCTGCGCAAAACTTTAGGCATCTGCGTTTTGCCTGCAAACTCTTTTCCACCTTCGGGAATATTTGCCTCATCCCTTTCTTTAATCTTAGCCGTCATGCTTTATTTCTGTTTTCGATTTGGAATTGTCAGAAAAAAATGGTCGTTTAAACAAAACATTTAAACTGATACATCCCAATAAATTAACATCTTTTCCGATTTGATCGCCCCACATTACCGGTAATGCGCATCCCGCCCCTGTATGATATGTACATCCCTCACGTCTCTTTACCCAAGCAAATCCCACAGTCCGGCAGCCCATATTTTGCTGTAAAACGGCCGATTATCGAGCTAAATACAAAATCGTTACCGTGAAAAACGTCGTTTGTGTAGTTGGGAAATCGTTTTTCCTAACTAAGAAAAACGGTTTCCCAACTACATAAACGATTTTCGTAGCTGCCCAATCTCTTTTCGTAGCTGCGAAAAGTGTTTTTGTAGCTACCCAAACGGTTTTCGTAGCAATCGAGCGGCTTTCGCAGCTACGAAAACTGTTTTCCTAACTACGAAAAACGTTTTCTCAACTACCTAAATCGCATATATATTTAGGCCCTGCTGATTTTCTCCTAACCCGATGTAAAGCAGTGAAAGATAGTTAGCTTTGTAGAAAGGAGTACAAGGAAAAATGAAAGAGAGGCGCAAAAGTCGTGCATTTAATGCACCCTGCGAGAGTCAAAGGCAGATGGTTTTGAGGGGATTTGAGACGCCCCTCGAACGGGAATTAACGTGAATTCGACCTAAGCAATACTCCGTAAGGCATCATTATCAACGATGTCGAGATTCAAGGAAGGTTTCTTAGGTAGAAAGTTATATGCTATAATCCCGGCAACCAGATTGGTAATGAAATTCA
>JAITGL010000039.1 GCA_031280645.1 Tannerellaceae bacterium | reverse complement strand
CACGTCCGCGAGACCTCCCGATGTAAGACTATAACTTGCATCCCATATATCCGCATCATTTACTCCACAGCATCCGGATAGCTTTAGGATTTCGTTTTGTCATGCAAACTCGTCCTTGCCGTATAAGCCTTATATGATGTTCGCGTTCCTCAGAACGGGATTTTGCCTGCGGCTTCTTTCGGATTCCCCTCCCGGTGGACACCCTTGCCTTCAGATAACGGTTGGTCGCTACCTGCCCCCGTGGTTGGGACTTCCACCCCCCAAGTTATTTGCCATGCTCGGCACGCATTAAAAAATCCACTGCAATCAACAGATTGCAGTGGATTCCGTAATTCTCGCTCTCCCTCTTGGACTTGAACCAAGGACCCTCTGATTAACAGTCAGATGCTCTAACCGACTGAGCTAAGGAAGAATTGCGATGCAAAAGTAAGTTATCTTTTTTATCTACGCAATAGATCGTAACAAAAAAGATGCCGAGGCATGCCGCTCCGATCATGGATATTTGGATTTTCGGAACTTCACAATAACTTTGCCGTCCGGTTTTAAACAGTTATTTTAATTATTCACTCCCAAAATACAATGTTATTTTATGGCAACTACTGCAGATTTCAAGAACGGGATGTGCCTCAATATCGACGGTACATATTATTTTATCGTAGAATTCCTACACGTTAAACCCGGAAAAGGCCCGGCCTTTGTTCGAACCAAACTTAAAAACGTAACAACCGGACGGGTAATCGACAAAACCTGGAACTCCGGCGTAAAGGTTGACGAAGTGCGTATCGAGAGGCGCCCTTATCAATTCCTCTACAAAGATGATATGGGCTACAACTTTATGCACCCCGAAACATTCGACCAGATAAGTATTCCCGGAGAAAGCATAAGCGGAGTTCAGTTTCTCAAAGAAGGAGCAATCGTTGAAGCTATGGTGCACGCTGGCTCCGAAACAATTCTTACCTGCGATCTCCCGCCCCATGTAGTATTGGAAGTTACCTACACCGAGCCTGGCATCAAGGGCGATACGGCCACTAATACCCTCAAGCCCGCCACCGTTGAAACCGGAGCCGAAGTTAGAGTTCCATTATTTATCAGTATCGGCGAGAAAATAGAAATTGATACTCGCGACGGATCTTATGCCGGACGCGTTCGCGAATAACCTCGCCAACCGCACAAAACCTTAACTGTGACCCCACATTTTCCTATAAAAGAATGGGCAACCGAAGATCGCCCACGCGAAAAGATGCTCCTCAAGGGAGCATCGGCGCTTAGCGACGCCGAACTCCTGGCGATACTTATCGGCTCGGGAACCCGCGAAGAAACCGCCGTGCAGTTATCGCAGCGCATACTTCATTCTACCGAAAATAATCTCAACGAGCTTGGGAAACGCTCTGTACGCGAACTTGCCGCAAGCTTTAAAGGCATCGGCGAAGCAAAAGCCATAGCCATATCGGCAGCCCTTGAGCTTGGCCGACGCCGGTCGGCTTGCGAGCGAGTAAGGAAAAACGTTATAAAATGCAGCCATGATATTTTTGCGATCTTCTACCCCCTTTTATGCGACCTTCCGCACGAGGAACTCTGGATAGCGCTTACCAACAGCTCATCGGTGGCGGTTGGCAAATCAAAAATCAGTCAGGGAGGAACTAGCGGAACCTATGTTGATATCCGGCTCATTATGCAGGCGGCAATCCAGGCGCTCGCTACGGGTATAATCATTTGTCATAATCACCCTTCGGGCAATCGTTGCCCAAGCGTTAACGACGATAATTTTACTTCTCAAGTTAATAAAGCCGCCAAGATTATGAATATGCGCCTGCTCGATCATATTATTATTGCCGACAATACATATTACAGCTACGCCGACGAGCAACGGTTATGATTTATAGCCCCCAAAAGCGACAGAACCGGCAAGATTAGGAAAGCATGGATAACGCCTATCCTATAAGAACCATCTTTTTTGTTTCTTTGCAAAAATCTTATCATAATGGCATACGAACAACAAATGGTGTTGCGCACCGATAACTTAGTAAAGAAATACAAAATGCGCACGGTGGTAAATCACGTATCTATCGAAGTGAAGCAAGGCGAAATAGTAGGCCTACTTGGCCCAAACGGCGCCGGCAAAACAACCACCTTTTACATGGCCGTAGGACTTGTAGCCCCCAACGAAGGCCGGATTTTCCTGAACGATACCGATATAACCTCCTATCCCGTTTATATGAGAGCCAGGAGCGGTATCGGATACTTGGCACAAGAAGCCTCAATATTTCGCAAAATGACTGTCGACGATAACATTCGCGCCGTACTGCAAATGACCGGCAAAACCGACGCCGAACAAAAAGAACAACTCGAAAGCCTGATCTACGAGTTTGGACTTACCAAAGTAAGACGCAACCTTGGCGACCGCCTCTCCGGAGGCGAACGCCGCCGTGCCGAAATAGCCCGCTGCCTTGCAATCAACCCCAAGTTCATCATGCTCGACGAACCCTTTGCCGGCGTCGACCCTATTGCCGTGCAAGACATTCAGCAAATCGTAGCCCGCCTACGTCATAAGAATATCGGCATACTGATTACCGATCATAACGTTTACGAAACGCTAAGCATTACCGATCGGGCCTACCTGCTCTACGAAGGGAAAGTTCTCTTTCAAGGCACAGCCGAAGAGCTTGCCGACAATGAGATAGTTAGAGAAAAATATCTCGGAAAAGACTTTTTACTACGGAAAAAGAACCTTTAAAAGCGCCCCCGTAAGCCCCATTATCCCGCTCCTTGCATCCAAAACCCAGCGCTCATGAGAAAATTAAAAGTAACCGAGCTCAACCGCCTCGGCATTGCCGAATACAAGGCCCAGAGCAAATTACCCCTAACCATAATACTCGATAACGTAAGAAGCCTGCACAACGTTGGCTCCATATTCCGTACCTCTGATGCTTTCCGGATCGAAGAAATATACCTTTGCGGCATCACTGCCTGCCCTCCCAATGCAGAGATTCACAAAACAGCCCTTGGAGCCGAAAGCGCCGTTGGCTGGCAATATTTCAACAGCGCCGCCAAGGCCGCGTCGCAACTGAAGCTCCGCGGATACACAATCTGCGCCGTAGAACAAGCCGAAGGAAGCCTTGCGCTAAGCGAATGGCGAGCCGAGCCAGGCCGGAAATATGCCGTAATATTCGGTCATGAAGTAAAGGGAGTTGCCAACGAGGTTATGGATATGTGCGACATCTGCATCGAGATACCACAGTTCGGAACCAAACATTCGCTTAACGTTGCGGTGGCGGCAGGCATCGTGCTCTGGCAAATGAGGATTGAGCTCAAGGCTGCAAAATAAAAAGCCGCCGGAAGTTTCTTCCCGGAGGCCTTTCCATCTTAAACAAACGGGATAATCTCTAATTAACGGATAACAACGCTGTAAACCTCGCTCCAAGGCCCCTTTTCGCCCGTAGTATTTTCCCCAGCGAACGGCAAAGTGAAGAGTCTTGCCGACAAAAGAAGAAGAATCGGAAATAACAAGGGTGGAAACCGTTGAGAAGTAGGAACGGGTAAGCTTGTCCCACTGTCCGTTAAGGATAGGAATATCCGATAATGCAACACAAGCCTCGAAGCCATGAATCGTAGCATCCGGACGGTTATAGCCGTCGGGAGTTTTCACATCAATCCGGAGAAGCCCAAGGGCAGGATGCGAAGCATAAGCCACTGGAATGTAAAAAGAGCAAAACGAAACGGCGTTAAAAATATGTTCAGACAAAAATCATATCTATCCGAATAACAACAACTAAATAACAGCAGTCATCCAGAGACTGCAAAAACGAAATGTCATACATCTCTTTACATCTAGCCTCATTTGAACGCCTCAAAAGTTTACACGCAACGCTAAAACTACTCTAATGATATAACTGCCGCACGATAATGTAACCCCTGCCTAACAATGCAGACCGGGTGTATACCGCTTACCA
>JAITGL010000023.1 GCA_031280645.1 Tannerellaceae bacterium | reverse complement strand
GGGGACGAACCTGAGGCAGTCGGGGACGAACCTGAGGCAGTCGGGGACGAACCTGAGGCAGTCGGGGACGAACCTGAGGCAGTCGGGGACGAACCTGAGGCAGTCGGGGACGAACCTGAAAGTATAAGAAACTGATTTGATGGAATGAAAAACTAACCTGATGCTTGGCGGATTTTAATTGAACGTTTTACGGAAGATATTACATATTTGAATACAGTTAACGTGAGAGACCCCTCCGGACCCTTTTATAAGGGCGCCGGAGGGGTTAGTTTTTATGTGCGGCCGATTGGCGCGCGGGGGTTAGTTTTCCCGTCCGTCGGGGTATCCGGGGTTTTGCACGAGGTTTGGGTTTGCGCTTAGGATGTTGCGGTGGAAGGGCAGGATCATGGTGTGTTTGTCAGGTTCCTGCTGCTTGTCCCACCATGGGCCTGTGTATACTCCGAACCGGCACAGCACGGTTCGGCGGAGGCCTTCGCCGAGGAATTCGCGTCCCCATTCGTCGAGCAGTTCCTGCTCGGTTATCTGGCTGCCGTCTTCTTTGTAGAGGCTGGGCGATCCTTCGGGATAATAGCGGGAGCGGACTTGGTTGAGGAGGCGGGCTGCCGCGGCTTTGTCGCCCTGGCGGAACTTGCATTCGGCGAGCGAGTAGTAGATTTCGGGCAGGCGTATGAGGGCGTAGTCGGCTTCCATTTTACCGGCGTCGTCGGATCGGTAGATGGGGTATTTTATCATGCACCATCCGGAGCTTTGGTCGGCGTGGTCCATATCTGATATCATTACGGGGGCTCCTCCGGAGGGTTTGGGGGATATGGATGCGGTGTCGGTGTCTTCGTACCATCCTACCTGGTCGCGGAGGTAGAGCATGTATTTACCGTTGTCGGCGCGCGAGTATTGCGTTGTTCCGTCGGAGGCTTGATAGTCGAGGGCTCCGTAGAGGAACATCCCGCTGCGGGAGCTGTTGCCGAGGTTGCGGTATTTGTTGAGTCGAACGTCGTCGGGGTATTTCATGAATTTGCGTACGGGTTTGCCGTTGGCAAAGTTGTATTCGGCGCCGTTGAGGTCGAGTCCGGGCTGGAGTGCGAATCGTGGGTTCATGTCGCCCCAGTCGGTGAATCCGAAGTACGGGGCGGCTTTGAATGGGGCTCCCCACCAGAACATGTCGTTGCCGTATACGTGGTGTGAGTATCCGAAGGAGCTGGTGAAGGCGTAGATCAGTTCTTCGCAGTTTTCGTTGTTCCAGTCGAAGGGCGCGTCCCATCGTGCGGCTATTCCGTAGGATCCGTATTCGCCGTCGATTATTTTCTGGGCTATGCTGGCGCAGTCGGCGTAGCGGTTTTGCCCTATCCAGAGCTCTGCGTTGAGGTAGAGGCGTACGAGCAGGGCCGCGGCGCCGGCTTTTGTCCAGAGGCCTTGTTTTGGTCCGTTGCCTGCGGCGCCTTGCTTGGCGTTGAGGATGGGGATTAGTTCGGTTAGTTCTTTTTCGATAAAGTTGAATGTTTCCTGCGGGGTGGCTTGCTTTGGCAGGAGGTCGTCGCTGGGGAATTTATCGGATATGGGTACGTTGCGGAACATGTCGAGGAGGCGTATGTAGAACCATGCGCGCAGCGTGCGTAGGTTGCCGACGAGGTTTTGCATTTCGGCGTCGGTCATTTCGAACTGCGAGGGGGTTAGCGATGAGAGGTCGCCTATTGCGCTGTTGCAGTATACGATTCCCTGGAAGTTGTTGAGCCATGCGTCGCGTGGGATCCAGTCGTCGATTGTCCATTGGTGCCAATGCAGGCGGAAGTAGTTTTGCCCGTCGAGCCAGTGTCCTTGCCGGTTTGGGGTCATGAAGTGATCGGAGGAGTTTTCGGCTACTTGGAAGCTTGCTCCGGCGCATGCCCAGTAGGCGTGCTCGAATGGGCGGACGAATCCCTGGTATACGTTTTCTTTAGTTTGGTAAAATGTTTCGGAGGTGATTTTATCGTATACGTTCTCGTCGAGGTTGGTGCAGCTTGTCGCGGCGGCTATTATGATTGTGAATAGCAGGATTGCTTTAATATGTTTGGGTTTCATGATATGGTTGTTTGATGATTAAAAACTGGCTTGTATTCCGATGAGGAATTGCCTTGTGGAGGGGTAGTATCCTTTTTTGTCGGCGGGAACTCCCGGCTGGAGTCCGTTGGTGGGGAATATGTCGGGGTCAACGCCGTCGTAGGCTGATATTACGAGGAGGTTGCGCGCGGTGCAGTATACTCTCAGGCTTGCGAGCCATTTACTTGAGGGCTTAACGGTGTACCCAAGGGTTGCAACGTCGAGCTTTACGTAGTCGGCGTCTTGCACGAAGTAGCTGTTGTGTGCGTTCATTCCTTTTACGATGTGTGCGTTTTTGTCGTAGGCTGCCTGGAGCACGTTGAGGTTTGGCGCGGCCGATTGCAGTCCCCAGTAGAACTCGTGAACGTTGTATACCTGGTATCCGAAGTTTCCGCGGAAGAAGAGGGTCATGTCGAGGTTTTTATATTTGAGGGTGTTATTAAACGACATGGTGAACTTTGGGAGCCCGTTGCCTACGGGTCGCTTGTCTTCGTCTTTTCCTTCGTTGATGGGGATTGCAACGTTGTCTTTGTTGTATATCATCCAGTTGCCCTGGTCGTCTACTCCGGCGTATTCGTAGGTGTAGAATGTTCCTACGCGTTCGCCTTCCTGTATGCGTTGTACCTGTCCGGGGCTACCGGGCGCTGGGAATCCGTCCATCCAGTAGAATTTCTGTCCGGTGTAGATATCGTTTGAGAAGGAGATGAAGCGGTTGTCGGTGGTGTATCCTATGAGGCCGATTATGTAGGAGAGGTCTTTGCGGCTAACTACGTCGAGGGTTAGATCGAGCTCGAATCCCTGGTTGCGCATTGTTCCTACGTTGGCAAAGGTGCTGCTGGCAATGTTGGGCGGTAATGGCACGTTGTAATCGCCGAGGAGGTCTTGCTGCGTGCGGTTGTAGTAGTTAAAGCTTCCGCTTAGTATTTTGAAGAGCGAGAAGTCGAGACCGATATTCCAATTCTTTCCCTTCTCCCATTTCAAATCGGGATTAACATTCTTGTTGGGCGACCATCCGGTGATATAGCGGTTATCGAAATATACCTGCCCGTAGCTCCCGTAAGTAGCGAGCGATTGATAGTTATCGAAGTTCTGGTTGCCGGTAACTCCGTAGTCTCCCCTGATTTTCAGATCATCTATCCAGTGAATGTCTTTAAGGAAATCTTCTTCGCTGATGCGCCAGCCGGCCGATACTGCGGGGAAGTATCCCCATTTGTTGTTCGGCCCAAACTTCGACGAGCCTTCGTAGCGCAGCGAAGCCGTTGCAAGATATTTGCCCATATAGTCGTACGATATGCGTCCAAAGAAGGCGATGAGCTTTGAATCGTTCTTTTCCGATTCCATGCCCAAACGGCCCGCCACTTCCTTGTTGTATGTGCCGTTGCCGAGGTTATTATAAAGCAATACGTCGGAGGCAAAGTCTTTATTCTCCGCCTTCAGCCTTGTGTATTGGAAGTATTGCCAGGAGTAGCCTCCCATAGCTTTGAGGTTGTGCCCTCCCTTCTCAAATGCGTAGTTAACGAGCCATTCCAAGCTCTCTTGCAGGTTGCGCTTGCGTTCCTGGCTGGCTTCGCCTTTGCGTCCGCTCTTCATGGCGAGGGTAGAAGTGGAGGGGCGGAACCAGAAGGGTTCATCCTCGTTGATCTGCTGGGCTAATGTTATCTGCGTGTTGAGCGAGTGGTTATAACCGGGGGCGAATAAGGGTAAGAGATTGAGGCGGAAGGTGCCGTCCCAGTCGAGGAACTTCTTCATACCTCCGTTCTTCTCAAGGTTGAACTTCTCCACGGGATTCTCAGCCTCCCAGCCCGTCGCCTCGTAATAATATCCGGGCTTGTCGGGATTCATTACAGGCATAGTGGGATTCAGCGTGAGCGCCTGCGAGAAGAGGCGGAGGTCGGTATTATTGTAGTCGATCTTCCTTGGCGATACGTTGAACGTAAACTTGTACAGATCATTCGCCGCTTGATGATTTACCGACGCCCTGGCTCCTATTTCCTTCCTGTCGGCCCTGAGGTCGATGCCCTGGCCGTTGCGGTAGTCCACCGTTACGCGATAGTTATTCTTAGCCGTACCTCCCGACACCTGCACCGTGTGCTGCTGCGACACGCCCGTGCGCGTAATCTCGTCGAACCAGTCGGTGGAAGCTCCGAAATCCGAACCACGCTCCGGAATATGACGGCGAAACTCCTCTGCGCTCAGAACCGGCAACTGCTTCTTGGGCACGTCGAGCGTCAAATAGCCCGTATACGAAGCATTAACCGACCCATCAGCGTTTCCCTTCTTGGTAGTTACGATCACCACGCCGTTCGAGCCCCTCGTACCGTAAATTGCCGAGGCCGCCCCATCCTTCAAGACGTCGATAGATTCGATGTCATTCTCATTAATATTCTGCAAGTTTCCTCCCGGCACGCCGTCGATCACTATAAGAGGATCGTTGCTGGCCTTTCGCGACGCCACGCCGCGCACCTGTATGCTTGCGCTGGAGTTAGGATCGGCCGCCGCCGTGTTGGTAATCGAAACCCCGGCCACCTTACCCTGGATCTGCATAGCCGGGTTGGTGCTGCCGATGTTAAGAAAGTCTTTTGAAGACACATGCGATACGGCGCTGGTTAGTTCCTTTTTAGCCACGGTACCGTATCCAATCACCACGACTTCATCCAAATTCAACGAGCTTTCAACCAGCGAAACCGTAATGGAGCGTTGATTTCCAACCACAACCTCCTTCGCATTGTATCCGATATACGACACCACAATCGTGGCGCCTGTCTCCACCCGTATGGAGAAGTTCCCGTCAATATCGGTAACAACCCCATTCGATGTACCCTTTTCCAGCACATTCGCGCCGATAACAGGTTCTTTCCTTTCGTCTATTACTTTGCCTGTCAATGAGATCTGCTGGGCCCAAAGGGAGGTTGCCCCGCAAATTAGCAAACAAGCCGCAAGCCCCAATTTCATCATAGAGCTTGATGAGCGAATTAAATTTTTCACATGTTTCATGAACTTTGATTTTTATGTTAACAATAATATTCCTCCTTTACGTTCCCCTTCTTAACAGGAAGTGGAACCGACGCAAAGGTTTAGAGCACGTAAATATACTAAAGAATCCGATACAACAAATTTACAGGCTATTAAACCCTCTGTATACGCCCCTTGCCCGTCGTCGGATCCCATAAACTTGTTTACATGTTTCAATTCCGTAAAACAATATCCGCAATTCTTCGAGAGATACTCCCGTCCATTACAGTTGTTTATAATAAACTCCGGCGTCGGTTCCACTTCCTGTTAAGAAGTGGAACGCAAAAAAAAGCAAGCATTCCCGCCCTATACATTATATTATATCTTTCGGATGACAGCGCCCCAAAGATTATGAAGATTCCACGGTTTTTTCGGGAGGTTGTCCCAGCCGCGGGGAAAGTTGCCGGTATGTTTTTGAGGTTGTCACAACGCCGGGGAAAGTTGCCGGTATAGTTTTATGGTTATCACAACACCGGGAAAACCTGCCAATACTTTTAGGGGAGCTTCCAAATACCGGGAAAACCTGCCACTATATTTTTAGCCCTGTCACAACGACGGGAAAACATACCCATATCTCTTTAAGGTTATCACAACACCGGGAAAACCTGCCAATACTTTTAGGGGAGCTTCCCAACGCCGGGAAAACTTATCGCTATATTTCAACCATGTCCCAACGGCGGGAAAACATGAACGGGTAGAAAGGGATTCGTCCCAACGCCGGGAAAACGCCAAAGCTTCCCAATGGAAGCAACTCGACGCCGGGAAAACGCCAAAACTTTTTTTTGGAGGCAACTTGATTCCGGGAAAACGCCAATCGGGAAAAAAGAAAGTTTCCCGTTAGCGGGAAAGTCTCAAAAAAGTGAATTTAACACAACTCGACGCCGGGAAAACGCCAATTGGATCCGATTCTCGTTTTCCCGGCGTTTGGTTACCTCCAAAAAAAGTTTTGGCGTTTTCCCGGCGTCGAGTTGCCTTCATCGGGAAGCTTTGGCGTTTTCCAGGCGTTGGGACGAGCCCCTTTCTACCCGTTCATGTTTTCCCGCCGTTGGGTTATATCCATTACAATGTTTTGAGACTTTCCCGGTGTCGTGACGACCCTAAAACTATACCCGCAACTTTTCCAGCTATTGGGACAAGGCCAAAAACATACCCGCAACTTTTCCCGCCATTGGGACAAGGCCAAAAACATACCCGCAATTTTTACAGCTATTGGGACAACCCTAAAAACATACCCGCAACTTTTCCCGCTATTGGGACAAGGCCAAAAACATACCCGCAACTTTTCCCGCCGTTGGGACAATACTAAAAACATACCCGCAACTCTTCCCATCATTGGGACGACCATAAAACTATATAGGCAGCTTTTCCAGGCGTTGGGACAAGTCTAAAAATATATCTGCATTTTTTCCACCATTGGGACAACGCTAAAACCATACCGGCAATTTTTCCCGGCGTTGGGGCTACCATAAAACTATACCAACAACTTTACCAGCTATTGGGACAAGCCCAAAACTATACCGGCATTTTTCCCAGCTATTGGGACAACCCTAAAAACATACCCACAACTTTTCCCGCCGTTGGGACAACCCCAAAAACATACCCGCAACTTTTCCCGCCGTTGGGACAACCTTAAAAATATACCCGCAACTTTCCCCGCCATTGTGTTATATCAATCATAAAGTTTTCAGATTTTCCCGGCGCCGGGACGACCTTAACAAAACGCCGGCGCCTCCCCCCGCCGCCGGGACAATCAAAAAGAAATCCCATGAACCCGCCAAATATCAATAATTCCCACCGGCAGAAAATTCCTCGAACACATCTATAAACTGCTTGGCCTGGCCGGAGCGCGAGAAGGATTCTATAACGGTACGGTTAACTTTAACAGAGGTGTATCCGCACTCCAACCATTCATTGTAGAGGCGCTCGACAAATTGGCAGGTCTCATGGAGCGTTGAGGCGGCCTGGCCGCAGCCTGTCGAGGAGAGCAACGAGGCAATGACGTCTTCGTCGCTGCGGACGCACAGTATTGGGCGCTCGCAGCCCATCGCCTCGAAGATTTTTGTGGTGACAACGCCGCGCGGACCGCCGTCGCACGATTTGTTTGCAAGCAGGAGAACGATGGAGGAGGCTGCCAAAATGTCTGGGATTTGCGATGCGGGTACGTAGCTGCGGTAATCCATGTACGGCGAAACCTCGGCGGCGGTTGCCTCGGCTTCAATTTCGCGTTGGGAGGCGGGGTCGGTATACCATTGTACCTGAAATGTTTCGGGGGTGAACAGGCCTTCGGCCGAGAGGCGCCGTATGGATTGGAACAGGAGCGAGGGGTCGCGCATGGCGGGGCTAATAAGGCGGCCTGTGTATACCACGATGAATTTGTTGGTTGGAATGTATCTTGGGCGGAACAACTCTGGGTCGTAGCCGTTATAAATCAATCGTACTGCGGAACAGTATGGCGTTAAGGCTTTTACATGGAAATCGGATACGGTTGTTGCGCAGGCTGCGCTGCTTAGGGCGCGGTTGCGGGAGACTATGAATCGACGGCGGATTATTCGCCCGAAATTTTTTATGATGAACCCTGGGAGTTTTGTGGCTACAAATTCGAGGCCGGAGTACTGCTCTACAATGTCGCGGAGGTCGGCTATCCACGGCAAGCCCAGCCTTTTAGCAGTGGAGGCTGCAACGCCGAGCGGGAAGCTGCGGTAGGCGCTGCAAAGGATTATGTTGAACTGTTGGAAGGCGAACAATTGTTGTGCGCGGCGCTTAAATATATAAGTTTTAAGCCCTGCGACCGATAGGATCAAGAGAATTGTGCGTAATATATGCGACCGGATTCCTTTGCCTTCAGGATAATATTGTATTGCGTGCACGGTACATACGTCTTCCAGCAGCATAAATGTTTGGTCGGCCATCTTTTCGGTCAGGACTACCGGCTCCCATCCTGTTCCCCTCAAATATTTACACAAGTAGCCCATACGGGGGCCGAACGATGGCGGGAATATATCGCAGATGATAAGAACGCGTTTCATAGGAGGCCAACTATGGCCTTGGCGGCATCTCCGCGGCCGTATTCGTTGATAGGCAATCGGTTGGGCGATGCGGAAACGGCTGCGATGATGCTGTCTTTATCGTGTCCGGCAATGATATTCCACCCGGCGGCTACGGTTTCAATCCATTCGGTTTCGGAACGGAGCGTGATGCAGGGAACTCGATGGAAGTAGGCTTCTTTCTGAACTCCTCCGGAGTCGGTTAATATGTTGAGGGCGTGCATTTCAAGGGCTGCCATGTCGAGGAAACCGGCGGGCGGTATCAGTCTGATTTTGCCGGACTCTTGCCTGATCTTGTGGAGTATTCCGAACTGTGCGAGGCGGGCTTCGGTGCGGGGGTGGAGGGGTAAAATGATTGGGATGCGATCAGACGCAATGTGTAACAGTGCGTCGAAAATTGAGTTGAGACGATCAAAATTGTCTGTATTCTCCGCCCGGTGTACGGTGCACAGGCGGAAGGCCTTGGGTTGTATTCCCAGCTCTGCCATGATGTCAGACTTTCGGCGTGCAACGTCGCCAAAGGTTATGGCGGCGTCGTACATCACGTCGCCTACATGGTAAACGCCGGTTGCGATGCCTTCGAGGGCAAGGTTGCGCATTGCCGAAACAGTTGGGCAGCAAAGTATTGTGGAGAGATGGTCGGTCACGATCCGGTTGAGTTCTTCGGGCATGTTGCGGTTATGGCTCCGGAGGCCGGCTTCGATGTGCACAACGCTGATATTGAGCTTAGCGGCGGCTAATGCGCCGGCCAATGTGGTGTTGGTGTCGCCGTAAACAATTATTGCGTTGGGCTTTTCGGCGAGGAGTATTTCTTCGATTTGCGTTAGCATCATCCCTGTCATTTTGCCATGCGTATCGGCGGCGCAGCTTAGCGTCCATGCGGGTTGTGGGATGCCCAGGTCGCTGAAGAAGGCGCTGCTCATCGCATGGTCGTAATGCTGGCCGGTGTGTAGTATCAGCTCTTGTATGGGGTTGATTCCGGCGGAGTTATGGGCGATGATTGCTCGGCTTACCATGGCTGCTTTTATAAATTGCGGGCGGGCGCCTACTATTGTGATGATTTTCTTCATTTGTATTGGGGCGGCTTATTGTTTGGATATGTATTGGATAAGATTTGGGTAAAGCGTTGAAAGATAACTGCCGGGCTTATTAGTCATTGATGTATTATGCCAAAGGATTGTGATGTTTCCGCCAACTTTCCGTGAGTTGTCAATTATTGTGCGGCTGTATTCAATTGCCTCGCGGTAAGTGAGCCCCATGTATTTTTTCTCTTCAAGGGATGAGTCCATTATCATCAGCGGATGAAGTTCGAGCTCGGTAAGTTTTCGGCATGCGGGGTTGATATATTGCACGTTACGAGCGGTTCCGAGTCTAAAGCCGGCAACGTCGGCATAGCCCATAGTATAATCTCGGCGGATGCCCGAGGCGATAAGGGCGTTCATATCCTGGGGCTGTCGGGAGGCGAGGAAGTGGTGGCGGTTTGCAAAAATTTCGCGTTTGAAGGCTCTTTCGAGGCGTTCTTTTTCGCCGGAAATTAATGCGGGTTCGATGCCTGCCTGGTAGCTTGCATGAAGTCCGATTTCAAATCCTTCAAGGGTTGAGAAGAGTTCTGCGATTCTCGTTATGTTCTTAGATGCAGGGTTGTAGCGCGGCTTATCGAACGGCGTTCGGCCCCCGGCGCGGAAGAAAACGCAATGCCGTAGCCGCGGGCCGTACATGTCGGCAAGTTGTGTTCCGGCGGCGGCCATCAACGGAAAAGTATAGTATGGATCGTTTGCGGGAGGGCCGGTCAGTCCGTTAATCGACTTGCGCAGCCCTCGTCCGGCAATCAGCGAGCGAACAAATCCGCGGGGCGACCTGAACAGGTACGGTTCATCCACATCATGCGTAAGTTCTATGCAGCCAAAGGTTTGCGGAGGGCTCGGAAGCTTGATGAGACGCCTCAGCGCAATCCGGTACTCGTCTACAACGGGCCGGTGGATAAAGCCGGCGCGGTAAGGGAGCGATTCTTTTCCGGGGAAGCGTCCATGAACATCGCGCGCGTTGGGCTTAACAATCTCCTCGTATCTCGACAAAAGGAAGTAGGCGCTTGCTACAATATCGGCATGCAGAACGGTTGTTTTTCCATACATATTTACAGATGGGCTACCGTAAAGCAGCGGAATTCCTTCCCACTCGTCGAGTGGAAGCGCCGGCAGCGAAGCGTTGGAGCCATAAATGGCGTTGTTGAAGAATCCCGAGGGGATGATAACAAGGTCGTAATGATGAAAGAGTTCCGGATTATTTGTGTAGCCTATTCGCGTACGGCAATCGTTGCCTGCCAGGAAGCTGAGGAGGTAGTCAATTATCTGGTCCATAGTTGCCCAAGCTTTATCCATATCCTCTTTACGATCGAGGTCCTTCCCCGGCAAATTGTGAAGTACGGCCTTTGTTCCGCTCCGAATTCCCGGAAAAATCGTTCGACTCCGCTAAGCATCGACCCCTCGAAATCGAACTCTTGCGCGAAGTCTCGCACGTCGAGGATAGCCTGCCAAAGCGTCAGGCTATGTGCTCCCGAACCGCGGAGCTCCGGATCGCTTCCTCCGGCGATGTAGTAGGCGGTGGGGCCGTGCCAGGCCACGAATGCGGCGGCATGTAGTTGATTGCGGTTGTCGTATGCGCCCCAGATGTCGCCTTTGTTCCTTGATCGGGCTTCGGAAATCAGGTTGGGGAGGAGGTGTAAATGCTTGGGCTTGAGTCCTTGTCGCTCGAAGCTAAGGGCTACCATCCTGGTAAGCTCTGCCGGAGGTATTCCGCGCCTGACTTGTATCCGGTGTTTGCCTCTCGCCTTGTCGATATTGCGACGGATATTGGCGCTCATGGCTGCGAGGATTTTATCGGGGTTGGATATATCGTTGAGGATGTATGTATATCGGGTGGTTTGGTTAAAGTTGGCCCAATAGAAGGGCAGCCAATCTGTAATGGAATGGTGGAAATTCTGGAGGAATGAGGAATAGGGATTGAGGAGGTCGATAAACTCTTTACATGCGGCTTGTCGCTTTGCAATCTTTGTGGAGTACTTTGTATCCTCGGTCTCCCCGGCAAACCATGGGCCCATTGTTTGAGTAAAGGCGGGCATGGAAATAATTCCGGAAGCGGGCCTATAAAAAGGAAAGGCTGCACGGATGTAGCCTTTCCCGAATAATATGAAAACATCCCATCGCCCGGCTCCGCAGGCCTTATCGAGCCACCAGTATTGGGAGAAGAGTGGGACGGTTGGGTTGCTGTCGCAAAGGATGCGGTATGCTTCTTTAGTTGATTGCATTAAATATCAACCCCGATAGTTCTTCCATCAGTTCCGGGTTATCGGCTATGCACTGTTTGGCGGCGTCTCTGCCCTGGCCGAGCTTGGCGTCGCCGTAGCTGTACCATGAGCCGCTTTTTTTCACTATGTTCAGATCAACGCCGAGGTCGATTATTTCGCCCGTTCTTGATATTCCTTCGCCGAAGATGATGTCGAACTCTACTTTGCGGAACGGAGGGGCTACTTTGTTCTTCAGAACTCTTACGCGGACTTGGTTGCCTTTTACTTCGTCGCCGTCTTTTATCTTGCCTATGCTGCGGATGTCGAGGCGTACCGATGCGTAGAACTTCAGGGCGTTGCCGCCGGTGGTAGTTTCCGGGTTGGCGAAAACTGCCGAGCCTATTTTGTCGCGCAACTGGTTAATAAAAATGCAGGTAGTATTTGTCTTGCTGATCGTTCCCGTAAGCTTGCGCATGGCCTGCGACATAAGCCGGGCTTGGAGACCCATCTTGCTGTCGCCCATATCGCCGTCGAGTTCCGCTTTGGGAGTAAGGGCGGCAACCGAATCGACAACTACGATGTCAACCGCCGAGGAGCGGATCAGGGCTTCAACAATCTCAAGAGCCTGCTCGCCCGTGTCGGGCTGGGATACGTAAAGATTGTCGACGTCAACGCCGAGCTTTTCGGCGTAAAAGCGGTCGAAGGCGTGCTCGGCGTCGATAAAGGCGGCTATTCCGCCTTCTTTCTGGGCCTCGGCTATGGCGTGGATGGCCAGAGTGGTTTTGCCCGACGATTCGGGGCCGAATATTTCTATCACTCTGCCGCGGGGATAGCCGCCTACGCCCAATGCGGCGTTTAAGGCGATGGAGCCGGATCGGATTACTTCAACCTGTTCTATGTTTTTGTCGCCCATCTTCATTATCGAGCCTTTGCCGAAAGTCTTTTCGATCTTGTCGAGGGTTGATTGCAGGGCTTTTTGTTTCTCGGTTTGTTTACTGTTATCGCCCGTTGGGGCATCTTCTTTTTTCATGTTTTGAATAAATAATTATTTGGATTATAACTCATGATCGCCATTGAAAATCTCCTTCCAGGGCAGCCCCTGCTTGTTCAGTTCGCTCATAAAAGGATCCGGATCAAATTCCTCTACGTTCCATACGCCGGGCTTTTTCCACAGTTCTTGAAGGAAAAGCTTGGCTCCGATCATGGCCGGAACTCCGGTGGTGTAGCTTACGGCCTGGGCTCCCGTTTCGCGAAAAGCGGCCTGGTGGCTGCAATTGTTGTAAACGTAATACTTCAGCTCCTCGCCGTTTTTCAGTCCGCTTATGCGGCAGCCTATCGAGGTTTCGCCAGTGTAGCCGGCTCCAAGGTCGCCCGGATCGGGCAAAACGGCCTTGAGGAATTGTATCGGAACTATTTCGACTCCATTAAACTGCACGGGATCAATGCGCGACATGCCTATGTTTTGTATAACCCGCAGATGGGTGAGATACTCCTGTCCGAAAGTCATCCAAAAGCGGGCGCGTTTGATGGTGGGGAAATTCTTCACCAAGCTTTCCAGCTCTTCGTGATACATTAAGTACGATTCCCGCGGCCCGATTCCTGGATAAGTAAGCGGCAGATGTACCGAAAGTGGGGTGGTTTCCTTCCATTGCCCGTCTTCATAATATTTGCCGCGCTGGGTTATTTCGCGGATATTTATTTCGGGATTAAAATTGGTTGCAAACGGGCGGTGATGGTCGCCGGCATTGCAATCAACTATATCGAGATATTCAATGGAATCAAAATAATGCTTTGCGGCAAAGGCTGTGAAAACTCCCGTAACTCCCGGATCGAATCCGCAGCCCAGGATAGCCGTAAGCCCGGCTTTTTCAAACCGATCCTTGTAGGCCCACTGCCATGAGTATTGATATTTGGCCTCGTCGAGGGGCTCGTAGTTGGCGGTGTCAAGATAGCTTACGCCGTGCAGGAGGCAGGCGTCCATTATGCTTAAATCCTGGTAAGGCAGGGCGAGGTTAACTACCAAGTCGGGCTTGAACCGGGCGAATACCGAGCATAATTCATCGGTAGAATCGGCGTTAACCTGCGCGGTTTGAACCCGCGGATGCTTCATTTCTGAAGCAATCTTTTCAGCCTTACTCCGAGTGCGGCTTGCTATCATTATATCGGAAAAAACATCGGCGTTAAATCCCATTTTCTTAACCGCAACGGTACTAACTCCTCCCGCTCCTATTACTAAAACTCGTCCCATATTATCTTATTGAAATTAAATTTAACATGAGAACAAAAATAAACCAATCTTTCTCTTTTGCAAAACCACAGGCAAGCTTTCGTATACCTATCGAAAAGTTCTCAAAATCCGGCGGCGAGCTTTTTGACGCGTTAGATGCGACTGTTAGATTGCTTGCCGCCCCTGCATTGCATTTCTTTCCTCCATCCTCCGAAGAATTTTAGCCGTTATAGCATGATTTTTGATTCCCCAATCAGGATAAAGGAGTAGTTCGGGAGGGGATTGGGATACGAATCGCTCAACGGCAATGTTGGGGTTAAGCCGTTCGAGGAAGTCAATTACCAGCTCTATATATTCGTCGGCCGAATAGCTGTGGAAGCGATCCGGATAGGCTTTCCACTCGGCGGCCATAGTCGTGTGACGCACAATTTGAAGCTGGTGGAGCTTAATTGCGGTAAGCGGAAGGGCCGACAGGGCATCGGCGTGGCTCAATATGTCGGTCTTGGTTTCGCCGGGCAAACCGAGGATAAGATGGGCTCCAACGGGAATGCCGCATGCCGCCGTGCGTTGGATAGCGTTAGCCGAGGCGCTGAAATCGTGACCGCGATTAATGCGGATCAGAGTGGAATTAATCGTGCTTTCTACGCCGTACTCTATCATCACAAAATGATTGCGCAACATGGCGGTTAAGCGGTTAAGCAGCGCGTCGGCCATGCAGTCGGGACGGGCGCCTATGATTATCCCCGCGATCTGCGGATGCTGCAAGGCTTCCTCGTACATGGCAACCAAGCGGAGCGTATCGCCGTAGGTGCTCGTATAGGACTGGAAGTATGCCAGGTATTTCATGTTGGGATATTTGTGCGAAAAGAATTTTACGCCCTTTATTATCTGCCGGCTTATACTATCGCTTTCATGGCAGTATGCGGGGCTGAATGCGGCGTTGTTGCAGTAGGCGCATCCTCCGCGGCCAAGTTGTCCGTCGCGGTTGGGGCAGCTCATGCCGGAGTTGATTGATATTTTTTGAACCTTAAACGGGAACCGGCTCCGGAGGTAGGATGAAAAATCGTTGTATCGTTTCATGGGGCAAAGATAGCGTTGGGAGGTATAGCCAAAGAAACAAGCCGGCTAAAGATTGCTCTTCGCCGGCTTGCCGTCAGGTTTTGGCCTGTTTGTGTATCAAAAAATTTTCTTCCTGACAATAGCAAAAATTATCTTCTTGCTTCAATAACGTGTTGTGATGCCTCTCTGTTATCGTCTCTTTTGTTTTATTTCATCGGGAAGATTACGCGGAAGCCTTGATAGCCCTTATCTACGGCGCTTATGGTGGTTGTCCAGCGAGATCCTATATGAACGCCGTTTAGGGTGGCTGCATAGCCTCCGCCGCGAAGTACGCCGTTGGTTGAGGCGCCAAAGGAGGTGTTGGCTGTTCCGACAGGATTTTGAACAGACTCTCCGCTGGGATAGCCTTCGGTGGTTGTGGCAACGCGGTCGAGCGTCCATTCCCACATACTGCCGGCCATGTCGTACAGCCCCCAGGCATTGGGCCAATAGCTTGCTACGGTGGTACTGGCGGTTTGTCCATATATGCCGTGATTAGCCATGCCGGTACCGGCGGCGGTGCTGTCTTCGTAGTTGTATGTGGGCGAGAGGCCTGCGCGGGCCGCATATTCCCATTGGGCTTCGGTGGGCAGTTCGCCGCCGGCCCAGCGGGCGTAGGCTATTGCGCCGTACCAGCTTACATAGTTTGCGGGCCAGTTTTCTTTTCCTGCGCTTGCCTTCCATGGCGGGCTGGCGTTGAGTATGCCGTTTGTGCTGGTGCTGCTCAATTTAACTACGCCGCTTACTTCAGGCACCCATCTGCTTATGTCGGCCTGGATGTCGGCGCTTGATTTAGTTGCTCCGATTGCGTTAAGGAAACGGGCAAACTGCGCTACGGTCACTTCGGTTTGGCTGATAAAGTATGAGCTTGTGAGCGATACCTTATGAACAGGGGTACTCGGCAATGTGCCGGTAATTGCATTCGGAAGAGCGCTGCCCATCTGGAACGGGCCGTCGACATGTATGAATACGGTGTTGATGGTATCCGTATAGGTCATATCGGCTTTGATGCCAACGGGGCGGGGTACAATCGCGCCGGGATTGGCGGTAACGGTGTCGGCTGCAACGGGGGCCGGCTGCCAGGCTTCCCAGGGAGTAACCTTTGCCTCAAACTGTATGTCGCTTTCGCCCACGAGCGAGAGGTTGAAGGTATACACATATCCGGGGTCGAAGCTTGAGAAGGCTGTTGTGGGTATGGCCCATGTGAACTGCCTGCGAGCGGTAACAAACTGTATCTTCTCCTGGAGATCGACAATAGTGTGGGGAATGATTATGGCCTGGTAGGTTGTGTCGTAAGCCGGATCGAGATCGCCTACGCCTATCATGCCTATGGCTTGACGAACGCCGAGGTCGGATATGGAGCCGTCGTCGAGCGATAGCCGGGCGGTGGAGGGCATTGCGTTAAGCATTGCCTGCATGCCGGGTATTACAACGTCGGTAGGCGCTCCGCCGGCGGCTTGCCCGGGTCTTACGTTTACTATAATCTTGCTCATTGAGTGATTAAACTCAAGATCAACCGGGCCTCCGGCATGAGCGCGTAAAACGCCGCTTCCACCATTGTCGAAATGGCTGTACAGAACGTCGAGGTGGGTGGTATCTTGCTGGTCGCTCACATTAAGGGGATACTTATAGTCCTGGATTCCGCCCGGAGCCAGGGGTAGCCATGGATAATAGGCTTTGAACTTTATGGCGTCGGATGCGTGATAATATATGGTTTGCCCTATTTCAGACGGTAAGAGAGACACCTTATCGCCCACATTGCCGTCGACGGTAAGCCGGTAGAGCCGGTTTTCGGCCAAGCTTTCGTTTATATTGGTTGCGGCGTTTTTCATCATATATATACCTACCGAGTCGTTGGCCACCCATTGCGTACCGGCGTTGGTGGTACGCGTCGATATTTTCGACGCAGTGGAGAATCGTACCGGCGTTGGGGTATCGGGCCCGTTAACGTTATCGCCTCCTGCCACTTGTTCCGACGAGCAAGCCTGAAGGCCTATCAAGGCGACGGTTGCTGTTGCAATAAAATATTTTATTGTGTTCATATGTTATTCGTAGTTTGAGTTTGAATACTTTGTCATTCTCTCTATATATTTAATGCAGTGGGAATATTACCCGGAAACCTACTCCGGCGTCGTATGTATTTAGAGCGCTCTGCATCCTTGTTCCGATCCATAGATCGCTTACGAACTCCCAATAGCTTCCTCCGCGGGTTACGGCGACAGCCGAGGTTGCAACGCTGGTAAGAGGAGATACGGGGTCGGTAAGATCGGCCGGATCATACCCTGCTCCCGACGTTATACGGTCGTAGCACCATTCCCTTGCATTGCCGAACATATCGTACAGTTTGAAAGGATTGCTCAGCTTTGACTTAACGGCGATGGTTTTAGCCACCTGTCCGTAGTTTGCATACCGCGTCATGTTGTTACCGGTGGATGTGCTGTCGGCAAAATCATAGCTGTCCGGGGTAAGAGCGCGGGCGGCGTATTCCCATTGAGCCTCGGTAGGCAAATCGCCTCCGGCCCAGCGAGCATATGCAAGAGCTCCATACCAGGTTACGCCAACAACGGGATAGTTATCCAGGCCTGCCTGTACTTCCCACTGGCCGCCGGTGATATGCAGCCCGAAGTCGGCGCCGCCTCCCGTTATAGGAGTTGCGCAAATAAGAGGAACGGGAGCCGTAAGCTCGGTAACAAATGCGCTCACGTCTACATTACCCTTCGATGCTACATTGCCCAGCGTGTTAAGGAAGATGGCATATTGCGCGTTGGTTATTTCCGTCTGGCTCATCTGGTACGAATGGGTAAGCGAAACGTTTCTGACCGGCGTGGCGATTACAGATCCGGTCGTGCTCGACTTGGCCTTTGTGCTTCCCATAGTAAACGACGCCCCCTTGATATACACAACATCAAGCGTATCGAGGCCTCCGGCAATAACCCGGCGGTACAAAGCCCCGTCTTGATCCTGGTTAACGGTGCCGGGGCCGATAGGATTCGGGTTAGGCAGCCATTCTTTAATTTCGGCGGTAAAGTCAACCTCGTTCTCACCGTTGAGCGTAAGGGTGAACTCATAAATTTTTCCACCTTCAAACTCGGTAAGATTGCTGGGAACCTTCCAGTCGAAAAATCTCCTGGCGGTTTGGATCTGAACCAGCTCTTTATCCCTGTCGATAAGATGCGGAACAATAATAGCCTGGAAGGTAGTATCGCCCGTAATCGTGGGGATCCCAAGGAAGCCCACAACGCCCTCGGCTCCCGGCGTTGCAACAACAATGCTGTCGTTAAGATCGAGCGTTGCCCGGAGAGGCGTATTTTTAAGCTGCATGTTCATACCCGGAATCACGATATCGGTATTGGCCCCCTTAACAATGTTGATGATAACCTTGCTCATCACGTGGGTAAATTGCAAAGTAATCCTGCTGCCGGCGTTACCTATATCAATGCCCGTAGCGTTTTTACTGTACAGAACGTCGATATTAGCCGTATCCTTTTGCTGCGTAACATCAATGGGATACACGAAGTTATCCACCCCGGCAGGTCCCGTTGGCCTGAAAGGATAATAAGCGATGAAGCGCAAGGCGCTATTACCCTGGTAAAACATTTTCTCCGATTCGGCAGCCGGATCCAAGTCGCGGTCGCCGGTGGCAGCCACGTAATACTTTTTATTATCGGCAATGCGGTTGGCAATATTCGTCTCGGCATTATGCAACATATAGATACCGATCGAATCGTTCTGAAGCCACTCCCCCGCATTGGTAGTACGGGTGGCGGGAGCCTGTGTTGTAAATTTAACCTGAATGGGGCCCGGAGGCGTGTTACTGCCGTTATTAATAACGGTTTCCTCGGAGGAACAGGCGGCAAGGAGCAAAACTCCGAGGCACGCCGTAGCGAATGTCAATGAATACTTTTTCATGCGAAACATGGTTTGAAGTAAATAATTGTTTTTTTTAGAAAAAGAGAGGCGTCAGTCTGCGAAGCGCCCGCTATGAGGAATTGGTACCTAACCCTCTGCGCGGAAAAGCAATCCGCCCGCAGCATAACTTTCACGACGCAAAGGTATCGGGGCCGTTAGTTGTATAAATTCATTAATATAACCAAAATGTTCATTGTCAATAATCGCGGGCGGAGAATTTTTCACGATACAATTCAAACAACTGCGGGATTTTGGCCGACATACGGCGTTAATATGTCTAATGAGTTATTACAGAAGATAAGGAAAGGGCTCAAGCGGCATTATTTGCAGGCCGGGAGCCCGGAGCAACAGGTTAGTCGCCGCGGCTGAGGCTGGGAAAATCATGTTTAACCTGTTCAACGGGCTGAAATTTTTCCAGAGAGGCCGTTTAAGGACTTAAACGGGCTTAAGTTTTTCCGTAGGGGCCGTTTAAGGACTTAAATGCGCTTAAGATTTCCCGGCGAAGCCGTTTAAGGACTTAGAAAGTCTGATTTTTTTTCCGGGAAGCTTTTTAAGCCCTTAAAATTGAACAATCCGTTTCCGATTCTACATTCTAACTCCTTAGAATTGAACAATCCGTTTCCGATTCTACATTCTAACTCCTTAAAATTGAACAATCCGTTTCCGATTTTACATTCTAACTCCTTAAAATTGAACAATCCGTTTCGACTTTTACATTCTAATCCCTTAGAATTGAACAATCCATTTCCGATTTTACATTCTAATATATTAAAAACGAAGAATCCATTTCCGGGAGGCCATTTAACATGTTAGACGGCTTGAATCCATTTCCGGAAGGCCGTTTAACATGTTAAACGGGGAGATGCAATTTCCGGAAGGCCATTTAACATGTTAGACGGCTTGAATCCATTTCCGGAAGGCCGTTTAACATGTTAAACGGGGAGATTCGATTTCCGGAAGGCCGTTTAACATGTTAAACGGGGAGATTCGATTTCCGGGAGGCCGTTTAACATGTTAAATACCGGCAAAGCTGCCGCTCAAGAGCGATTGGCGGCAACGGCGGCCGTATCGCCGGGAAGGCAAGTATGCGAGGGTGGGGGCGGCAGGATTAGCCGTTCATCGAGGCGAGGAACTCCATGTTGTCGAGGGTTTGCTCCATGTGCTTCTTAACAAATTCCATGGCTTCGAGCGAGTTCATGTCCGACAGGTATTTGCGGAGTATCCACATGCGGTTTACGGTGTTGGCGTCTTGCAGGAGCTCGTCGCGGCGGGTGCTGGAGGCGATGATGTCGACGGCCGGGTATATTCGCTTGTTAGACAGCTTGCGGTCGAGTTGCAGCTCCATGTTGCCGGTGCCTTTAAATTCTTCGAAGATAACGTCGTCCATTTTCGATCCGGTTTCGGTGAGGGCTGTGGCGAGTATGGTGAGGCTGCCTCCGTTTTCGATGTTGCGGGCTGCGCCGAAAAAGCGTTTGGGTTTTTGGAGGGCGTTGGCGTCTACTCCTCCGGAGAGTACTTTGCCGGATGCCGGCTGCACGGTGTTGTATGCCCTGGCCAAGCGGGTTATCGAGTCGAGGAGGATAACTACGTCGTGACCGCATTCTACCATTCGCTTTGCTTTATTGAGTACAATGTCGGCTATTTTGACGTGGCGCTCTGCGGGCTCGTCGAATGTGGAGGCTATTACTTCGGCGTCAACGCTTCGGGCCATGTCGGTTACTTCTTCGGGGCGTTCGTCTATCAGGAGTACGATCATGTATACTTCGGGGTGGTTGGTTGCGATGGCGTTGGCTATATCTTTGAGGAGCATGGTTTTGCCCGTTTTGGGTTGGGCTACTATAAGTCCGCGCTGGCCTTTGCCTATGGGTGAGAACAGGTCGACCACCCTTACGGCCGTATGGTCGTATACTTTTGATGATTTCCTGGCCGTGAGCATGAATCGCGAGTTGGGGAAGAGGGGTGTGAGGTGGTCGAACGGAACGCGGTCGCGCACTTCTTCGGGCTTGCGGCCGTTGAGGCGGTCGACTTTCACGAGCGCGAAGTATTTCTCTCCTTCGCGCGGGGGGCGTATGGGGCCTTCTACAACGTCGCCGGTTCGCAGGCCAAAGAGTTTTATCTGGGCTTGGGATACGTATACGTCGTCGGGCGAGGTGAGGTAATTGTAGTCGGATGAGCGGAGGAATCCGTATCCGTCTTGTACTATTTCGAGTACGCCCGACGCTATCAGTATGCCTTCAAATTCGGGGGTCTTTTCATTTTGAGCGGCTGCGGGCTGCGGCTGGGCTGGGGGGAGTTTGATTTCGCGTCGGGGGCTGTCGATTTCTTTATTTTCTTTATTTTCTTTCTGCTTCTTGGGTTCATTTTTCGGAGCCACGGGTGTGAAGGGAAATATCTGGTCGAGCATCGAGTTGGCGCTTGGATGCTTGAATACTATCCGTTTTTTGTCGCCGGGCTGTACGGGGGCGTTGTCGGGCTCGGTTTCTTCGGTTTCGGCGGGAGTTCCGGTTGCATCGTCGCTCCCGATTTCAACTACCATCGGAGGGAGCAGGGGTTTGGTTGCGGCGGTTGGCGGCGTTTCGGCCGGCGGCGTGGGTTCGGCGGCGTTATTTTCGGCCGGGGTTGCGGGCTCCGACGAGGGCTTGGGGGGGTCCTGTGCGGCGGCGTTGTTCTGTGCGGGGAGGTTAAAGAGCGGTAAGGCGGGCAGCTTTGGAGCGGCGGGCAGCGATACTTTCGATATGATTATTTCTTCGGTATCGCTTTGTCCCCATACGGCGGTTGCTACTTTTTCGTTTTTCTCTATCCGGCTGCGTTTTTTGCGTTCGCCTTGTTTTCTTTTTGAGTCGTCGTCGGCGGCCGTTAGTTGTAGCGTTTCCGCTTTTTCGGGGGTTGCGGCGTCGGGGGTTGGTTCGGCAGGCAGCGATTCGATAGCGGTTATTTCGTCAAATGATAATTTAACTGCCGTGGGTATTGCATCGCTGCCGGCTGTTGCGGGCTCAGCGGCGGGGTTGGGTTGCTGCGGTGTTGATTCGGCGTCGGAGGGTTGTTGTGCCTTCACTGTATTTTTCTTTACTGCGGATTGTGGTGTTGATGTGTTTCTAGTGTTCTTTTTTGCTTTTGGCTGTTGTTTGCCGGTTGTTTTGCGCGGTTCTCTGGTGGTTTTCTGCGCTTCTTTTTCTCTGGCTTTTTCGGCTTGTATTCCGGCTATTGAAATAGCTTGTTCGTCGAGGATTCTGTAAACAAGCTCATCTTTTTTAAAGGAACTGATTTTTTTAATTCCTAACTCGCCCGCAATCTTCTGAAGTTCGGGCAGGAGTTTTTCATTAAGTTCAAGAATGTTATATTTCTGCATATTTAAGCAATATGAAGTAAGTTGTGATGATTGTGAAATTATTTAATTTGTTGGGAGATTGTAAGTTTAATCCGAATCACGGTAAATTAGCTGCGGAGTAAATCGCGGCAAAGATAGAATTTTTTTACAGAATACCATGATATTGCCTGAAAATTATGCGCAAACGTAAGCCATACAATTCTGTTTGCACGCTATTATTGTGAAAAGGGCTCCGATTTTTTACTTACATATATTATTGGTTTTCGCGTTGCGGATATCTTGGGGGATATTGGCGTATGGCTTCGGATAAGAATTACAGAGGGCTTTGCTGCCATATTTTGTATAGCTTTGCAAAAACACTATCAATCAGCCCATGAAAAACCACGTTATCATAGATAAAAACAGGATGATTGAGGCCATGAACCAGGGTGAGCAGGAGGTTTTCAATCTCGTTTTCAGTCAATATTTCTCAAAAGTAAAACGCTTCCTTGCCGGGTTTCTCGATCACTCCGGCGATGCGGAAGATCTTGCGCAGGATGTTTTTGTAAAGCTATGGGAGAGCCGGTCGTTATTGCCTTGCATCGACAATTTAAACGCATATATTTATAGCATGTCGCGCAATATATTATACGATCATCTGAAGCGAAGCGGCCGCATCAAGTATCATTTTACTGATTCGATGCCGGATGTGGCCGACATTAATGCTCTTTACGATCTTTTGTTTGCCGGCGATCTGGAAAAGCATCTCGACAGGATTATCGAATCAATGCCTTCGCAGCGTAAAACAGTTTTCACTTTAAGCCGTAAAGACGGATTGAGCAACGACGAAATCGCCGCTTGCCTGCAAATAAGCCGGCGCACGGTTGAGACGCATATTTCTGCTGCGCTGTCGGATATAAGGAAGGTTATTGGGAAGAGATAGGTTAACGCAAACGGCTTTTCAAAACATATATTTCAAGAAAAAATGAGGGTGCAACTACGTGTTGTTTCCCCGTTAGCAGTCTTACAATATACAGGATATAAAAGTAAGATGAAACAACATAAGGCTTATATGGTTCTTTTTCGCTTGCGCGACGGGATTATCGGGCGCAAGCACAGGAAAAAAGTTATACGGTGGCTCTTGTCCAACAAGGATCGCGAGGAGAAGGAGGCCGCTATGTTCAGGCTTTGGCAGGAAACTGCCGACGAGGCCGATAATGCGATTGACGCTTCATTGCCGGCGGCGCGGGCCATAATTGAGCGGGCCGAGAGGGGCGCAGGGCGGATATCGGCGGCTCGGCGGATGATGCAGGTGGCGGCTGTTTTACTGCTGATGCTTGTTGGCGGAGGCATTTCGCAGTGGCTTATGCCCGGCCGGCAATCTGAGGAGCCGGCGATGGTTGAATGTTTTGCGCCGTATGGCGAGCAGCGGTCGGAGGTGTTGCCCGACGGGTCGCTGGCGCTGCTTAATGCGGGTACTATCCTGATATATCCTTCGGAGTTCAGGGGGAAGAAGAGGGTTGTTTATCTGTCGGGCGAAGCAAACTTTGAGGTGAGGAAGAACAGCAGCAGCCGCTTTACGGTTCATGCCGGCAATATTGTTGTTGAAGCGCTCGGAACCAAATTCAACGTGGAGTCGTATCCCGGCAGCGGGCATATTGTTACTACGCTGGAGGAGGGCGCGGTTAAGGTTTACAGAAGCTGCCGCCCCGGCGACGCCGTTCTGATCCGTCCCAGCGAACAGCTTACCTATCTTTCGGCCGATGATAATTTCCTTACGGTAAAAAAGGTAAACACTGCCAACTATACGGCTTGGACAAAGGGCGAATTACGCTTCATCAACAAGCCCCTCGACGAAATTCTGTTTGCCCTCGAACGTAAGTTCAACGTTCGCTTTCTTGAGGATCCGAACATTAATACGGCCGAATTGTATTCAGTTAAGTACAAGATGCACGAAACGATTGACGATGTTATTCATGTATTGTCGGAAATAATGCACAACGTTGAGTGCCGCAGGGAAGGGCAAACAGTTCGCTTGTTTACAAAAGGGAAGGAGGCGGCTCGATAAACAAAGGATGCCGGAAAGAGCTTGGTTATCTTCTTTCCGGCATCTGAAATAAAAAATAGAATTACATCGCGCAATCCCATTTCTTGAGAAAAAATTATTATTCATTTATTTTAGCATCACAAATGTATGAAATTTCATTATAAACAAATCATACCGGCGGTTGTTTTCATGTTACTCTGCTTCAACCTTAGCGCTCAGCAGCAGATAATCAACCTGCCTCAGGGAACATCGTCAATTCAAAGTATTTTCATAGAAATAGAAAAGCAAACCGGATTATCGGTTGATTACAATCATACTCGCCTTAATGCTGCCCAAAAGGTAAATATTCCCGCCGGACAAAAGAATCTTTCTTCTATCCTTGAAATTGCGCTTAAAGAAAGCGGATTTACATTCAGCATTGAAAAGGATCATGTGCTTATCAAGCCTGTTGCGGCAACCGATGCGGCCTCGCCATCGTCGGCAGCGAAAACAGTTACGGTATCCGGCACAGTTATCGACGACCAGGGAGAGCCTGTAATCGGCGCCAGCGTGCTTGAAAGCGGAACGGGCAACGGTACTATAACCAATGCCAACGGCATATTCTCCATAAAGGTCAACGCCAATGCCGTTCTTAGAGTAGCTTACCTCGGATATATAACAAGGGAGGTTGCCGTAAGGAATCAAACCAATCTCGAAATAGTTCTGGCCGAAAATGAGCAGGCGCTCGAAGAAGTAGTAGTTGTAGGATACGGCTCCGTAAAGAGAAAAGACGTAACAACCGCAATATCGAGCGTATCAACCGACGATCTTGATCGCCGGCCCATTTTATCTGCCGACCAGGCCATACAGGGTAAAGCCGCAGGCATATCGGTTATCAAGCCTAACGGATTGCCCGGCGCGGGGATGGTGATTCGCATCAGGGGTACCACCTCGATGAACGGCAGCAACGATCCGCTTTATGTAATCGACGGCGTGCCGATGGAGGATATTTCGTTCCTGCCCGCCAATGATATCGAGAGCATACAAATCCTAAAAGATGCTTCGTCGGCCGCCATCTACGGGTCGCGCGCCGCTAACGGAGTAATCATTATTACAACCAAACAAGGAAGGCTGGGGCAGGTAAAAGTGGCCGTTAACGCTCACATAGGAGTTACGAACCTGACCAACCGTATCGAACCTCTAAATACGCAGCAATATCGCGAGCTGATGAACGATTTCGGATCAACAACCGTCATCCCGGAGCATCTTACCGACGTTACCGATTGGTATAAGGAAACCTATCAAACGGGAGTGACCCAAAATTACCAGGCATCGGTTGCAAACGCCTCCGATAAGCTCAAATACTTCGTATCCGGAGGCTATACCCGCGAAGACGGAGTAATAAAGGTTGCTTTCTTTGAGCGATACAACATCCGGTCTAACATCGAGAACCAGGTTAGACCTTGGCTCAATATAGGCGCAAACCTTTCGTACTCCGACTATACCTCCAACGACGTAGTATCGGGCGTAGGATCCGACCGCGGGGGAGTAGTGCTCTCCGTTATAAACACTCCGAGGTACGCAACAATTTGGGACGCCGAGCATCCCGGGCAATACAACACGCAGTTTTACGGCCCGCCGATAGTTCACCCGCTCGAAAGCATGGCGCAAACCGAAAATGCGCGGAAGCGGAACAACCGAATCATTGCAACAGGCAAAGCCGAGATAACCTTCATGCCACAGCTCCGCCTGCGGAGCTCCGTAACCCTCGACCGGCGATACAACCACGACACCAATTTCCTCGATCCGGTAAAAACAACCTGGGGACGCTTTGCCCACGGAATAGGCCAAGACAATCGCTCGCTTTCAACCATAATGATTTACGACAATATCCTCACCTGGAGCAAAGCCTTCGGCAAAAACTCCCTTGAAGCTATGGCCGGAACCTCCGGAACCACCTCTACATACACCCTGAGCCAGCAAAGCGCCGACCATTTCTTCGATTCCAATATCCAAACCCTAAACGCCGCCAACAAGCTCTCGCAATCAAACGGTACAAGGGCAAGCGAATGGTCGCTGATGTCGTATCTCGGTCGCGTAGCCTATAATTTCGACAGCAAATACCTGCTAACGGTCAATCTTCGCGTCGACGGATCATCACGCCTGCATCCCGAACATCGCTGGGGCAATTTCCCTTCGGCCTCGGCCGCATGGCGGATATCGTCGGAAGATTTTATGAAGGATTTTACCTGGATAGACGACCTCAAGCTTCGGGGAGGATGGGGACAAACCGGCAACCAATCCGGCCTCGGCGAATACGCCTACCTTGAACTGTACGGCATACAGCGCCAAGACTGGTGGGAAGCCGGCAAAGAACATGCACTGCCCATCGTAACCCAAAGCTCGCTACGCTCAAAAGAACTTACCTGGGAAACAACAACGCAAAGCAACATCGGATTTGATCTTACAATACTCAACAACCGGCTAACAGTTAACCTCGACCTCTATCACAAGAAAACAACCGACATGCTAATGCTCGTCAGCCTCCCCGCAGGAGCCGCAGCCGCAAGCTCCATAAGGCGAAACGAAGGCGAAATGACCAACCGCGGATTTGAATTCATGGTAAGCTCCCGCAATCTTAACGGCGAACTAACCTGGGATACCGACGTTAATTTCTCGGCCAACCGGAACAAACTTACAAAGCTCTCGCTAAGCCGCATATACTACGACGCCGAAATACTCAACATCGCCGAGTACGCCGTGCGCAACGAACCCGGAAGGCCGCTAAGCGGATTCTACGGATACATATCCGACGGCGTAGATCCGCAAACAGGCGAACTTATTTACAGAGACCTGAACAACGACGGAATAGTATCGCCCACCGATCGCACCTACATCGGCGATCCTAATCCCGACTTTACCTTCGGAATGACCAACCGCTTCTCATGGAAAGGGCTTAACCTAAGCATACTCCTCCAGGGATCGTACGGCAACGATATTTACAATGCCTCGCGCGTTGATACCGAAGGAATGTACAACACCAAAAACCAATCCGTACGCGTACTCGACCGCTGGCGGAAGCCCGGCGACATAACCGATGTGCCAAAAGCAAGATTTAATATCAAAAGCTCCTCGCATTTTGTTGAAGACGGAAGCTACGTAAGGCTCAAAGACATCTCGCTATCCTACAATCTCGCCAAAGGAATATTCCGCAAATGGGGGATAACGCGCCTTCAGCCATACGTAACGGCAACAAACCTGGCTACCCTTACCCCATACTCAGGCATGGACCCCGAAGTAAACCAATGGGGCAACAGCGGAGCGGTACAAGGAATGGATCAAGGAACATATCCGCAAACAAAGTCGTTTGTGTTCGGAATAAACGTTGAATTTTAATACCAGATACACATCAATGAAAGCATTACATATCCCCGCAGCAATAATAGTCTGCCTCGCCTTCGCGCAATGCTCGCTCGACAAAGACCCAATCTCCCAATACTCCGAGATAATATTAGGCGAATCGCAAGGAAGCGACCGCATAAAGTATAAAACCAGAGCCGAAATGCTCACACAGTACGAGGCCATCTACCGCAGGATTAAAAACGATCAGGGACCACAGGCCCTCAACTACTTCCTCCTTTCCGAAGCACACTCCGACAATGCCTACGGCGGCACCACCGACAACGAAACCATACCCATGGAAAGCAACTCGCTCGACGCTACCCATGGCCCTACCTCGAACGACTGGACAGACTTCATGAACGAAATCTCATACGCCAACCGCGTAATCTGCAACATCGAAGCCGTTCCCGACCCCGCGCTCACACCCGCCGAAAGAGCCCAATGGATGGCCGAAGCCAAGATATTCCGAGCACTCACAATGTTTGAGATGGCCCGACGCTGGGGAAACATTCCCCTCGTTACCTCCGAAGGAGAAGACATCACCGCCGAGAATATCGAAGAAGTATATCCGCAATACTTCCCCGCACAAAGCACAATCAACGAAGCCTTCGCCCAAATCGAGAAAGACCTTCTTGAAGCGCTGCCAGGCGCGCCCGATAATAACGGCGACAAAACCCGATTCTCAAAGGCCGTTGCCCGCGCGCTCCTCGCCAAGCTCTACGCCGAAAAGCCGATACGCAACTACGACAAGGCGATAAAATACGCCGACGAAGTGATAAGCGATCCCGGATTCGCCCTGAACGAAAGCTACGCCGACCTTTTCGCAATGACCGACGACAACTCCGACATCAGGCAGCGGAGCACAAAGGAGTCGATCCTCGAAATTAATTACTTCCCAGGCGCAGGCAATTGGTTCACATGGCTATTCGGACGCAACCTTTCCAATTGGGACGAGCAATTTACCTGGGCTAAATGGGTAACCCCCTCGCGCGACCTCATCGCCGCCTACGAGAAAGAAGGAGACACCACGCGGCTTAATCAAACAATCGTATACTATTCCTGCGGCTGGAGTTACTATTATCCCGCCGAGAAATACGCCTTCATCTATAAATATCGCTCAAGCGCAAGCAGCATAATAAGACTCCGCCTTGCCGACATAATCCTCATCAAGGCCGAAGCCCTTGCCGGCAAGAACGATATCGCCGGGGCCGCCTCGCTTGTAAACCAGATACGCAAGAGAGCCGGTTTGCCCGATCTCAAGCCGGCCGCAACAGCATCGCAGGCAGCTATGCAAGAGGCCGTGCTCAACGAGAGGAGGCTCGAACTCGCAATGGAAGGCCACAGGTGGTACGATCTTGTGCGCAACGACAAAGTGGAGGAGGTAATGAACAGCCTCAACAGTCGCGATCCCGGACGACTGAAGCACGCCAGGCCATACGGCGAATACTCCTGCCTTATCCCCATCCCGCAGTCGGAACTCGACCGCAACGACAACCTCCTGCAAAACCCCGGCTATTAACCGAAAAGCCCGGCTTGCAACACCGTAAGCGCATAACGGAAAACCGGAGCTTTGAGCTCGCACTCCGAAGCTCCGCGTTTTCCGGCCCGCCGCAGGAATATCCTGTACAAGTACTTTAAACATTATAAACTGCAAACATTATTCGCATGAAAAAGCAAATTATTCTTATTGCATTATTCGCCGCCCTGGCTCCGGTAGCCCTTATCGGGCAGGAAATCGACCGGAGCTTCGATTGGGAGTCGTATAAGGGATGGGAAGATAAAACCGTTTACTCCAAAGCATACGTTGTCGACCAAAAACACCCCCAGGCTTCCGACGATAATCCCGGAACCGCCGAGCGGCCGTTCCTTACCATCGGCAAAGCCGCGCAAACCGTAGCGGCAGGCGAACAAATCATAATACGAGCAGGCGTTTACCGGGAGATGATAGAGCTGAAGAACCAGGGGACGGCCGAAGATAAAATGATATCAATAGAAGCCGCGCCCGGAGAGCAGGTAACCGTAAAAGGATCGAGGATACTCAACGCGCAATGGACCCAAAAGCCCGTTATGACCGAAGATTATAACCCGTCGATCTACACATGGTCGAGAAAAATATGGCTAACCGCCGTTCCCGCATCCCTGTTCGACCCCGGATACAACCCCTTCGTCCTTCCTAACATCGAACCCTACCATTATGAGCTTATGCCCTGGGCTTCCCTCGCCAAAGGCCTCCCTCCATACAACCTTCCGCGAGCCATGATATTCCAGAACGGACGGCGGATGACGCAGCTCGCTCATCCGGGCGACCTGATCAGGCTGCCGGGCTCCTTCTGGGTCGCTCCAGGAGGCGAAACCCTCTGCATACATCCTTACGGAAGCGGTAATCCTAACGCCGACCTCTTTGAAGCGGCCGCCCTCAGCCATCTGTTCAAGCCGCAGGGAACCGGATATGGGTACGTACGCCTTGCAGGCCTCGCCTTTGAGCACTGCGCCAACGGATTCCTACGCACGTCTACCGGAGCCGTAACCATAATGGGCGGACATCACTGGATAATAGAAAACAATACAATCGGGCAGGTTAACGCCTCCGGCCTTGAGTTCGGACGCTACGCTTATGAGCCCGCCGACAAAAATCCGGCCAACATACGCCTCGACCGGCAGCGCGCCGACGAGCCCGGAAGGGTTATCGCCCGGAATAATATTATCCACAACTGCGGAACAGCAGGCATAAGATGCTATAACGTGGTTGAAGGCCTGGTGGTAAACAACATTATCCGCGATTGCGGATGGCAAGACTCCGAAAATCACTGGGAAGTGGCCGGGATAAAGCTACTCCGAACGCGCCGAACCATCGTGAAAGGAAACCATGTGTACAACATACAGGGCGGAAACGGGATATGGCTCGACTGGGACAACCAGTACTCCCGCGTAACGGCCAACCTTATCCATAATATCCAGGCAATGCAAGCCGGAGTATTCATCGAAGCCTCGCAATACCCCAATATGGTCGACAATAATATAATATGCGATATCGACGGCCACGGACTCTTCGGCGACGACAGCGACGAGGTTATCTTTGCCCACAATCTGGTAGCCAATACCACCGCGCCATACCTCCAGGCCATCACCAACACCAACCGGAGGCTCAACGGGCGACAGCTATCGGCCACCCGCAACACAATAGCCAACAATATCTTCATTAACGGCCACCCGATCAAGCTCGACGCCGCCGATAACGCCGTGCGTCATAACCTCTACGTCAATACAGGATCGCCCCTCGTTCCGCGACGGGCGGCAACCATAGCCGCTGAGATCGAAACCAGCAGCCAAACCCTCGAAGGATTCTTTGAATTTATCGCCGAGCCGGCTACAATCGTATGGCGGCTCACGCAAGCCCCCGCGAAGGTTCCAACGCTGCCCGCGCTGCGATCAGCATACGGAGGAAGCCTGCGCCAGGGAGCCGAAACCGTTCCGGGGCCGTTTACATCGCTGCCGGCAAGCCTCAGGGTAGCGTTTAACGGCGACGGAAACATCTCAAACAAATAACATAAGCAAAATCATATGAGAAAAATCCATTCCATTCTTATCCTCGCGGCCATATTATGCGCCGCATCCCTGGCCGCATCGGCCCAAACCGCAGGAGGCGCCTCCGGATATCGGCCCGTAAACCCCCAGGCCACCCCCGAAGCCCGCGATTTGCTCAGGTTCCTCTACTCCATAAAAGGCGAATACACCCTTGCCGGGCAACATAACTTTACCAGCAGCCTTGGGCGCTACGACAGCCTTGTGCATAGCATAACCGGCAAATATCCCGTTGTATGGGGAGGCGATCTCAGCTTCATGGCCGAGGGCGACAGCGCCGCAAACTTCCAGCATTGCGGCCCCATGAACCTTACGGTACCCTTCGACTCCTTTGCATTTAACCGCCGGAGCAAGCAAGAGCTCCGGCAGGATCTTATTAACGAAGCAAAGCGGAAATATGCCGAAGGACGAATCATTACCCTCATGTGGCACTGCTGCTTCCCCTCCGAAGGCGACGAGTGCGACGGCAGTTCCATCTGGCGAGTGGGCCGCCTGCCCTCGCAGGAGGAGTGGAACAGCCTCGTAACCTCCGGAACTCCGCTTAATAACGCCTGGAGGCGGCAGGTAGACGCCATCGTTCCCTGTCTAAAGCAGCTGCACAGCGAGCGGATACCCGTACTCTGGCGCCCTTACCACGAAATGAACGGCGTATGGTTCTGGTGGTGTAACAAGCCGGGCGAAAACGGTTTTAAAAAGCTGTGGATAATGATGTACGACTACCTCGTCGGGCATCATGGCCTCGATAACCTCCTGTGGGTTTGGAATACCAACGCTCCACGCAACCGGCTTAACGACGAAGCGGGCCCCTACCCCGATTTCTTCCCCGGAACGGAATATGTAGACGTGCTTGCAGCCGACGTATACCGCCGCGACTACAAGCAATCCCACCACGACGACCTTCTTGCCGTTGGGAACAACAAGCTGATATCCCTGGGCGAAGTGGGCCAGCTGCCGAGGCCCGCGCAGTACGACGCGCAGCGATCGTGGTCGTGGTTCATGGTCTGGGGATACTTCATTGGCGGGAGGTTTGCTTCCGACGAGGAAGTGAGGGCCATCTATCATCATCCCCGGACGGTTACGCTCGACATGATAGACTTTTCGGGGCATACGTACAAGCTCCGCCGGAAATAAAAAAGCCCTCTTTCGTAAAAGAGGGTCGAAAGCCGGGAAAACCGTCGGCTAAGAGCGGTTTTTCCGGCTCTTCTTTCGCACAAATTTTATATTAACAGCCCTGGCGCGGCATACCGACCGGCATTTGGCGGCTTTACCGGCGCCGGTCACAGGATGCAACCGCTAATGCCCGGCTTCCGGCCGGCATCGCGTCCGCACGAAACACGGCCTGTACGGCATGCCGCTTATTCCTCTCTCCACTCGTTATAAACCCCAACCTCGGCGATGGCGGGCGGGCGGGTAGATTCGTGGATTACGATCCTGACCTTGCCGCCGCGTACGGCCTCGAAGCGGTGGAGTTTCATCTTGCCGGCGCCGGAGGCGTTGGATATGACGGGGAGGTACTTGCCGTTGCGCTCGTAAAGGATGGAATAGCGCAGGATGCAGTTGCGGGAGTCGTATACGCTCACGGCGTTGAAGGTTTGATAGGCGGGGAAGTCTATTTCATACCATGGCTCGGCTACTTCGGGGTTCGATTCCCATGCGGTGCGGAAGTTATCGTCGTTGCCAAAGTCCATTATCATCATGTCGTCGCTCCAGCTGGAGTTTACAGGCTGTCGTTTGGCCAGGTTTCGCGATATGACGGGCGCGTCGTACGGGGGGAGGGTTGCGGGGGTGGAGCGGTCGGTCCGGAGGCGCCCGATTTCGGCCAGGGCTTCCACGGCGTTGGGGTCGATGAGGCCGTCGCGGTTTGGGGCTACGTTGAGTATGAAGTTGCAGTAGGCGCGGTTAAAGGGTTCGAGGTTGTCTTTAACCATGCGTTGGGGGCTTTTGAGGGTGTCGGTGGGGAAGCTTGGCTTCCAGAACCAGTTTTTCTGGAGCGGGAGGCAGGAGAGGGCCGGCAGTTGGTTCGATTCTTTCGATATATGCTGCCCGGCGCCCTGTTCATACGATTTTATGTCGGTGTAGAACAGTATTTCGGGCGGGTATTTGGCCGCGTTGAGGTCCATTACCAGGCATTGTGGCTGGAGGCTTTTCACGAGGCGGTATATTTCCTCGAAAGGGATATCCTCGTATGAGATTCTCGACCATGGGGCGTCCCATCCGTCGATTATAAGGGCGTCGACGGGTCCGTAGCCGGTGAGGAGCTCGGCGAGCTGGGCCTTAACGAGCTCTGTGTGGCTGCGGTTTATGTATCCGGGCCTTAGTTTGTGGTGGGTATCGAGTATGGAGTAGTAGAGTGATACGCGGAGGCCTTCGCGGCGGAAGGCGTCGGCAAATTCCCGTACCACGTCGCGCTTTAGGGGGCCGCTCATTACGCTGTAAGGGGTTGTTTTGGTATTCCAGATGCAGAAACCGCTGTGGTGTTTGGCTGTGAGGCATCCGTATTGCATGCCGGCGGTTTTTGCGGCTTTTGCCCATTGGCTACAATCGAGCCGCTTGGGGTTAAAAATAGCCGGATCCGCATCAGGATCCGGCCAATCGTGGTCCGTAAAGGTGGGAATATTGAAATGTATAAACATTCCGAATTGCTGATTTATGAAATCTTGTTGGGAATCCCTCAAGTCCCTGGCGGAGGCGAACCATCCGCCAAGGACGAGGGAAATAAAAAGGGTCGTTAAGGTTCTGGCCATTGGTATACGCTTTTTATTTTAAACCTATAATTTACGTTATATCATTTTATCCTATTATCCGGTTTTCGATCGGGCCGTGATCTCCGTGCTCGCCTTTGGTATTTTCCCAGCAGAAGCAGTAATATATTGTGAGGCCCAGCTCTTCCATCGGGAATTCGAGCCTTACGTAATTGTGCTGGCTGTATACCCTGCGGTTAAGTTGCTCGAAGTGTGCGGGCTGGTTTTGCCCTACGCAGTAGAAGCATAACTGTCCCTGGGTGCCTTCGGGAATGGTTCCCGAGGAGTCGACGGTGTGAAAGTAGAGTACGCCGGGGGCTGAGTTCACCACCTTTTTGGTTACGGGATATGATTTTGCTTTTTGCGCCGGGGTGCGGGTTTTCTTGTAGGGGGTGATTCCGAGGAGGATAAGGTCGTCGTCGTTAACGCGGGAGTTGTGCACGATGTATTCCTGTATGAATTTGCGCAGGGCTGATACGAATATCTTTTGCGATATTTTCTTGGCTGCAATGTTTACGGGGTTAGACGTTACGGGTACGAGGGTGAGTGCGTAGGCCGTTTTGAAATTTACGTGCAGAACTTTCAGTTCGTTGAGGTTGGCTACCACTATTGTTCCGCCGTTACGTATATGCTGTTCGGCTGTTTTCACTATTGCGGCGGCTCTGTCGGTTTCAACCGGCGCGGCTTCCCTTGGTTTTTGGGGATCGCCGGCGCTCAGTTCGCCTACTGAAGCATAGTCGACGGGAATATTCCATGCGCCGGCATTCAGCTCGGCTTGTTCAATAAAGTTATCCGACCATGGAACGAATTGCGCGTCTTTGCGCGGGAAGATATCTTTACGAGTACTCATTGCATTGATTCGCGTTGTTGGTTTGTAATTTGTCAGTTATCTCTGTTCCAATTTAAAATATAATACGAACTCTCTGTATTCGAGAGCTTTCGATCCCATTTTGGGAGTTCCCAAAGCTCCGTTGGGAGTTCCCAAAGCTGCGTTGGGAGTTCCCAAAGCTCCGTTGGGAGTTCCCAAAGCTCCGTTGGGAGTTCCCAAAGCTCCGTTGGGGGTTCCCAAAGCTGCGTGGGGAGCTCCCAAAGCTGCGTTGGAGGTTCCCAAAGCTGCGCGGGATGTTTCCAACGCAGCGATGGGATGGTGTAAAGGAGAGTTGGGAGTTTCCAAAATCTTATCGGGGGTTTCCGGAATATCGCGCGATACTTGCTTTCCGCGGCCTGATGGCTCCGCTGTGGAGTTGCTGCGACCGTGCGCGCTTTGGGGATATTCCGGGTGATATTTCATCTTATTGTTTATTTTGTTTTATCGGTTCGTTTCCGGGCGTAAAAATAGTTTTTTTTCTTTACATACAAAATTTCAGGCCTCTTTAATGTTTTTTAGGTTTTGCCGGCTCTGCAAGTCCTTTTTTTACGCATTGTATGAATAATGGTATGGTCAGGGCGGTTGCGAGGATGTATATCCATATTTCGCGGGCGGGTATATCGCCGGTTGCGAGCGATGTGGCTTTTACTTGGGGGATGCTCATAATGATTACTATCAGGGCGTTATTGGCAAAATGGGCTGCAATGGCGGGGTATAGGCTTCGCGTTGCGGCTACGATGTATCCGAAGAAGGCTCCGAGTAGCAGCCGGGGTAAAAAGCCGTAGAACTGCAGGTGTATGGCGCTGAATATTACGGCTGTTATCCATATTGCGGCGTGCGGGGTGCGGCGCTCTGACTGGAGGGAGCTCATAAGGGCCCCGCGGAAGAAGAGTTCTTCGCAAAGGCTGGCTATTATTCCCATTACAAGGAGGTTATAAAGGATGGCGAGCGGTCCGCGGCGGTTAAACATGGCTTCGATGTGGGCTTGGGCTGCGTCTTCCATGGTTCGCATCCATGTTTCGATGGGTTGCATGAATTGGGGGAGGGTTAACTGCTCGTTAATCATGGCTGCGAGGCTTATTGCGGGCTGGAGGAGCAGTACGGCGAGGGTTGCGGCGAGTATGGTTCGCGCGGCGGGGGGCTGGTTGAGCCGCAGGCCTTTAAGTATTCCGCCTTCGTACTTTGCGGCGCAGGCTGCGGCGGGCAGGAGGAAGGTCAGGATGGGGGCGATAACCTGGGTTATCTGTATGACGGCGGCGGGCTGGAGTACGGAGGCGAGGCCGATGGTAAGTGCGCTGGAGGCGATGAGGCCGGCAGTCATGGCGGCTGCTGTGAAGGCGATGCGGCGGGGGGCGGCGTGTGTTGCGTGGTTCATCCGTTATGTATTGTTTTTTGCAAATATATATATAATGGTAGCGTTTTGGGCTGGCGCGGGTGGGGAGGGGGGTTGGTTGTTATCTTTGTCTTATCACTTAAAGCGTTAGAGTTCTCTTAAAAAACACCCTCCAAAAACGGAGTGAGTAACGAGTGAATGGCAATTAAAAGTGGTCAAAATCGACAAGGCGGCAATGGACTATTATATGCGTTTGACAACATTCCACGCACAATTTCGGGCAATAGGTGTCAATTATAACCAAATTACAAAGGCGTTGAAATCTACTTTTACCGAGAAAAAGGCGTTGGCTTTCCTTTATAAATTGGAACAGGCAACCAAGGAATTAGCCGCTTTTCAGCAAAAAATCGAGGACTTAACCGCCGAATTTGAACGCAAATATTTGAACAAATCCAATTCGTAATTTTTAATTCGTAATTGAATAAAATGGTAGCAAAAATCAGTTCAAGCAATAACCTGTACGGCGCACTTTCGTACAACCAAAACAAGGTTGATGAACAGCACGCGCAGGTTATTTTTACGAATAAAATGATAGAGCCGAAAGATGGAAATTTTGATATTTCTACCTGTTTAATGTCCTTTGAAAACTACCTTTTGGCAAACAAACGGACAGAAAAGCCAGTCATCCACATCTCTATCAATCCCGACCCGAAAGACAAAGTTTCGGACGAACAACTGTCGGAAATCGCCCAAACCTATATGCAAAAAATGGGTTACGGCGAACAGCCTTTTATTGTTTATAAGCACGAGGACATTGAAAGAAAACATATTCACATCGTTTCGGTGCGTGTCGATGAGAACGGACGAAAGATTGACGGCAACTTTGAACGCCGCCGCTCGATGGACGCTTGCCGCGAGTTGGAACAGCAGTACGGACTAATCCCCGCTACCGAAAAGAAAAGACAGGCGGGTTTACCGTTAAAACCTGTGTAACCAAAAGACGGCGACATCAAACACCAAATCGCAAACGTAATCCGACCGATAGCAAAAGACTACCATTTTTTTGAGTTTGAAGGAATACAAGGCGCTTCTTACCTTATATAATATAGGAGTAGAAGAAGTAAAAGGCGAAATAAACGGCAAAGAATACAAAGGCTTGATTTATTCGGCATTGAACAAAAAAGGCAAAAAAACAGGTACTCCGTTCAAATCTTCATTATTTGGAAAATCCGTTGGCATTGAAGCATTGGAAAAGCGAATGGAACAATCGGCTGAAATTATCAAAAACAAACACTTGAAAGACCGCAGTAAAAAAGTTATTTCGGCGGCTATGCTTACCTCAAAAAACCGCGCCGACTTTGAAGGCGCGTTGGCTAAACAGAATATTTCGGTATTGTTCCGCGAGAACGAACAGGGACGGATTTACGGTGCAACCTTTATTGACCACGAACAAAAATGCGTGTTCAACGGCTCGCGATTGGGCAAGGAATTTTCAGCCAATGTTTTCAACGATTTGTTTAACGGCACAGGCAACAAGCCCGACAAAGGACAAACTTTTGTTCCGTTTGAAAAATCTTTTGAAAAAGACGAAGGTTCAGGCATTGGCGGCATTTTCGATTTGTTTACACCCGAAGCTTTGGCAGGCGATGAAATCGAAGAACAAAACTTAACCCGCCAAATGAAGAAAAAACGCAAGCAACAAAGGCGTATGTAAAAATCGTAATTCGTAATTCGTAATTCGTAATTCGTAATTTTTAATTAAATATACTATACAGCAGGAAGATGATTTAAGAGGCTTGGCAAAAACAATGGAATTTATGAGAGCAATATCCATTCTTTTTTGCGTAATCAATGTGTATTGGTTTTGCTACCAAGCCATACGCGAGTGGGGAATAAGCATTGGGGTTGTAGATAAAATCCTGATGAATTTTCAGCGGACAACCGGACTGTTTTCCTCTATCGTTTGGACGAAAATCTTTGCCATTATCTTTTTAGCGTTGTCCTGTTTGGGGACAAAAGGCGTGAAAGAGGAAAAATCAAATGGCGTAATATCTGGCTGTGCCTGTTTTTCGGAACAGTTTTCTTTTTCCTGAATTGGTGGCTATTGCATTTACCATTGCCACTTGTGGCAAACACCGGATTTTACATTTTCACGCTGACTGTCGGCTATATTCTTTTGCTAATGGCAGGATTGTGGATGAGCCGTTTATTAAAAAACAATCTGTTAGATGATGTTTTCAATCTTGAAAATGAATCGTTTATGCAGGAAATGTGGCTAATGGAAAATGAGTATTCTGTTAATTTGCCAACACGTTTTTTCTACCGTAATAAGTGGAACAAAGGCTGGATAAATGTAGTTAATCCGTTCCGAGCTTCTATTGTATTAGGTACTCCGGGTTCGGGAAAGTCATACGCGATAGTCAATAATTATATTAAACAGCAGATACAGAAAGGATTTTCGATGTACATCTACGATTTCAAATTTGACGATTTGTCGGTTATCGCCTACAATACGCTAATGAAAAACCTTGATAAATACAAAGTCAAGCCGCAATTCTATGTTATAAACTTTGACAACCCGCGCAAGTCGCACCGCTGCAATCCAATCAATCCGGCGTTTATGACGGATATTTCAGATGCTTATGAAAGCGCCTATACCATCATGCTTAACCTCAATAAGACGTGGATACAGAAACAGGGCGATTTCTTTGTGGAAAGCCCGATTATATTGCTTGCAGCCATTATTTGGTATTTCAAAATCTATCAGGACGGCAAGTTTTGTACTTTCCCGCACGCGATTGAATTTTTGAATCAAAAGTATGTGGATATTTTCCCTGTCTTAACCTCTTATCCGCAGTTAGAGAACTATTTAAGTCCGTTCATGGACGCATGGCAGGGAGGAGCCGCCGACCAGCTCCAACTACGCCCGTAAGGGTATATAATAAATATGCTTTGGCAAGCATTAGGTTCGCGTTCTTTGAAATAATAACCTATCATCACCCTGCTTATCTCAAAGGGAAATTCCGGAGAGGGAGTGTAGTATGCAGGGAAAGCCATAAGTCAACTAACTGTCATGTTGCGGCTGAATGGCGAGATGAAAAGATAAATATGAGGATAAAGTCTAAACTGATTGAACGATAGTCCGAGTGGTTAGATGGTAAGCTATGGCGGAAGACAGTTACAAACGCCATACTGTAATACTCAACCTTTCCTTGCAGCAGGCTTGAGCAAAAGAACTTATTACAGCACAACTACAATAAATAGAAAAGGACGAAAGTCGTATCCGACAATTTATCGCGCCAATAGTTAGTATATATCTAAACGGGGATTACCTAACCCGGAATGCCGCAAGGCTATGAGGATTTGCCTCTGAATATCCGGTATGGTAACAGAGCCTTCGTAGTAGTCCGAGTAAGGGAAAGCCTTGTACATGGCGAAGGGGGGCAGTTAATATCTTTAATACGTTTAACGGAAAATGTGAGAGACATGAAAAGAAGTCCAGAGAAAGTATTAAACAGTCTAATGGAACATAGCAAAATTTCGGACTACAAGTACGAAAGGCTATACCGGATTCTGTTCAACGAGGAAATGTTCTATGTTGCCTATCAGAACATATATGCGAAGCAAGGCAACATGACCAAAGGTACGGACGGTAAAACCGCCGACCGGATGAGCATTACTCGTATTGAACGCCTGATTGAAACACTCAAAGATGAGACGTATCAACCCAAACCGGCGCGAAGAGTGTATATTCCAAAGAAAAATGGGAAGAAACGCCCGCTCGGAATACCCTCTTTCGACGACAAATTAGTGCAGGAAGTCATACGGATGATTCTCGAAGCTATTTACGAAGGATATTTTGAATATTCTTCACATGGTTTCAGACCGAACAAGAGTTGCCATACTGCACTGACTCACATTCAAAATTCGTTTTCAGGAACAAAATGGTTCATAGAAGGAGACATCAAAGGATTCTTCGATAATATCAATCATGAAGTTCTAATAAACATACTGAAAGAGCGTATATCCGACGAAAGATTTATACGTCTAATCAGAAAGTTTTTGAATGCCGGGTATATTGAAGATTGGAGATTCCATAAAACGTACAGCGGAACGCCACAGGGTGGTATTATTAGTCCGATTCTGGCTAATATCTACCTTGACAAGTTTGACAAGTACATGGATGAATATGCAAAATCTTTTGACAAAGGGGAAAAACGGCGCAGAAGTCCGGAAGCCGGCAGATGCTGGAAAAAGAAATTTAGCTTGGAGAAGAAACTCAAAGTAGAAACAGATGAAAATGAGAGGAAACGCCTAATAAAGGCTATCCGAAAAGTAAAAAGTGAAAGGAATAACTACCCTTACGGTGACGAAATGGATGCAAATTGGAAAAGATTAAAATATGTCAGATACGCGGACGATTTTCTCATTGGTATAATTGGAAGCAAAGCAGAATGTGTTCAAATAAAAGCAAATATAACTCAATTCATGAGTGAAAAACTTAAATTGGAACTGTCTGAAGAAAAAACACTTATTACCAATGCGCAAGATTCAGCCAAATTTCTGGGATATGACATTTTTATCCGTAAATCCAACGACACAAAGCGGGATATGTTTGGAAACCCTGTACGCATGTTCAACAATAAAATTGTACTCTACATAACAACAGAGGTAATGAAGAAAAAGCTGATGAGCTATGATGCTATTAACTTTGATTATAGCACAGGCAAAGAAGTTTGGAAACCCCAAGCCAGAAGTTATATGAAGAACAACAAAATGGAAGACATCGTTTTACAGTACAATACTGAAATCAGGGGATTTTATAATTACTATTCGATAGCAAATAACAGTTCTATCATTGATTCATTCTATAACATTATGGAATACAGTATGTATAAAACACTCGCCTGTAAGCTGGAAAGTTCGGTCAGCAAAGTGCGGGATAAATACTATAAAAACAAGCAATTTGCTATACCATACACAGATAGTAAAGGGCAAGTGAGATACAGAGTATTCTACGATGAAGGTTTCAAAAGAAAAACAGCTAAAAGGGAATCATTTTATGACATCATACCTGACACATACAAATGTAAATTTCCGCGTCTTATTGAAAGGCTCAAGGATTATACATGTGAATTGTGTGGTGCAGAAAGTGAAACCACGATGTTTCAAGTACGCAATCTGAAACTTCTAAAAGGTAAAACCGATTGGGAGAAAGTTATGTTGAAAAGACACCGTAAGACTTTGGCTGTTTGCGATATGTGTAATAAAAGAATACACAATGAACCTTAGATTGATGATATTAATGGAGAGCCGGATACGTCGAAAGGTGTACGTCCGGTTCGGGGGCGAGTATCCGAAAACCTGCCGTACCGAAAGGCGGCAAGGCGTCGGATACTTAGCCTATGGGCAGATAGCATCCGCTAAAATCCCGTTATCCAGAATGATAAGTCCACAACTCTATTGGGTAATGACAGGCGATGATTTTACGCTTGATATCAATAACCCCGACGAGCCGAAAATCCTTTGTGTCGGCAACAATCCCGACCGACAAAACATTTATTCGGCGGCTTTGGGCTTGTATAACAGCCGCATAGTCAAGTTAATCAACAAGAAAGGACAACTCAAATCCGCCGTTATCATCGACGAGTTGCCGACAATCTATTTTCGCGGGCTTGACAATTTAATTGCCACTGCACGTTCAAACAAAGTGGCTGTCTGTCTGGGTTTTCAGGACTTTTCGCAGTTAAAGCGCGATTACGGCGACAAGGAAGCTGCCGTAGTAATGAACACCGTAGGCAATATTTTCAGCGGTCAGGTAGTTGGCGAATCGGCTAAGAATTTGTCGGAACGTTTTGGAAAGGTTTTGCAGAAACGTCAATCAATGACGATTAACCGGCAGGATAAAACCACTTCCATTTCCACACAGTTGGACAGTTTGATACCCGCAAGCAAAATTTCAAATCTTACACAAGGTATGTTTGTCGGTGCAGTCAGCGACAATTTCGACGAGCGCATTGAGCAAAAGATTTTCCATGCTGAAATAGTTGTCGATAACGCTGCCGTTGCCCGCGAAACCAAAGCCTACCAAAAAATCCCTGAAATTCTGGATTTTCGCGATACGGACGGCAACGACACGATGCAGGCAGAGATTGAACACAACTACAACCAAATTAAAGCAGATGTGAAACAGGTTGTAGCGGAGGAGTTGGCGAGGATTGAGAACGACCTGCAGCATTTGATTAAGAAGGATAAGGAGTAAAAAGCAAAAAGAGCCGTTTTCGATGGCTCTTTTTGTTTATATGGGGAAAATACGCATCTATTTGGGGAATTGAATGCGTTTTGATTATGAGCGAGATAGGAAAAATAAAGTCTGAAAAATCGCATCTATTTGGGGAAAATACGCATCTATTTGGGGAATTGAATTATACCGATACTATTTTGTCTGCGAATTGTTCAAGGATATTTCTATCAATCTTTATATTGCTATTCAAATTGTATTTTATTGAACGCCCTCCACCTTTCCTTTCAATTAAATTATCACTTTCCATCTTTGAGATTAAATACCTTATTTGCTCTCGTGTCAGCAAATTATCAAACGCTTCTACAAAATTTCTCATTGAAATCTCATTTGCTTTTTCAAAACACCCCGCCACAATTTGCAAATCTCTCAACCGGTATTCCTTGATATATGCCGGTTGCTGTGCAATTTCATAATACAAATCGCTCAAAACATATTTTTTATCTGCTGCGCTCTGCGATTTTATCAATCCTTCACGCTGTAATTTTTCTACCGACAATTCGGGCAAATCTGTCGAAATTCCTTGTCGCACCCTGTCCAATGTGAGCAGGTCGAATACATTCAATTTGTCCTGTCGTTTGTCCTGTATTTCATTGATAAAAATATAAAATGCTTCATCTACAATCTTGGCTTTCAGGCGTAAATCCACCTGTGTTGTATCGGTATTGGAAAAGTCCGGCAACGGCTTGCTTTCCATCAAACAGAGGTAAAACATTTTATCAACGCCCTGTCCCGACCGTTCAATAAATCCGGTCTTTTGCAACACTTCGGTCAGGCGTTTACTGCGTGGACGACTGTTGATTACCAAAATGTTTTCTTTTGATACGCCCGAAGGAAAACCGCCTGCATTGGTTATGACAATCTCATCGGGATACTGTTTGATAAATACGTCATCAGTAAAACTGTAACTTCTGTGAACACAGGCGTTTATAACCGCCTCACGTACAACGTCTTCGTTAAAACTTTTAATATCGTAGATATTGAATTTGTCGCGAATGTGCAACAGCGGATTACTTGCAGGCTGGTTGATATATGCCCATATTTTGTCGATTGCCGTAAATAATGGCTCTTGAAATTCCTGCCTTGCTGTGTAGGGTATCATCGAATGGTCTAAACGATATTCAACCGTAACTGCTGCGTTGGGAAGATATTGACGCAATGCTTTACGGGTTCCGAGTAAAAGTAGTGCCGCATAATTCAATTTATTGTTCCGAATGAGTTCCAAATCGGAAAGTATCTGCCTGTCCGGCAAAGTCCTGAAAGCAGGATTTTCCTGTTTCTTGGCGTAACGTTCTTTCATTACTGAAAGCGCATCTGCATCCAAATCCTCAAAAGTCAATCCCTCGCATATTTTTGCTGAAAAATCCGGCTCCTGTTCCTGAATAATAGAACGGTACATTTCATCGGACATCCGTGTCAGACTTTCACCTACACGCATAAGCGGAACATCGTCAAAATAAAGGACTTTACCAACCGGACGGGACGGAATTTTGATAATCAATATCCGTTTCCCATTGTCAAAAAGCGTTTCGGTTTTTATCCTCACTTGTAAATCCCGGTAAACGTCCTGTTCCAACTTTCCTTCTTTACCTTCAAAAGCAGTAGAGCCGCAAACCTCGTGCGGCGATGCTTCCCTGATGCCAAAGACAAGATAGCCCCCGCCCTCGTTAGCGATAGCGGAAACATAGCCCAAAACGCTTTTCCTGCCCGAATTATAGGCATATTGCGTTTTAGCCTCCTTCAATTCTATCCTGTCCTCCGATTCCCGAAGGTGTATCAATTCCTGAACGGTCATTTGATTTCTTGTTTTTCAGCCTGCAAAATTACTTAAAAAATATGCTTCCCGGCAAATATTTGCTTGACAAACAATGAAAAAGCCCTGCCGGGTATCCCTCCCAGCAGAGCCACCACTAAAATCCAAAGTAATAACAGCCAAAGCCATTACAACCATGTGATTTTAATGGCAAAAATACTATTTCTTTTTGAAATTCCTTTTCTTTTCGGGAAACTCGAAAACTACTTTGTAATCTTCATCGAATTTCAAAATGGCAGAAAACAGTTTGCCCGCCTTGCTTTTGAAGCCGTTGATAACAGCGGTTTTGCCTTTGGTCAGCAGTTCCAAAACTTGCTTATCTGATAATTCCTTTTCGCTGACGGTACGGAAAACGACTAATCCGCAATTCGGGTCGCTACATTTCGCTACTTTGGGATAGAAACGGATTTGAGCCGTTCTACATTTTGGACAAATGCAGGCGTTGCTGTCGGCAACTTCAATTTTCGTTCCCAACAATTCGGTTGTTATCTGTTCGGTATAAATTTCGATTGTCTTTTTGAACGTTTCCGGCTGCATTTGCCCACTCTCAATTTGCGCCAAAGTGTTTTCCCAACTGCCTGTGAGGGCGACATCGGCTATCCGCTTGTCTTTGACTGTGTCATATACCATTAAACCTTTTTCGGTGGGGACAAGCGATTTTTTTCGCGCACAATATAATTTCGCGAAAACAGCGTTTCGATAATCGCCGCACGAGTGGCAGGCGTTCCGATGCCGCTTTCCTTCATTGCCGCGCGTTCCTCCTCGTTTTCTACCTCCTTGCCTGCGCTTTCCATTGCTGCCAATAAGGAGGCTTCGGTATGCAGCGGCTTGGGCTTGGTTTGCTTTTCCAACAGTTCGGATTGAATAATCGGTAAAGTTTCGCCCTCTGAAACTTCGGGCAAATTGCCGCTTCCACTTTCGTCCGTTTCCTCTTTCTCGCCGAAAACCCCTCGCCAACCCGCTTGTTTGATAACCGCGCCTTTTGCCTCGAAAACCGTATCGGTACAAACGCAAACGATGGTCGTTGCATATTTGATACACTTCTTTGAAAATGCCTCCAACATCCGCCCTGCAACCATTTCGTAAATCGTTTGTTCTTCGCCCGAAAGGTCTTTGGGCTGATTTTCCGTAATCAAAAGCGCGTGATGGTCGGTTACTTTTTTGTCATCGACACAGCGGACATTCAAAACATTGAAGTCCATTTTGCCTGCATAATCGCTAAAACGAGGGTGAGTTTTCAAACTACTGATGAGTTCAGGAATTTCCTCAAACACATCGGCGGAAATATACCTGCTGCCTGTTCTTGGATAAGTTATCACCTTGTTTTCATACAGTTTTTGCGTTATGGAAAGCGTTTTGTCCGCTGAAAAGCCGTGCTTGCTGTTTGCCTCTTTTTGTAAAGCCGTCAAATCGTACAGCAATGGCGGCTCTTGATTGACTTCTTTCTTTTCAACCGTTTGGACTTGTAAAGAATTGCCCTGCAATTTTTGAAAAATGGCGTTTGCCATATCCTTGCTGTCGTATTTTTCGCGACTGATAACTGAAAACGAAACATCCGATTTTTCCGTCTGAATCCGCATTTGCCAAAATGGAGTTGAAACAAAATGCTTGTTTTCTAAAAACCGCCTGCAAATCATCGCCAGCGTGGGCGTTTGCACTCTGCCCAGCGAATATACGCCACGCCCTGCCGCTATGCTCAATGACTGACTTGCATTGATTCCGATTTTATCCGAGTTCTCGGATAATGTCGGTATTAATACGAGTAGTGCCCTTGCCCTTTCTTCCGGAATGGGAAATAATTCGCTGGGCAGGGTACAGACTCCTACACTTGCAATGATATGCTCCCGCTATCGTGAAAACCGTAATTTCGTTTCCACGAATTATTGGCAGTTGCATATCACACTCGAAAAAGAAGGGTTACACCGCCAGTTTCGTTACACGGAAGACCTGAAAGATAAAGCGGAAGCAGAAAATCTGTTCTCTCATTTGAAAACCTATCCTTCGGCCGTGGTTACAAAAGTGGAACATAAGAATGTCTATCAGGCGCAGCCCCTGCTTTATGACCTGACCACCCTCCAGAAAGACTGTAATATTCATCTTGACCTTTCAGCAGAAAAGACCTTGGAAATTGCCCAAAACCTGTACGAGAAGAAGTTGATTTCCTATCCGAGAACCTCTTCCCGCTATATACCGGAAGATGTATTCCGGAAAATTCCTTCTTTACTTCGTATGGCACTCCGCATGGACCGGTTCAAGCATTTTACCGAAAAGATAGATACGCTCCGACTCCCGAAGAAATCGGTCAACGATAAAAAGATAACCGACCACCATGCACTTATCATTACTGGAGATTACCCGCAGGAGCTATCCGCTTTGGAACGGAAGGTGTACCACATGATTGCAGGAAGGATGCTTGAAGCGTTCTCTCCCAGGTGTGAAAAAGAATCGCTTATCATGGAAGCTTCATTTGATGATTTGCTCTTCCGTTCCCGTTCCCAGAAAATACTTTCTCCCGGTTGGAGGGATGTTTTTGGCTATGCGGAGGATAAAGAAGAGGATGAAAAAGAATCCGATGAAGGATCTGCCGAATTTGAAGAAGGAGAAAACGCCAAAGTAGGCGGTCATAGCCTGGCACAGAAGAAGACAATGCCCAAGCCACTATATACCGAAGCTACACTTTTAACGGCAATGGAAACATGCGGAAAAACAATTAAGGACGAAGCATTGCGAGAAGCGATGAAGGAGCAGGGTTTAGGTACTCCGGCTACACGGGCGCAGGTTATATCGACACTTTTCAAAAGGGAATAT
>JAITGL010000008.1 GCA_031280645.1 Tannerellaceae bacterium | reverse complement strand
TCCTCCTACATCTATAACTTCGACGGAACGCGCACGCCTAATTCCTATCGCGGCGAGCTCGGCTCCATTCCCAATCTCTCGAACGACAAGCTGCAAGACTACCGATATACGCTCAACCTCAAGTATCATCTGAGCGGCTCCTCCCGGCTGAACCTCAACAACGACTTCCGCTTCGTTACCACAACCTTTAACGACCTCGAGGCCGACCGCTACAAGCAAACCAGTTACAGCGGATACTCGGCCAACGTTACAAACGTGATCAGCTCCCTGAATCTCGAGCAGCGCCTTTGGGGCCGCCTCACCCTGCTGCTTACCGGCCGCCATTACCACTACCGCGTTAACGGCGAAACGGTCGACTTAACCTACGGGATGAGTACCGACGTGGTTCATGCCGCCGAAAGCCGCTCGACGGCGGGGTACAGCCTTGCCGCCAAATACGACTTTGCTCCCCGCTGGCTCCTGAAGCTTGCCGCCGAGCACAACTACCGCCTCCCCCGCAGCGAGGAGCTGCTGGGCGACCGCGTTCGTATCGTCCCGAACACTAAGCTTCGACCCGAGCAGGCCGATAATCTTAACCTCGGCGTAATGTTCGACAAATACTACGACGGCTTTGCCCGGCTGCAACTCGAGGCCAATACCTACGCCATGAGCGTTACCGACATGATGATGCTAAGGTCGAGCAACGGGTTCCTGTCTAATTACAACCTCGGCAAGGCCTTTCTCTACGGAGCCGACGCCGAAGTAAAGTGGGACGTTAACCGCCAATGGTTCCTGATGGCCAACCTCACCTGGCAAAAGGCCGTAGACAAGATGCTGAACGTGCCCGGAAGCAACACCCCAAGCATAACCTATAACAAGCAGATGCCCCATATCCCCATATTCTTCGTTAACTGGTCGGTTGATTACCGCAAAGACAACCTGTTTGGAGGGAAAGGGCAATACAACCGCTTTTATTACGAAGGAGGCTATACCGACAAATATTACTACGGATACAACCTCGGCTCCAACAGCAGCTACGTAATTCCCTCGGCCCACATCCACACCGCAGGAGCCGAGTACGCCCTGCTCGACCGGCGCATCCTCCTCTCGCTCGAATGTCATAACATCTTTAATGCAAAAGAGCTTACCAACCTCAACTATCCCCTTGCAGGCCGCACGCTGCAAGTAAAGGCGAGGATAACAACCATGAAATGGTAAGACGGCAACCGCAACCGGCGCCCCGATATCCAATTTTAAAAACAATAAAACATTAAGTTACGATGAACAAACTCATTCTATGCGGAACAATAGTCGCCGCCGCAATAATAACCTCATGTAGCGACAAAGGAAACGACAGCGAAATTACTCCCCCCGACAACCGCCCTGCCAAGCTCGTGCTCGCCTGCGACATGAACGTAAACGGATCAGACGTAAGCTACCTCGTACCCGTAGTCGACGCCGAGCTTCAAGGCGGATCTGCCAACCTCGCCCTCTCGCACGAAGTATACGGCAACGCATACATCGAAGGATACCGTAACTGGGTGTTCCACCTCCCCGTATGGAAAGAAGCCACCGTATACCGCTACTCGCGCCAAGACGACGGAAGCCTCCTCAAAGACGGCAGCCTCCAGCTTAGCGACAACGCCGGGGCGGGACTCGTTAACCTCCTCTTCCTGTCGGAAACAAAAGCCTACGCCACCCTCGGCCTCATCAACAAAATCGTGGTGTTTAACCCCTCAACCATGACTAAAACCAAAGAAATAGACCTTGCCAAGCCCCAATTCTCATTCGACGGGCAATCAACCCCCAACCCCGCCGGAATGGTATACCGCGACGGCAAAGTATTTGTTGGCTGCATGGAACTTGCCGACATGCCCATCTGCAACAACGGCGCCTACGCAATAGTAATAGACGAAGCCACCGACGCGCCCCAGAAATTCATCTCCGACATGAGAGCCACCTCGGCCTCATTCTTCAACCACTCGATGTTTGCCGACGAGAAGGGCGACATTTACGTTACCTGCTGGGCATCCTACGGATACACCCCCGCCGAATACGGGCAAAAAGGAGGCTTCCTCCGCATCAAGAAAGGCGAAACCGAATTCGACCCCGACTATTTCTTTAACATCACCGACATGACCTTCCCCTCCATCGAAGGAGGAAAGCTGCAATACGTAGCCTCCGCCGAATACGCCTCCGCCGGCATAGCCTACGGATTCGGAAGCTGCCCCGCCTTCTTTACCGGCGACTGGGTGCACGACAAAACCCACTACTCCCTCAAGATCGACCTGTACAACCAAACCATCGACCCGCTCCCACTGCCGCGCACCAACGGCTACTCGTGCTCGATAAGCAAGCTTGGCAACGACATCCTGTTCGGCCTTACAACAACCTCCAACGGAACCGGACTGTTTTCCTACAACCACAGCACCGGCGCGTCAAGCACGGCCCCTATCGTTAACGCCCCCGGCACCATAATGGACGTAGCCGTATTTGAATAGCGCCCACGCATCGCACATAGACCTCCCAACGAATACAAACGCACCGGTAAGAACCACAATTTACCGGCGCCCCCTCTTCCCCACTCCTTTCCAGGTTGGCCGCCGCAAAGACAATCCGGAGTGTCAAAAAATTAGACAGCGCTGTCTAATTTTTTGACGGCGGGATTAGATAGGCTTGCCGATCTATCCTTTAAAACAATGACTTATGAGTTTGGCACGTTCTTTGTATTATTTCAGGAAAGAATATCAATATAAAAACTACAAGTCATGATTAAAATTGAAGGATTAAGCAAGTTTTTCCGAACCGAAGAGGTGGAAACAATCGCATTGAATAAGGTGTCAATGGAAGTGAACGACGGCGAGTTTGTCGCCGTAATGGGGCCGTCGGGATGCGGCAAGTCAACGTTGCTCAATATCTTGGGATTGCTCGACAACCCTTCCGAGGGCGATTATTATCTGGGTAATATAGAAGTGGGGCATCTAAAGGAAAACGATCGGACGCAGGTGCGAAAAGGTAATATCGGTTTCGTATTCCAGAGCTTTAACCTGATCGATGAGCTAAACGTATTTGAAAACGTGGAGCTGCCGCTCACTTATCTTAAAATCAAACCTTCGGAGCGGAAAGACAAGGTAAACAACATCCTGAAGCGTATGGATATCAGTCACCGCTCCAAACATTTCCCGCAACAGCTTTCCGGCGGCCAGCAGCAGCGCGTAGCTATTGCTCGCGCCGTGGTTGCTTCGCCTAAGCTTCTCCTTGCCGACGAGCCTACGGGTAACTTAGACAGTAAGAACGGCCTGGAAGTGATGCAACTTCTTACCGAGCTGAACAACGAGGGTACGACCATCATCATGGTAACGCACTCCAAGCACGACGCATCGTTTGCTCACAGGGTGGTGAGTTTGTTCGACGGCAGCATTATTTCGTCGGTTACGGAGTTATTGCTGTGATATTGGATATATGATATGGGATAGAGGAGCATGCGCAGCTTTCTATCCCATGTTTGTAATATAATTCGTAACCTCGATATGAAAACTATCATCAGAAACTTTCTCAGCGTGATGCGCCGGTATAAGATGGCGACTACGCTAAATGTGCTGGGCCTGTCCGTAGCCTTTGCTGCTTTTATGATCATAATGATGCAGGTTGACTTCGACCGCACGTTCGATCGCTCCCATAAGGATGCCGACAAGATATTTCGGGTGGAGATTGAGTCGTCCGGCAACATGTTTGCTATTGTTTCAAGGCCGCTGAGCGAAGCTATTATCAAATCGTCGCCGCATATATTGGCAGGAACTATCGCTAAGCCTCTCTCAACGCTTGCCTTTGAGACAAGGGAGAAGGGCAAAACTGATTTCTATCGCGAGAGCGGCATCGGTGTATCCGCTTCCTTTGCCGATGTGTTTGCTTTGGATATGATTGAGGGCGATGCTCATGCATTGTCTGATCCTCTAAAGGCTTTGATCCCCCTTAGCCTTGCAAGGAAGCTGTTCGGCGACGAACCTGCTACGGATAAGCTTCTGCATTTCGGATCCGAGGTCAGATGGACAATAGGCGGCGTCTATAGGGACTTCCCGCTGAACTCATCTATAGCAAACAACATTTATTATTCCATACCTGAAGGCGAAAACCTCAATTCTTGGGGCAATTGGAGCTATTATCTTTATCTGCGCCTTAATGATGCGGCCAATGTGGAGGGATTGTTTGATAACTTCAAACGAACATTCGATCCGGCGGCTGCCGGTGCGGATAGCTTTGTATCCTGGGAGAATGATTCGTTTAAGATACGTTTCACGGCGCTTACCGATCTGCATTTCACGAACGATGTTTCATACGATCAAACGCCCAAGTCGAACCGGCAGACTGTGCTTGCTCTTGAGATCATAGCCTTTGCAATCCTAATTATAGCCGGTATCAACTACACTAACTTCAGCGCGGCGCTGGTGCCTAAGCGCATACGCAGCATTAATACGCAGAAGGTTCTGGGCGGAAGCGTTCGAAGCATACGTGCGGCCCTGCTGTTTGAGGCTGTGGCTATATGCTTCGTATCATGGCTGCTTGGAATTGTAACGGTGCACGTATTCGGCCAATCGGGCTTAGTTGGGCTTGTGGATGCAGACATATCGCTTATGCATAATATCAATATTATTGCTGGGACGGCAGGGATGGCCATACTGCTTGGCATTGTAGCCGGAGTTTATCCGTCGTGGTACCTCACTTCCTTCCCGCCAGCTTTGGCTCTGAAGGGTAACTTCGGATTGTCTCCAAAGGGAAAGGCTTTGCGGAGTTGTCTTATAACGGTGCAGTTCGTCGCTTCGTTTTCGCTTATAATCGGCGCCATGTTCATGTACTTGCAGAATAGATTTATGCTCACTTCGCCCTTAGGATATGAAAAGGATCTTGTGGTTGTTGTGGAAGGAAACGAAAAGATATCCCAAAGCTTAGACGCTTTCCGAAACAGAGTCAGGAGCATTGCGGAAGTAGACGATATTACTTACGCCGAGTTTCTCCTCTCCAGCCAGGATCAGTATATGGGCTGGGGTCGTATGTACAACGACCGGAACATCCAGTATCAATGCCTCCCCGTATCGGCTTCATTCCTCGATGTGCTTGGCATAAGCGTAACGGAGGGACGTAACTTCCGTGAGGAGGACGACAGGGGCGAACATCCTGTGGCCATCTTTAACCAGTCGGCAAGGGTACAATATGATATGAAGATTGGAGATAAAATAGACGACATTGAGGTAATAGGCTTCATTGACGACGTTAAGTTCGCTTCCTTCCGAACCGCAATTACTCCTATGGCTTTCCATGTTTGGGGCAAGTATGTTTGGGGCAAGGAAGCTGCGCCTCCTTCCGATAATATCTACATAAAACTTAAAGCGGGAACAGATCTGCGACTTGCCATCGAAGATATCCGGCAAGCGGTAACGGAATATGCCGGCGGAGATCCTCTTAATGTATGGCTCTTCAATGAAACTCTCAACCGCTTGTACGAAAAGGAGCTCCGCCTCGGCCAGCTTATCCTGCTGTTCAGCCTTACGGCTATCTTCATCTCTATTGTTGGAGTGTTCGGCTTGGTAGTGTTCGACAGCGAGTATCGCAGGAGGGAGATAGCCATCCGCAGGGTTTTCGGCTCTACTACGACCCAGATCCTGACGAGATTTAACCGCAACTACATCCGCCTCCTTCTCCTCAGCTTTATACCGGCAGCTCCCCTCGCATGGTACGCTATCGACAGGTGGATGACGAACTTCGTCTACAAGATTCCCATGCACTGGTGGGTGTACCTCTGTTCCTTCATTATTATATCACTGCTCACAGTTGCAACCGTAACCTTTCAGAACTGGAAGGCAGCCAATATGAATCCGGCTGAAAGCGTTAAGGAGTAAGCTACGAACTATAAACATATATCTATTATGAGAACCATCATCAGAAACTTCCTCAGCGTTTTGAGGCGATATCGTATGGCAACAGCTCTGAACGTCCTCGGACTATCCGTAGCCTTCGCCACTTTCATGCTAATCATGATGCAAATAAACTTCGACCGCAGCTTCGACCATTGCCATAAAGATGCGGCAACCATTTTCAGGGTGGAGTCGGCCGGAGTTTTCAGTAACGAATGGACGGTCAGTATGAGCCGGCCATGGGCGGATGCAATTATTCGTTCGTCACCTCATGTAGTGGCCGGAACCATTGTGCATCCTCCATGGGAGATGTATTTCTCGGTTGAATCTAACGGAGGCAGGCGCTTCTATCAAGAGCCTACGGCTTCCGTAACTCCTTCCTTTGTCGATGTGTTCTCACTCGACATTGTCGAAGGTGATGACAGGGCAATTGCTGAACCCGATAAGGTTCTCATTCCCCAAAGTATTGCCCGGAAGCTCTTCGGCGACAATCCGGCTGTCGGAATGGCTCTAACTGCAAACAACATCACCTACACCGTCGGCGGAGTATACCGCGACTTCCCCAATAATTCCTCCATCCGCAATCTGATTTATATGCACATAGACGACAAGGAGAATATAGATCGTTGGAACGACTGGCATTACCTCTGCTACGTTCGCGTTGACGCTGCCGAGAATGCAACCGACCTCTTCGGCGACTTCACCCGCTCTTTCGACACCAAGCCTGTGCTCGGAGAGACGTTCACCTGGACGGACGACGGCATGAGGTTTCGCTTTACGCCTCTGACCGACCTCCATTTCGTGCATAATGTGGTGCATGACGACGCCCCCAAGTCGAGCGAGAACCTCTTGCTTATCCTGCTGGGCATCGCTTGCGTGATAGTGGCTATGGCTGGAGCTAACTATACCAACTTCAGCGCTGCATTGGCTCCGAAGCGCATCCGCAGCATCAATACGCAGAAGGTTTTCGGCGGAAGTGTGAGCATCATCCGCTCCGCGCTGATCATCGAGGGAGTTGGCATCAGCCTCGTTGCTTTCCTCATTGCATTGGCGATAGTTCACTGCTTCGGGATGACTCCCTTTGCCGCGCTGACAGATGCAAACGTATCCTTGTTGCAGCATCCTGTCTTGATTTTGCAGACGGCAGGGATAGCTGCGCTTACGGGATTGCTTGCCGGATGCTACCCTGCATTCTATGTCACCTCCTTCCTCCCGGCTATGGCTTTGAAAGGGAACTTCGGGCTATCACTTAGAGGCAAACGGATGCGAAGCGCTCTGACCGGGATCCAATATGTTTCGTCCTTTGCCCTGATCATTGTAGCTTCCTTTATGTCGCTCCAGAACTTTTATGTAAGTCATACAGCTTTGGGTTACGACAAGGAGGAGCTTATCGTTGCCGACTTGCCTCCGGCTCTCGCCGACAGATGCGACCTTGTTGCGGAGCAACTCAGGGCCAATCCGGAGGTAGAGGATGCAACCTTCGCCTCAATACTCTTGTCGTCCGAAGATTCTTATGGAAGCTGGGGGCGGGATTATAAGGGCGAGCGGATTTCATTTGAGCTCCTTCCCGTCGAGCCTTCCTTCCTCAAGATTATGGGCATTGAGCTGACGGACGGGCGCGACTTCCGCGAGAGTGACAAGACCTCCGGACAGGGAGCCTTCATCTTCAACGAAAAGGCCCGCGCCATGTTCAACCTTGAGCTCAACGAGAAGATTAGCGGCATAGAAGTGGTCGGGTTTATGTCGGATATAAAATACGCATCCATGCGTCGGGAGGTATCGCCCATGGCTTTCGTCATAGTGGGCTGGGGGACGCCTGCATTTGCCTGCGTTAAGGTCAAATCGGGAAGCAATCTGCGCCGGGCTATTTCCAACATACGATCAACGCTCAAAGAGTTTGACGCCGATTATCCCTTTGACGTCAGATTCTTCGACAGTGTTATGCAGAAGACTTACAAGAGCGAGCAACGGCTCGGACTCCTCATAACTTTCTTCAGCGCCGTCGCTATTCTTATATCTTTAGTAGGAGTGTTCGGCTTGGTGATTTTTGATGGAGAGTATAGACGGAAGGAGATTGCCATACGCAAAGTTTTCGGCTCCAACTCCTGGCAGATCCTGGCCCATTTCAGCTCAACTTATGTCGGGCTCTTGCTCGCAAGCTTCGTTTTGGCGGCGCCCTTGGCATGGTACATCGTCAATATGTGGCTCCGGAATTTCGCCTACAAAACTCCTATCCACATTTGGGTCTATGCCCTGGCATTTATGTCGGTGTTGGGCATCACTGTCCTCACCGTCACCTTCCAGAACTGGCGGGCGGCCAACGTTAACCCTACGCAAATCCTCAACAACTGATAGGGCCTGCACCCCGGCTACAATCATATCTTATCGAATTAATCTCCGCACAACTTTTAATCTCAAAAAATAAAAAATATGAAAACTCTGTTCCGCAATTTCACAAGTATCTTCCGCAAGTACACTGTCCCGATGAGCCTCAATATCCTTGGGCTGGCGGTGGCCTTTGCCGTCTTCCTCATCATCATGATGCAGCTTGATTTCGACCGCAACTTCGACAGCTGCCACCTCAACGCCGACCGTATCTTCCGCCTCGAGCTCAACCAGATTGGCGAAGGATGGTCCAACACCAACTGTCGGCCCTTCGGCGAGCTCCTCATCGCCTCATCGCCACATATCACGGCCGGGGCCATTGCCGACGAAATAGACCTGGGAAGCGGATCAACCGACCTTACCTTCGATGCGCCCACAGGAAAGATCTCTATACACGAGCAAATCATAGATGTAACGCCGGGATACGCAGATATATTCACCTTCAATATGATCGAAGGAACGGCCAAGGCTTTGGCGGAGCCGGATAACATCCTTATACCGCAAAGCATGGCACGAAAGTTCTTCGGCAATGACAATGCAGTCGGAATGAAGCTCAGGTCGCTGCGCGGAGACTTCAGCGTCGGAGGAGTATACGCCGACTTCCCCCGCAATTCCTCTACCGGCAACCATGTGTACGCGCCCTTCCCCAAAGACAAGCACGTCGATAACTGGAGCTTGTGGAATTACTCCTGCTACA
>JAITGL010000014.1 GCA_031280645.1 Tannerellaceae bacterium | reverse complement strand
ATTGGTAATATTTCCGGAATTAAAATTGCAATTATTTCCGCCGCAAAATGCTTCTCCCCGTTTTCGCACCACAAAATCTAAGTCATTATTACATAGCCTCCGTTGCAATCCCCCTCTTTCCGCTTCCCAAGCCAAACAGGCGTCTACTTAAACAAGCAGGCGCCTGTTTTTTTATTACTAAGGAGTATCAATCACAGCCGCTAAAAGCCAAATATCCTTCCTACGGAAGCCGCTGATTACTCAATACCTGCAAGCTTATTCCTCGCCGCGATATTTGCATAACAGTTCACGGCATGCAGAGCCACGTCGGCCAGGCATGCCCGGTCGTAGAGTTTCTCTATTGCCGTCTGCCAAACGTTGCTTTCTTCATTCGCTTTGGCAAGCGCGGCCAAGAGGGGCTGATGATATTCGGGGATAAGCCGCTCGATAGCAGCTTTGCGAACATAGCTATCCTTATCCTTTGCCGCAACCTCAGCCAGCAACGGCTGATTATCTTCCGCAATAAGATTCCCGACGGCCGCCGCGCGAACATCGTTGTTTGTATCGCGTTGGAATATTTCGAGCAGGCGCGTTTGATCGGAAAGCTTGTTGATTGCCGCTATCCGAACGTCGCGGTAGTTGGAGCTATTTACGGCAATCTCAACCAGCAAAGGCTGATTGTCGGCGGCGATAAGCTTGGCTATCGCCGCTTCGCGAACGTCGGAATAGATCTTATTATTTGCCGCGATCTCAACCAGCAACGGTTGATGATATTCTGGGATAAGCCGCTTGATAGCCGCCCGGCGCGTAGATATGTCTGTCGAAGTTTGCGCAATATCCGCCAGCAGAGGCTGGTGATCGGCGGCATTGAGATGTTTTATCGCATCCTTCCCGCAATATTTATCGGTTTGGGCGATCCTGGCCAAGAGCGGCTGGTGATCGGCCGCGTTAAGCCTGTCTATTGCAGCTGCGCGACAATAGCGGTCGGCGTCGGTTTCGGCAAGCTCGGCCAATAGAGGCTGATGGTTGGCGGAAATAAGCTTTGTTATCGCCGAGTAGCGAATATTGGAGTTGCCGTCGGCCAGGGCAAGCTCAGCCAACTGCGGCTGGTGATCGGCGGCGACAAGCCTCTCTATCGCCGCCTTGCGAACTTCTTCATCCTGCGAGCGGCGCAACAGGTATACCAGGCATGCCTGATCGGTAAGACACTCTACTATCCCGCCGCCAACCTTTAAGTAAAGATCGGATTTCATAATCTCGGCCGGGATCGACAGCCGGTTTTCGGCATTAAGCTTACTCATTGCCGCCCAAGACACAGAGCTCGATTTATCCGTTATGGCGATCTCGGCCAACAGCGGCTGATGATCGTCGGCCACAAGCCTCTCTATCGCCGCCTTGCGAAGCGAAGACCAATTGTCGTTTCTTGCAATCCAGGCCAACAGCGGCTGATGATCGCCGGCGACAAGCCTGCCTAACGCCGCTTTGCGGATAAGCGAGTCCCCGTCTTCTTTCGCAAGCTGCGCCAGTAGCGGCTGATTATCCTTGGCAACAAGCTTCCTTATTGCCGCCATCCTGAACGGCAAATCGTCGGAGTACAGGAGTATCTTAACCAAAGATTCCCGATCGCGAAGCCTCTTAACCACCATCATCCGAACCTTTTTGTACAGATTGTCGTCGTATGCCAGCCGGCCGAGACTGTTTGTAAACGACTGCCAGCCGTCGGCCGGCCGGTCGGTATTTGCAATCCCAACGAGCAGCGATTCGCTGGAGGCGATAATTTTGTAGAGGGCAGCCATGCGGATCTTCCCGGCAGGGGCGCGCAGGGCCAAGTCGGTAAGAAAAGCCGGGGCGCTAAGCCTGTCGAGGGCCATTTTGCGGATCACGCCGTAGGGGTCGTTACGCGCAAGCTCAAGTAAAAGCGGCTGATTGTCGGCGGCGATGAGCTGGCGTACGGCGGCTTTGCGAACGTCGCTGTCTTTCTCATCTTTCACAATGTTGACCAAGAGCGGCTGATGGTTGGCGGGCGTGAGTTTCGTTATCGCTTTTATCCTTGCCGCCTTGCTCGGGGCGTTGGCGGCGATGCTTGCAAGCTGCTCGCCATCGTTGATATATCTAACTGATTCGAGGGCCTCGGCGTCGGGATCCGAATCCCATTTGTTGTTAATAACAGGCATAATATTTTAAGATTAAACGCTTGTAAAAGTTTTGCGCGAAGATAATAAAAAAAGGGTAGGGGAGATGCGGCAAAGGGCTGCGGGGGGCGGCGAATGGAGAATGAAAAAACCGCCGAACCTCGAAAGGAAGTCCGGCGGCGGGCATAAAACTATTCCAGGTTATAGTTCTAAATTCACTTGGCAAATTCGTAGCGGGTTAGAACGTCCTCGATTACGAACTCGACGGTGAGCGATTGTTTAGTGAGCAAGGTTATTTTCCAGGTTTCAATATCGCCGCCGTCGTTTACGGCCAGGTTCCTCCCGGTCAAGGTATAGGTTCCGCTCTGGAGTTCCGGAACGCCGCCCGACGAGACGCTGCCGGCCCATGTTCCGGCGGCGGTAAACGAGAGCGACACTTGCATCTGCGCCTGAGCCGCGGTTTGCCTTACGCCGCCCGATTCAACAAAAGTGAGGTTCCAGGTTCCCGAAGTAAGCAGCGACATGTCGCTTTCTTTCTCTTCCTCGCAAGCCGTAAAGGGTAATACAAAAGCTATCGCCATCAAAAGTGAAAAGAATTTCTGTTTCATGTTTGTGAAAAATAAAGCTTAAAGTATTAATAACGAATTCGATTATCAGGGATAAAATTCCACTCCGGGATCAACGTTCGCCTACCGCCGGCGGGTTCAATTCGTCGGGATCAATAGTCGGCGGCGTAGCGTCGGGAGTTTGCGGCGGAGTGTCGGGCGCATCGGGCAGGTTGATGTCGGGATTTTGCGGGCCGGACGGGCTTACAACGTGGTGAACGCCGCGGTGGGCAAGGTTGAGCTGGGTTTGGTGGATGGCTCCGTTAATCACCTCTTTACATTCGAGAAGGGCCTCGCGAACGTCGGGATCTTTTGCTCCGATCTCATTTGTTGTCCAGGCAACGTTAACGCCGTCTATCAAGACCTCAAACGCGATGTCAACCTCCACCCTGATATATCTAAGCTTACCGAGCTCGGCAAGCTGTTCCTTGTCAAGAAAGCGTGCGTTGTAAAGAGTTAGAAACGAGGTGTGAGTGTTTTTAAGGCGAGTAACCTGCGACTGAAGCTCAAGCAATTCAACGGAGGGTTTGTTCGTAGCATTATCGCAATCCTTAAGGAAATTACCTGCTAATGCGCTTAAGTCGGAATAATTGGCCGAAAGGATGTCGACATACGTATTGATCAAAAAACGAAGCCGGTCTATCGCCTGCAATTCGCTGGGATCAAGCGAAAATCGCAATACCTCAACGCTGTTTTTAAAGTGGCCGAAATAGGCGCGCAGCATTTCGACATGCCGTGCAATCGCAGGGGTGGAATATGCAGCCTCGCTCTTTTTGTAAAGCTCGTCTTCACGCTGGAAAGCCGCTTGAAGGGCTAAAAATACCGCGCTTAACTGGGGAACTCTTGCTACTGCGGCTGTTAACAGCAAGATAATTTTGTAGGCAAAAAAATCGCAGTGCTCGCCGTTGTGGAGCCTCGACAGTAAATGTTTGAAATAAATGGTAATTAGTTTCTTCATATCTTCATTATGTGTTTATATTAAATTGATGCAAATCTAAAATTATTTTTTTCATGTTGCTTGCAAATGATTCAAAAAGTTTTCAACAAAATAAAATTACGATGAGTTGTCTGTCGTTACGTCTTGAGCCATCAAAAGCCTGTCTGGTAAAAATGAATATTCATTGCCGGGATGTCGCTGCCGCCAAGGTGTTGTCGGATGACAATTCCTTCCCGAAATTTCCGGGGAGCTTTTGTCAGATGACAATTCCTTCCCAAAATTTCCGGGGAGCTTTTGTCAGATGACAATTCCTTCCCAAAATTTCCGGGACGCTTTTGTCAGATGACAATTCCTTCCCGAAATTTCCGGGACGCTTTTGTCGGATGACAATTCCTTCCCAAAATTTCCGGGAGACTTTTGTCAGGTGACAATTCCTTCCCGAAAATTCCGGGGAGCTTTTGTCGGATGACAATTCCTTCCCGAAAATTCCGGGGAGCTTTTGTCGGATGACAATTCCTTCCCAAAATTTCCGGGACGCTTTTGTCAGATGACAATTCCTTCCCGAAAATTCCGGGGAACTTTTGTCGTTTCACATTGCCTTGCCCGGCGCCCCCCGGCTTCTTTTTAACAGTATTCTTATGAAATGATGGAATTGCCGGCATATAATTGTATTGATAATTGAAAATGCGAACATTATTGCTCATTATATAAATGATATTAAAATAAAAGAGAGTATTTTTGAGGAAATATTAAATATATATAATCATGAAACAAATTCTTTATCTTTCAACAGTCGTATTCCTGTTCATATTAACGGGATGTAACGACGGCGAGCCGCTTCCGCGAAGCGACATCGCTTCGGATTTGCAGTCCGGCGAGTATGTATTTACTCTGGACGAGGCCGTAGAGTATGCCGCGAGCGCAGGGTTGCCCGGCGAAGAAATTGCAACGCGGGCGGGTTCCCGCACTGTTGCTCAAGCCGGGTCGATCGGCGAAGGAACTCCGGATATGCACATTGTTAACTATGCGGGCGGCGGATATGCAATAATCTCGGCCGACACAAGGCTTGAGCCGCTGCTTGCATATTCGTACGAAGGCAGCTTCGACTTCGACGGCGAGATTCCTTACGGGTTTCAGCTGTGGATGAACAACGTGAGCCTGGATATCGCCTCCAAGCGGGCTCAAAATGCGGTTCAGAGCCCGGCGCTGGCTGCGAGGTGGGGGGCGTTTGCCGCGGCAGGTAACGCTTTGATGGTTATGCCTCCGCCGACGTCTTGTTCGCCTAATGGGGCGTATTATCCTAATTATCATACGGAGTTGTATGGGCCGTTATTGACTACGGCATCGTGGCATCAGGGGGTTGGGTTTAATGATGCGTTGCCTTATAGGGGGTGTTCTTCTTATAGTAATTTTAGACCGCCTGTTGGTTGTGTTCCTTTAGCCTGCGCTAAGGTTATGAAACATTATCAGAAACCGACCAATTTAAGTTGGGCTTCTATGGGTTCCGGATCGTCTGCGCTGCAAACGTTGCTAAAAAATTTGGGGACGCAATTGGGAACGACTTATAGCTGCAGCGAGTCTGTGACTTTGGGATCTGTTGTAGCCGGCGTTTTAATAAATAACTATGGATACTCAAGCTGCCCGGTATCAGGATATAATTATAGCTCTGTTTATTCATTCATCATAAACAACAAACCTGTTCTTATGGGCGGATTTGGTCCTACCGGCGGCCACATGTGGGTTTGCGATGGTCTTGAGCTTGTATATGACGGCACATGCAATGGTAATACTATTACAACTACATTGTGGAATAAATACCTGCATATGGATTGGGGATGGGGTATTGGTTCAATGCCGCCAACATATTGTAGTGAAACATACTTTGGCGCGCATGGATATTCTTTCAATAACAGTGTTTCAATATATCTACTTTCTAAATAACAAGATCATGAAACATTTAATTTATTTCATCTTAATCATAGCCAGCCTCGCATCATGCGATTCATACACGGCAAACGACTCCGACAACATGGGAGGCACAAATGCAAAAGATACGATCTCAGTATATGATACAATGAAACTTGGGCTAATTCCGGATAGATTTGGTATTGAGATCCTAATTACGGATTCAAATAATGTTAGCGTTTTTGATCCGCAGGGGAAGAACTGGTCGAGGGAGGATATACATGTAACTTATCCTTACGTTTCGCCGACTACCGGTAGAGAAGATATTAAGTCTTTCAAATACGACAAAGATTATATTCCGAGAGGTCATCTTGAGACATGCAACATTAACTTCAGTACGCGTTCAATAATAGAAGAGAAGTTTTGGTTGGCCATCCATGTTAATTTGTATGATTCGTCGGAATTCAGAACGAGCTTCCTGCGTTTTCCCGACAACACGGTAGATACAGTGCTTGCTCAGGTTGAGCTTACAAGAACCTATTTCAACTATTATTATTGTAACTGGCATAATATATGGTACAACGGCAAGCTTGTTCTATCATCGGAGTGGCGGCCGCACAGTGAGGAAGAAGTCGAAGCGTTAGGATACTATCCGGATGGTTCGAAAGTTCTTAAGGATACTGAGTTTCAAATTATCAAGTAACTCTTACGGCGCATACGTATAAAAACATCAAGAGGCCCTCATGATTTGGGGGCCTCTTCTTGTTTAGTTTCACTTACAATGGGCCAAGTAAGTATATACGCGCTCCCAATCGTTTATATTTGTAGAAAGCAGATACCTTAATCGAACATGAACGAGCCGCTTAATGACCATGAGCTATTAGGAAATTTCAGGGAGTTGTATAAAAAATATGCTCCGGAGCTGATTGCGTACGCCGCACGATTTGTAAACAAAGGAGTGGCTGAAGACTTTGTACACGACGTATTCATCAAAATATGGAACAAACGTACGATACTTTATTGGGCCGACGGAATCAAAACCTACCTCTACCATGCCATCAGATACGCTTGTATCGACCATCTCAAGCACGAGGAAATGAAAACATCGGTTGCTAATAACGCACAAGTCAAACTGAAAATCGGAGAACTGTATTACGCCGAATCCTCAAGCCGGCTGTGGCAAGACGATATAAGGCTGCAAGCCGTTTACAAGGAAATAGATAAGCTGCCCGAAAAATGCCGGCAAATATTCATCATGGCTTATATAGAAGAATGTAAAGCCGCCGAGATCGCCTGCCGGCTCAACATTTCCAAAAGAACCGTAGAGGCGCAGCTTTATAAGGCGCTCAAGCAAATACGACAAACGCTTGCCGCTAATTACGGTCCGTCCGCAGGCGATTATTAGCAGCATTATGCCGATGCTGCAACCGTATCCGGCAAAAGTTCTCGCCAGGCGTAAGTATATCTCCAACTTTAATCGTGTATATATATAAAGGAATAAGAAATGGATCAACACAACATAAATACAGAGCAGGAATGGGGCGAACAAATAGTTCGCTACTTCCATAACGACCTCGGCAATGAGGAAATGGAGGCCCTTAACCGCTGGCTACAGGAATCGCCGGACAACAAAACATTTTTCTTTCAATTAAAAGAAATTCATGACTGTCTTACCATGCCTCAAAATACGTTCGACGCCGAGGCTACCGAAAAAAGCTGGCAGTCTATTCAAGCTAAGCTAAACTTGCCACAGCCTGATAAACGGAGGATATCCGTAAGGTTTCTAAAATACATTGCCGTGGCCGCCGTGGCAATTGTAGCCGGCATAATAATAGGTTGGTATTTTAATACTGATGATTCCGCGACAGCAACGTCGTACAACGAGATTCATGTTCGGAAAGGAAGCCGGCCCAACAGCATAACCCTCTCCGACGGTACTTGCATCAAGCTGAATGCCGGCAGCTCGCTAAAGTATCCGTCGAGCTTTTCCGGGTCGCAGCGCGAGGTAAGCGTTGAAGGCGAGGCATGGTTTGAGGTGGCGCATGACGAGCGGGCGCCGTTCGTTGTTCATCTTCCGCGGCAGACGGTAACTGTGCACGGCACCAGCTTCAACGTGGAGGCTTATCCCGGCGAGGATGCAAATATTGTTACTCTTGCTTCGGGCTGCATCTCGCTTGAAAGCTGTGGGGCCAATGGTCATATAGCGGGACGGATAACGCTATGGCCCGGCCACAGGGCTCACTTTAACCGCTCTACCGGCTCTGTATACGTAGAAGATGCCGATCCGGAGGCTGCCGGGCTTTGGATTCGGGGCGAGTATAAGTTTAAAGACGAGCCTTTAGAGCAGATTATCAAACGGCTGGAAAATCATTACGGATTGGATATCCGCATGGCTGATTGCTTGAAGCAAACTCGTTACACAGGCGCCTTTGCATTTAGCCAGAGCATCGGACAAATTTTGCGGATTATCAACCACGAAAATCGGTTCCGCTTCCACCAGGAGGTGGACACCATTTATATTAATCTTAAATAATTGGAATTATGAACAGAAAACAAGAAAGGAGCGGGCAGCCATTGCGGATGCCCCGTATTATGAAAATCACAATTCTGTGCCTTGCGTCGTCGTTTTTATCGGCAATGGCTGCGCCTTATGCCCAGGAGCAGCGCATCACGGTTCGAGTGGCCAACGGTACGTTTTACGACGTTGTTTCGCAAATTGAGAAGCAGTCGGAGTTTATGTTCTTTTATAATAGCGAGGAGGTAGATAACAGTCAGCCGGTGACTCTTGAAGCGACAAACAAGCTGGTGTCCGACGTTTTGAACGAGTTATTGCGGACTCGCGGCTTGAGCTATCGCATCGTCGACCGCCATGTTATAATCACTAAAAGCTCGCCGCCGGCGACGCCTGCCATTCCGCAATCATCGCGCCGCATCACGGGCGTTGTTACCGACGAGAGCGGCGAACCCGTTATCGGCGCAAATGTGCTGGAAAAAGGTACAGGTAACGGAGTAATCACGGGCCTTGACGGCGAATTTACGGTTGATGTTCAAGCCGGCGCCGTGCTGGTTATATCCTTCGTTGGCTATAAACCTCAGGAGATTGCGATAGGCAACCGGACAACGTTTCGGATAACGCTGTCGGAAGACGCGCGATTTCTCGACGAGGTTGTAGTTACCGCGCTTGGTATCGTAAAGAAAGAGAAGTCGCTTACTTATGCCACGCAGATTGTAGAGGGACGGGAGCTTACTCGCGCTAAAGATCCGAACCTGGTTAATTCGCTGGCCGGAAAAACTGCGGGAGTACAAATCAATAAGAGTTCTACGGGCTTGGGAGGCTCGGTACGGGTTGTTATTCGCGGCAGTCGCTCGGTAAACGGAAGTAACCAGCCGCTTTATGTCATCGACGGAGTTCCGATTAACAGCTCGTCGAACAGTTCGGTTGCTACAACCATAGGAGGCAACAACGACGCGGGCAATCGCGACGCCGGCGATGGTATATCCGACCTGAATCCCGACGATATCGAAAGCATTAATATCCTTAAAGGCCCGGCGGCGGCGGCTTTGTACGGAACCTCTGCGGCCAACGGCGTAATTGTTATTACAACGAAGAAAGGTAAAGCGGGCCGCACCGATATCGCTTTCAGCTCAAACACTACGTGGGAGAAGCCAACGTATGGTATTCCGGAGTTTCAAAACAGTTATGGAGGAGTTACTACAAGTTGGGGTGAGCCGATAAGCGGTAGCCAGGATTACGTGAATGATTTTTTCAATACCGGTCTCACTACCATTAATTCTCTTACTTTCAGTTCGGGAACAGAGGCGAGCCAAAGCTATTTTTCGTATGCTAACACCTATGCTACCGGCGTTATCGAGCGCAGCGAGCTGAACAAGCATAACTTTAATTTCCGCGAAACAGCTTCTTTCTTTAATAAGAAACTTACGCTTGACGCCAATGTGAATATTATGTACCAATCGGGCCGCAACCGTCCGTCGCCCGGAGGATTCTACCTTAATCCGCTGGTTGGACTGTACCGTTTCCCGCGAGGCGGCGTACAAGGCGGCGAGTCGTTCGATTATTATAAGAACAACTACCAATACCTCGACGCCGGACGCAACCTCTATCTCCAGAATTGGTATACGCGAGTAAGCGGCGGATGGGAACAAAATCCTTACTGGTTGATAAATAAACTGCCCAATATGGACGAGCGTTACCGAACGATAGCCGGCCTAAACTTGAGCTTTAAGCTTACCAACAATATCTCCTTAACCGCCCGCGGTAATGCCGATTTTTCAACCGGCGATTATGAAATGAAGATGTACGCCGGTACCGATCCGGCAATTACAGGCGGCAACAACGGACGTTATATAACAGACAGCTCAAACAGCCTTATTCTGTACGGGGATGTGATGCTATCATGGCAGCAGCAGTTTGACGCCATATCGGTTAATGCGTCGCTTGGAGGCAGTATCAATGATAGCCGAGGGAAGTCGATGGGCTTGGATTCATATCCGGCGGGACTATATAATCCGAATATCTTTTCGATTAATAATATAAACCTTAATGCTTCGTCGCCATCGCTAAGCAGATATCACGGGCAGGAGCAGGCGGTGTTTTTTGCCGGCCAAGTAGGCTTCCGCGAGTGGTTGTACCTGGATGTAACGGCACGTAACGATTGGACGTCAACCTTGGCCTTCACCAATTATGTAAACAAAGGCTTTTTCTATCCCTCCGCCGGCTTAACCTATATAATTAACGAATCACTTAAGATGCCCGAATTGATCAGCCTCGGAAAAGTACGAGCCGCATGGTCGAAAGTAGGCAACGGCCTCCCCCGCTATCGCAGTAACCCGCTCAACAGCGTAGGACGCGGCGGAGTGATAAACTTCAACACAACAGCCCCCTTCAGCGAACTGAAACCAGAGATGACCACATCGGTCGAGGCCGGAACCGAGTGGCGACTGTTTAACAGCCGTCTGGAAATTGACTTTACCTATTATAAAACCAATACCCGCAACCAGATATTCTCGCTTGCAGCTCCTTCTGGCTCGAGATATACCACTTACTATGTTAATGCAGGCAATATTCAGAACACCGGCGTTGAAATCGTTCTTGGCGGCTCGCCCGTATGGGTAAATGATTTCCGCTGGAAAACATCAGTTAATTACTCGCATAACCGTAATAAGGTTCTGGAACTAGCCGAAGGCCTCGACCGCTTTGACTTTGGAGGCGGAGGCAGCAACAGTTACAGCATGAGGCTCGAAGTTGACGGATCATTCGGCGACTTTTACGGACGTCATTTCCTTCGCGACGAAGCCGGAAACATTGAGTACGACGATCAAGGTATACCCAAGCCCGACCGGTCTGACTACAAAAAGATAGGCAATACCAATCCCGATTTCAATCTCGGATGGCAAAATACCTTTACATATAAAGATTTCACCCTATACATACTATTCGACGGACGATTCGGCGGCGATGTCCTTTCATTAACCCAAGCCGAATTAGACAAGGCTGGAGTAAGCAAACGCACCGGCGACGATCGCAAGCAAGGAGGCGTATCATTCGACGGCAAAGTAATTGCCGACGCCGAGCGATTCTATAACATCGTAGGAGGCCGCGACGGGATAACCGAACACTATGTGTACGACGCAACCAATATCCGCCTGCGAGAGCTTTCTTTTGGATATTCCGTTCCGGCCGGCGCGTTGAAGAAGATGCCGGCGGTTAAGGGAGTAGACTTGTCGTTAATAGCGCGCAATCTGTTCTTTATTATGAACAAAGCTCCTTACGATCCCGACGGAACTCTTTCAGTAGGAAACAGCTTGCAGGGCGTGGATGTATTCGGGATGCCGAGTTCTCGTTCAATAGGGTTTAATTTGAAAATCAACTTCTAAATCGACATAGTTATGAAAAGAATTAATTGTACGGCAATCGTCATCTTGGCCCTTGCCACCCTCTTCTCCTGTACCGGAGGCTTCGAGGAAATGAACACTAATCCGTACGGCGTGACCGACCTCGAGCTTACGCAAGACAATAATCTCATCGGGATGCACTTCCCCACCATTCAACAATCAATATACTACAACCGCGGCGGAGGAGGATATACTTACCAAGTGTTCCAGAACCTCAATGCCGACATCTGGTCGGGCTACATGGCCACCCCCTCGAACTTTAAAGGAGGAATAAACAACCAAACATATTTCCTCAATAACGATTGGAACGACAACTGCTGGTCGTACACCTACAATAACGTTATGGCAAACCAATTGCGAGTAAAAGAAAAATGCGCCGAGCAAGGCGATCTCTACGCTCATTACGCAGCCATTAACTCCATCCTCCGCGTACTTGCCATGTCGCGCATATGCGATCAGTACGGCCCCATTATATATTCGCAATATGGGCAAAGCCTCCTCGGAGGCGAATACGATTCGGCCGAAGATACCTATCGCCTGTTCTTTGCCGAGCTTGAAGAAGCTGTAAACACGCTGAATGTCTCTGCCGATAAGCCGCTCCCTTCTTTCGCTTCGTTCGACATGGCCTATAAAGGAGACCTTAAGAAGTGGACTAAGCTGGGGAATACCATCCGCCTGCGCTTAGCCATGCGCATCGTGAAATATGATCCCGCCTGGGCGAAAACCGAAGCCGAAAAGGCTATCGCCGCACCTCAAGGTTTGCTGGGACGCGGAGAAAGCTTTATCATTAGCGGATTCGGATGGAAGCATCCTCTGTACACTTGTTCCATCGAGTATCAGGACATATTTATCAGCGCCAATATACAATCCATAATGGGCGGCTATAATGATCCTCGCTTAGAGAAATTCGGTATCGCAAAAAACGGCAAGGTAACAGGAGTACGCACCGGCATCCCCGATCTGGCCGACTTAGCCGATCCATACAAAGCCCTAATCTCCACCATAAATGTAACTGCCGAACAGGAAGCCGTAATAGTATCCGCTGCTGAGGCGTATTTTCTCTTAGCCGAAGCCGCCCTGCGAGGATGGAACACTAACGGAGGTTCCGACAAGGCATTTTACGAGGAAGGTATCAGCGTATCATTTGCACAATGGGGAGTATCGGCCGGCGATTACGCTTCCCGCTCCGCAAAGCCTGCCGATTGGACAGATCCGATAAGAGACGACTTTAACTCCGAAGCCCTAAGCAAAATATCGCCCAATTACGACGAAGCCGCCGACAAGGAAGAACGCCTCGAGAAGATCATCACCCAAAAGTGGATCTCCGGATTTCCCGAAGGCATGAACGCTTGGGCCGAATGGCGACGCACAGGCTATCCCAAACTCTTTCCCATCCTAAAGAATGATAGCCAAGGAGCTATCCCAACATCGCTCGGAGTGCGCCGCCTCACTTACACCCTGGCCGAACAGCGGAACAACCCCGCCGGATACGCCAAGGCCGTACAGTTGCTGGGAGGCCCCGACACGGGCGCAACCCGCTTGTTCTGGGACAACGACAAGCCTAATCTCTAAAAACTATATTCAATTCATGAAAAGAACAATCCCAATTATCATCTTACTCGTCGCATGTCAGCTTACAAACGCTCAAATCGACGAACAATTGAAACGTGATATCCGCTTAACCGGATACGTACACAGCCCCCTCCCCTTAGATCACAGCAAATCATTCGAGACCTTCGGCATCGCCAAGAAAGCCATCAAATCCGATTTGCTTTGCGACATGGAAAGTCTCTCGCAATGGACCCACAAAGGAATCGGCGAATTGCAGATAACCGACCAGCGAAGCATCACCGGAAAGCATAGCCTGCGGATCACATCGCCAACGCATGTCGACCAATTCCTCGGCTGGGGATTGGGGTTCGGAACCTCGCTGGCCGACTTTGCCGTCGGAGGTAAGAACTGGGAAGGATATAACCGCATCAAATTTTATATCTACCCCGATTGCGAAGGCGCACGCAGTATATACCTCAATCTCTACATCGAAAACGAAGGAAAGATTAAAGTACCCGACCAATACGGACGCGAAGGCTACCATGAAATAAACCTCGTTAACGGCAAATGGAACGAATGTTTCGTTGAAATGAGCGAACTGCCTCGCGACAAGGTAACCAAACTCTCCTTCGCCATCGAAATGTTCGGACGGGAAGAAACCATGGGCCAAACTCTCCAGTTTGATATCGACCGAGTAGAACTCCAAACGATAGAAAATCCCGAAGTAGTAAGCGGATGGCAACCCGCCGGCAATCGCATAATCTTCTCCACCTCCGGATACCGAACCGAAAGCTCCAAAACGGCCATCACTACCGCAAAGGATCACAAGGGCAAGTTCCAGCTCATCGACAACAGCAACTCGCAAACAGTTTTTGAAGGCGACATCGTTCCACTCAAATCCCCCATAGGCAACTTTCAAACCCTCAACTTTTCCTCCTTTAAAAAGCAGGGCGTTTACCGTATAAAGGCCGGATCGGTTACCAGCGAGCCGTTCTACATTAACCCTGACCTGTGGGAAAACTCAGCCTGGAGAGTTCTCAACTTCATGTTTTGCGAGCGATGCGGATATCCAGTGCCCGGCAAGCACGCAAGCTGTCACACCGACCTGAACGGCGAGTATAACGGACATAAATTCACCATCAACGGCGGATGGCACGACGCGGCCGACATGTCGCAGCAAACCTTGCAAACAGGCGAAATCTCATTCTCATTCCTCGAAATGGCAAAGCGCGCCAAGGAGAAAGGAAACCTTGACCTCTACAACCGGCTTATGGAAGAAGCCCTCTGGGGCATTGACTTTATCCTCAAAGCCCGCCTGGGCGACGGATACCGGATGCAAACCTGGGGAACCAATCTGTGGACCGACGGCCTTATCGGAACCATAGACGACTCCGGCCGCAGGCAAGTGCGCATCCACAACGGCGGATTTGAAAACTTCGGCTACGCAGCCATCGAAGCCTTCGCCTCCATGATGATCGAAAACGATCCCGAAATGAAGCTCCACCTACGCAAAGTGGCCGAAGAAGACTACGCCTTCGCCATGAAACGATTCGACGACATGGGATACAACGAGCGAATAGCCGGAGGAGGCGGACACGCCTACATGGCCTCCCAAAGTCAATACATGGCCCACCTTTCATTCGCATCCAGCCTCCTTTACAGGCTCACCGCCAATCCGTATTACGCCCAAAAGGCAGCCGAGGCTATCAGATACACTCTGAACTGCCAACGAACCGAACCCATCGGAAGCGGCAAAATATCAGGATTCTTTTACCGGGACACAAACCGCAAGTCGATTGTACATTACAACCACCAATCGCGCGACCAGGTATACATCCAAGCCTTAGCTGCCCTTTGCGAAACCCAGCCGGAGCATCCCCAATACGGGCAATGGCGCAAAAGCATCGACCTGTACGCCTCCTATCTCAAGTCGATAATGAAGTATGTACAGCCTTACGGGATGATGCCCAGCGGCATTTATCACATCGACGAAGTAAAAGACTCCGTTAATTTTTATGTACAGCACGTGAGAGTCGACAAGGGAGCCGAAGCCGACTACGCCGAGCAGCTTCGCAACGGTATACGGATAGACGACAAGCACTACCTGCGCTTCTTCCCCGTATGGTTCTCATTTAAAGGTAACGCCGCCGTGCATCTCGCAACGGGCAAAGCCGCCGCAATATGCGGCAAGCTGCTTAACGATCCGGAGCTGCTCGATATTGCCGAGCAACAGCTTTTCTGGATTGTAGGCAAAAACCCCTTCGGACAGTCGCTAATCTACGGCGAAGGCAGTAATTATGCACAGCAATATTGCGCCCTCCCGGGCGAGACAGTCGGCGAAATCCCGGTTGGAATGCAATCGAGGTTTAACGAAGACACTCCATACTGGCCCCAGTTCAATACCGCAACTTATAAGGAAGTATGGGGATCGTCGGCCGGCAAATGGATGTCGCTCATAGCTGAATTTTAAATATCAGCGGGGGATACGGCCAACCGGCTCATATCCCCCGCCGTTAATTAATCGGGGGAATAAGGCGAATGAACATGCCTCGTCAACAACCGGAGTCTATAGCGTGGAAACCAGCCGGGGCCGAAAGCCCGCATATTTCACGCAATAAGAACAGCAACGCTAACTGATGCGAACATAACTCTCATCTTCTTTTAATTCATAATCCTTAAATTGATACTTAATATGAACCCTGTCAACTCTTACTCCGGGCGAAACGCCGCAATCGACATACTTCGCGCCCTGACGATGTTCACCATGATATTCGTAAACGACTTCTGGAAGGTGCACGACATTCCCGCCTGGCTCGACCATGCCAAGCGAGGCGAAGACTTCATGGGATTGGCCGACGCGGTGTTCCCGGCTTTCCTGTTCGCGGTGGGAATGTCGATCCCGTTTGCCGTCGAAAACCGGTTTGCCAAGGGATATAGCGGTCAGTCTACCATCGGACATATCTTTTCGCGAACGCTTGCTCTACTCGTGATGGGAGCCTTTATTACCAACTCTGAAGCCCGCCTTTCGGCCGATGTTCCCTATCCGATAGGCGTGTATTGGTTCCTGATGGCGGCCGCCTTCATCTGTTTGTGGAACAGGTACCCTGCGCCGGATACTAAGCCTAAGCGGATACTCTGCATAGGCCTGAAACTACTCGGCATCGGCATCCTCCTTTTCCTCGCGATAAGCTTCCGGAGCGCCAAGGGAAATGTTTTCAACGCATCCTGGGGCATCCTCGGCTCTATCGGATGGACATACCTCCTGTGCGCCATGATTTACGTATACACCCGAAGCCGCTTGAAATATTTAATTCCCCTTTGGATAACCTTCGTTGTAATTTGCATCCTCGGAGCAAAAATGAACGAGGCTCACGGTGGAGAAGCCTTACTTTCGCTGCCCCGCCCCAACTTCTACAACGAAGCCCTCGGCATCCTCCACATCGGCAACGGGGCCTTGCCGGCATTTACCATAGGAGGCATAATCCTCTCCGTACTAAGCGTGCGATACCGGAGCCTAAGCATAAACAAGCGATTGGCATGGGCCGCGCTTATATCGGCGTCGCTATTGGTTGCCGGCATTGCGGCGCGCAATTTCTGGATACTCTCCAAGCTTAGCGCAACGCCCACATGGATAGCCTATGTTACAGCCATAACCGTTGCCGTTTACGCTCTCGTCGCCTGGGCTGCCGAGAAAGGAAAGGCCGGATGGTTCAACATCGTCAAGCCGGCGGGAACGGCTACGCTTACTACTTACCTGGCCCCGTATGTATCGTATGGACTGGCCGACGTTACGGGGATAGTCCTGCCCGACTGGGCTACTCACGGATTCATGTCGATCGTTAACTGCCTATGCTTTTCGCTGGCAATAATATGGATGGTATGGCTATGCGGAAAAGCGTATATTGCGCTCAAAATTTAAAATTAAATATATACGAATGAGAAACGTAAACTTGCTTTTTTTCTTGGCAATCATAATAATCATGCCAAGCTGTACGCCCGCCAAAACAGAAGCGGGGCGTTATCCTATGTTTTGGACATGGCTCGACTACCGTCCAACCATGAACTTCGACTCTATTTGCGGAGTAATGAGCGCAACCGGCATCGACGGCGTAATGCTAAATGCTCCTTCGCCCGACGATTACCGCAGGGCTATACCCATTGCCAACAAGCATGGCATCGAAGTGTACGCATGGCTCTGGACAATGAACCTGGAGCACGGCCGCGACTCGATTGTTAAAGCCCATCCCGAATGGCTTAGCGTGAATCGTAAAGGCGAAAGCCTGGCTGATCACCGGGCTTATGTAGATTACTACAAATTCCTTTGCCCGGCGCTGCCCGAAGTGCGAGAATTCCTCAAAACCAAGGTGAAAGCTTATTGCGAAGTGGAAGGCCTTAACGGTATCGCCATCGACTATCATCGCCTCGTAGACGTGATACTGCCCACAACGCTATGGCCAAGGTACGGCATCGTTCAAGACAAGGAATATCCCGAATGGGACTACGGCTACCACCCGGCCATGATAGCCAAGTTCAAAACCCTGTACGGCTACGACCCAACGGAACTTGAAGATCCGTCGACTGACGAGAAATGGCTCCAGTTCAGGTGCGACCAGGTAACCGAAGTGGCCAACGAGCTCGCCGAGGTGGTTCATGCCCACGGCAAGAAAATGGCCGCCTCGCCGTTCCCAACCCCACAAATGTCGCGCAGCATGGTAAGGCAGGATTGGGGGAAATGGAACCTCGACATCGTGTTCCCGATGGTGTACCACAACTTCTACACCGGCGACGTGAGCTTCATCTCCGATTGCACCATTGATAACGTGAAGCAGAAAAACCCCTCCACAACGCTGTATTGCGGAATGACGGCCACCAACGGCCCGGCCATGTTCGACTGCATGGACGCCGCGCTCAACAACGGCGCCGAAGGAGTAGCTATCTTTACCGTCAACTCGCTGCGCGACCCGGCCATACGCGCCCGCTTCAAAGCCTACGCCGACAGCGTGCGGAACCTCCGCTCCCAATCAACCGTTAACCCGGCCGCAACCGGCGTAACAACCGTTAACGCTAATCCGTTTGACAAGCCTTTTGTAATGGATGCAATAAAAATGCGGATCTCGGCCTACGTAGCCATTGCCCGCTCAGCAGCCTCGCCCGCGCTGAAAGATACCGCCTGGGAAAGGATAGAAGCCGCCGCCGCCCCCGCCCTCCAAGCCAACACCGCCGAAGCCTACGAGGCCGCCCTGAAAACTGCCGGCCGCAGAAACGACGCTTCATTGCAGCCCATCAAAGATATCCTGGCCCAGAACCCGTTTGCCGAGATAAGCTGCGGCGAGTACGCCCTTGCCAACGAATACGGCACAACAAAATGCTACCTGGTGGAAGAAACCGGCAGCGGAATCCAGTTCAACGTAAACTTCTACCTGTATGGCGGCCTGCTTTCGGGCTGGAGCGTAGCGCCCAGCGTTGAATCATACGAAAACTATCGGAAAAAACTCTGATTATTCATTCCCCCAACATCTTACGCCATTTACTCCCTCTTTAAAATATAGCGCGTGAATCCGGCCGGATTCATGCGCTATTTCATTTGCGCCAATCATTCCCCCAACCCTTGGCGGCGCAAGCCTGCCATGGGAGGCGCCACAAAGAACCGAAGGGCCAAAACGTGCAACGCAGAAGTAAAAAAACGGCCGCCCTGGGAGCCCTTTCTCGTAGGCCAGCAGCCGCACATTCCATATATGGCTGTAAAACGACCCATTATCCAACTAAAGATATTTCAGGAGGATTCCCCTCTGAAAAAAGAGAGATCCCCTTTGAGACAAAGGGGATTCATTTAAATTCCAGAAAAATTAGCGGAGCTCCGAGCGCACCCCCGGCGCCTGGCAATGGAAGTTTGAGAACAGAGCGGTAAGTAAGCTATTCGCTTTTAACCACAACGGCCGGATTAGCGGTAGCAGCCTTATAGCAGTGGATGGATACAACCACAAATATTACCGCCATGAGAACAATACCGCATGTGAGGAACAACAAAGGCGAAAGACCGGTTTTCTCGGAAAACTGCGCCTGCCATTTAAAAGCCACATAAGCCGAAATACCCGCTCCGATAACAAGCGCCGGGATGGCTATCGCGCCCACGTCGCGCAGGAACATCCTTAGGATGTCGGCCAGGGTAGCCCCGTTGATTTTGCGGATGGCCGTTTCCTTGCGCCGGCGGTTAATCTCGTCGCGGATGTAGGCAATCAGGCCGATCATGGTGATGAGGATAGTTACCGCGCCGCCGATAAGTACCGAGTCGCGGAAGCGGCGAGTGTCAACGTATTGTCCTTTCATCTCGGCGGCATATGAATACACATTAAAGTCTTTGTCGGGAAATATGTTCTTAAGTATGTCGGCAACTTTCGCATTTAATTCGGGAGAAAAGCTGTGATATTTGAAGATAAGAATGTTGCCCGGAACGTTACTGTAAAATATAGCGGAAGGCCGGTTTTGCTCATTGCCGATAAATCCGATGCGATAGTTTTGGTATACTCCTGCGATTGTGAACAGGATAGGATTTTCGGCGCTTCCGCTGTGATAGGTAACCACTACCTGCTTGCCGATAACGCCATCCGTCCATCCGGCAAGCTTGGTGATCTGATCGGCAAAATGCTGGTTGACCATTATCTCGGTCGACTTTTCTACTCCTTGCTTAAACGAGTTGCCGTTAACAACCGGGATGTTGAATAAATCAAGAAAGCCGTCGCCAACGCCTTCGCCGTCGGCTATATTAAACAACTCCTCGCTTGTTCCCGGAAGAATAACATTGTTGCCCGAATGGCCGAAGAACGGGAGCCTGTTTTCAGCGCTGCTTACGGCGGCAACTTCAGGCAGGCGGGCAATTTCGTCGAGAGCGCGTTCGCGTGCGCTTGTATCGGTTCCGGGAAGCGAGCAGTAAGCAACATTCTCGTATTCATATCCCGGATTATCGTTGATCATAAGGTTGTATTGCCGTGCAATTATGACAAGAAGAATTGTTAAGAATCCGGTAGCTACTATCTGGAGGAAAAGCAGGCTTAGCTTCCAAAAACGCTTGTTCTCCTTATAGCTGCGAAAAGCCGACGCAACCGGCACGCGCGAGAACATGTATCCCGGAATCAGTCCCGTAACCAGCGTAACAACAGCGCATACGGCCACAAGCAGCAACGCGCTCCGAAGGTTAATCATCACCAGGGGCGAGGTTCCGAGTAAGTCCTGCACCGTATCACGAAAGGCTATAATGAGAATTATGGCGATGACAATTCCCGCAGTCATATCGGCAAAAGTCTCGGCCAGCATCTTCCCGTATATGTTTTTTCCCGACGCTCCATAGCATTTGTTGACTGCCATTTCCTTTGAACGTCCAACGAGCGACGAAACTATGATCAAAACATAATTCAAGGCCGCGGTGAATATCAATGCAAAGGCAAGGACGGAAAGGATAGCCGTCATGCGCTTCACCGCGGGCTGCCCGTTATGAATCTCAAGCAGCGGGATAAAGGTGTAACTGAGCTTGATGCCTGCCTGCTCCATTATTGCAGGATCGTGATGGCGGCCCACAACTTCGTCGATTAAAGGGGCGATGCTTTGCGGCGTAGCTCCTTCCCGCAGCCGGATATAAGCTCGGTAACGATCATTCCCCAACCAGTTGTCGCTACCGTCGCCCATAAAATTTGATATGGATTTGATCGAAACGAGAATCTCGAACTTCAGATGAGAATTGTGCGGCAAATTGTCAAACACTCCGCCAATGGTTATCGTCCTGCCGGGAGCAAAGTTCATCTCAATGCTTTGCCCAACGGCTGCATCGACTCCTCCCAGCATATCGGCAATTTTCCTCGATACCATTGCATATAACGGTCGCGCAAGAACCTCCTGCGGATTGCCCGATATGATCCGTACCGGAAACATGCTGAAGAGAGCCGAATCGGCAAGCGTAAAATCTCCCTTATATTTTTTCCGATTCTTATCGTAAAAAGTTTCTTCATTGGCCAGAAACGTAAAACGGGTTGCCGCTTCCACATCGGCAATCTCGGCGGCAAAACCGGGAGCTACGCCGCCGCTAACAAGCGGATGCTCAAAAAGCTGCCCGCCAATCATTCCCATTTCGCCTATGCTGTATATGCGCTTGGCATGGGGAAAGAAATCGTCGTAGGTTTGCTCGTAGTATACTTTAGCGATGAGGGTTAGCCCAGCTGCAAGCCCAACGCTGAGCGAGGCTATCTTAATCACATTATTCCTTTTCTTTTTGAAAAGCGAACGGAAGGCGATGATAATAGTTTTCATGACTTTGATATATGTTTGAATGTTATTTTAAAGAAATAAAGCAACTATCGTGCCAAAGATACAAGTCGTTTTTTTCAAGCAGGTTACCTATATATGCCCCGGCAGGCCATGTAAAGAAATTAGACATTGCCGTCTAATTTTTTGACAGTATTTTAACAGGAGTCCGCAGTATTTATATTTGCCCCAGGCAGGGTTTGATTATACCAACGGATGCAACAGCCAGGCCATTCGTCCCATCCGGCTCATAAATGATTGCATGGCGGACGGCTCGAACGCAACATTAAGCGGTTTTTCCGGCCCCGGCTTCAGTAATTCTCCAAAAGATTAGAGGGAGGGGATTATACAACCGGCTTAAAAGCGGGCTATACAATGAATTATAAAGGTAAGCGGACGGTTTTTGGTAGCTACCAAAACTGTTCCGGTAGCTACCAAAACTGTTCCGGTAGCTACCAAAACTGTTCCGGTAGCTACCAAAATCGTTCCGGTAGCTACCAAAATCGTTCCGGTAGCTACCAAAATCGTTCCGGTAGCTACCAAAACTGTTCCGGTAGCTACCAAAACTGTTCCGGTAGCTACCAAAACTGTTCCGGTAGCTACCAAAACTGTTCCGGTAGCTACCAAAATCGTTCCGGTAACTACCAAATTTGTTCCGGTAGCTACCAAAATCGTTCCGGTAACTACGAAAACCGTTTTGGTAGCTACCAAAACAGGCTTCATATTCTATTGCCTTTTATACCTGAAAAAAAGCAGAGATACGGTAATCGTATCTCTGCCATAAATGTTGAACAAAACTATAAACGACGGCTGTTAATCTTTAAAGTTTCGTTTTATCAAATACCAGGTTGCTACGAAGTTAATGTCGAGTAAGACGCCGCAGCAGCCGGCAAATAGAGACATTAGCGGTTTTTCCTTATACATAATTATACATAATACGGTAGCTGAAATGGTGGTTACAACTATCATTCCCATAATTATCATGAGGAATATTTGCTTGCCTTTCATGGCGCTAACAGCTCGGCTATGCGGTTGTCGAGGTCTTCGCCGTGAAGGTTTTTGGCAACGATAACGCCGCTTCCGTCGATAAGCAGCGTGTGGGGGATGCTGTTAACTCCGTAGAGAACGCCGGCCGCGCATTTCCAGTACTGTACGTCGGAGATTTGGGGCCAGGGGAGTTCGAGGTCGGCTATGCCTTTTACCCATGCCTCGTGGGTGCGGTCGAACGAAACGCCAAGGATTTCAAAGCCTTTGCCGTTATATTTCGCATAGAGTTCCTTTAAATAAGGCATCGACCGCCGGCAGGGGCCGCACCACGACGCCCAGAAATCAACCATCAGCAGCTTGTTTTTGCCAACGTATTCCGACAGTTTATGCGACGCGCCTTTGGGATCGGGCATCTCAAAATCGGTGAACTGCTTGCCCACGGCAACTTTATTGAGAACGTCGAGATGCTCCGAAAGTTTCTGTATTCCGGAGGCTTGCTTGAAGGCGTCGCCGGCTCCGGCAATGAGCTCGCGCTGCACGCTTTCGGGGATGGTATACCGGTTAATGTAAAGAACGAATGCGGCTACGAGGCTGTTGTTGTGGGTTGATATGTACTCTTTGTGCAGGGGCAGGGCTTCGGCGTTGAGCTCGTCGATATGCTCGTCGGCCATGTTAACGAGCTTGTCGTCGCGGCTTGCAATCATCTCGGTTATTTCGTTGTGGTGAGGTGCAAAGAGGGCGTCGAGCTTCCTGATGTAGGCATTTAAATCATCATTCTCGACCGATCCTCCCACTGCGGGCAGTTCTTCCAAGGCTACTTTCAGCTTTGAATTGTCGAGAAGGAAGAATAATGAATAGGTATGGAAGCCTTCGTACAGGCTTGATTTACTTTCAATTGCTCCCGGCTCCAGCCTCATCGTTACTATTACGGGCTGGTCCTGCGCTCCCTTGAAGGTGAAAGCGCCGTTGGTAATTAAGGAGCTGTCGCGCGGGGTTTGTGATCCGTATTCGTACAAATACACATATTTGCCTTCCAGGTCGGGGTTTCCGGCGGTTCCGCTGATGCGGAATCCGGGTTCGCTGTTGCAGCTTTGCAGTATTAATGCGGCTGCGAATACTACATAAAAACAATTCTTCATCTTATTACTATTTATAAATTATATTTTGATATACACTTTCTTCTTATACAAAACATATCCGCAGGCCCATACAAATGTCACGAACAATAAGGCATAAGCAAGCGACGCGGGATAATCGCCCAGCCATGGCCGCAGCAAATCGTTGTAAATAAACCCGTGCAGATTTACCATTGCCTCGCCCTTAGTCCATCGAACGGCTCCGAGCAGGGTACTCATAATGGCGGCTACAACGTACATGAACAGCGGGTTAACTCCGAATGCCTCGAAGAATGTTACGCGCTTTTTCATGCCTTTCGCGTCGATTATCCATACCAAAAGGGCTAAGAGGCTTGCTCCCATACCGCATGTTGTAAGCACAAAGGTGGGCGACCATACTTTTTTGTTGATCGGACATCCGTAGGCCAGCAAGAAGCCGGTAAATGTAAGGACTGTTCCGATTAAGAAGAGACTGAGTATTTTATCGCGCAAGTCTTTCGAGCGATCGGTCAATATCCGTCCGCAGCAAAAGCCGATCAGAACATGGGCGATGGAGGGGATTGTGCTCAATAATCCTTCAGGCTCTATACCTTTATCTTTATACATATGACGCTCGCCGATAACGGCGCGATCAACAACCGACAGCAGGTTTGTCTCATTATACTCAAATCCCTTTCCGAGAAACAAAAGCAGGGTATAGCCCACCAGCAGCGCGGCGGCTATGTAAGCAAGCTGCTGATAACGCTTCACCGCAAGCACAATCAGAGCCGCCGCCCCATAACTCAGAGCCAGCCGCTGCAATACTCCAAGGATGCGGATATCGCCCAAACTGAACTTGGCGCGCACAAGCCTGTCGAGCAATGAAATCTCCTCGCCCGACATAGCATGCCAGTTGCGGAAGAACAATCCGAGCCAGGCAAGCCCCAGACCAATGGCGAAAATCACAAGCGTTCGCCGAACAATCTTCCAAACCGCCTGTGCGCTCCACTCAAACTTGTATTTGCTGAGCGAAATATAAGTTGATACTCCCATGATGAACATGAAGAAGGGAAAAACAAGATCCGTAGGCGTCAGTCCATTCCAGGACGCATGTCGCAAGGGAGCGTACACACTCGACCAGCTTCCGGGGTTGTTCACCATTATCATTCCCGCAATCGTCAGCCCGCGCATAACGTCGAGGGCAAGCAGGCGTTGATTCTTATTTGTTGTCAT
>JAITGL010000004.1 GCA_031280645.1 Tannerellaceae bacterium | reverse complement strand
CTCCCGTTTCTCCCTCATACTCAATCTTTGGGGTGCAGGCATAATTGTCGAGGAGGGGTATTATGAAGTCGGCCGCCTCGAGTACGGCGGGGTCGACGGCAATTTTTGCAAGTTTCCTGACATCGTCGTCGATCAGTGAAAAAAAGCCTTTGCGCTTTGTGTCAAGTTCCTTGATCTTTTTTGTTTCCGGAGCCTTCAGCGGACGCTTAAAGCCTTTGTCGTACACGGTAAAAGCTCCGTGGAACGAAGTATAACGCAGCGCAAGTCGCGCAACTAAAACAACGTCGGCCTGAGAGCGACGAATAATAGAATTGCAAAATTCAAAAAACTCTTCGGGGCTCAATCGCCGTGTCATCTTTGCGTAAGGAAGTATTGCTGCCATTGTTCGATTGGATTTATTTAATTATTAATATTTGATTTACTTATTTCCCTGTAAAACATCTTCCCGCGCGGGATAAGATGAAAATCTCACCTGTGTTCAAGTCTGAATTGAATCCGCGGCAAGGTTTTTCACAGGTGATCAAGTCTGAATTGAATCCGCGGCAAAGTTTTTCACAGGTGTTCAAGTCTGAATTGAATCCGCGGCAAGGTTTTTCACAGGTGATCAAGTCTGAATTGAATCCGCGGCAAGGTTTGTCACAGGTGATCAAGTCTGAATTGGATTTGCGGCAAGGTTTTTCACCTGTGTTCAAGTTTGAATTGGATCCGCGGCAAGGTTTTTCACCTGTGATCAAGTCTGGATTGGATCCGCGGCAAGGTTTTTCACCTGTGATCAAGTCTGGATTGGATCTGCGGCGAGGTTTTTCACAGGTGTTCAAGTCTGGATTGGATTTGCGGCGAGGTTTTTCACCTGTGTTCAGGTTAAAAAAATAGCCTCCCCGAATCGCTTCGGGAAGGCTTACATATACATCGTTGTAAATATATTGGGAAGTACTTATGCGTGTGTCAAAATGTAAATCACAGGGGGGGGAATTGTAAAGAATCCTCCTGTGTTATCGGGAGTTGTGCTTTCATTACGGTATTTATTTAAGTATATCATATAAACTTGTTTGTATTCTATGCGGGTGCAAATATATGATTTTTTTTAATTGCAAATATTTTTTGAAGATTTTTTTGACGTTAAGTGATTTTTTCTTGTTGCAACGATTATTCCGCCTGTTAAAAGGTCGCAGGAGCCGCAGGTTGTTAATATGCAATTATGGAAGTTCTGTATTTAAAGCCGTGTATAATTTAGTTATTCTGCCTTGCCGGGAGCAATAGCTTCATAATCGAGGGTAAGGCTTTATTCGTCCTGCATCAACAGCGCTCTTCCCTTTTCGGTGGTAAAATACCGTTGCAGAGGGCTGGATGGCTTGGTAGGGATGCGCATTGCGAGCAATCCTTCTTCAAGCAGAGGGCGGATAATATTTTGGCGGAAGCGGGTTCGGTTTGATTGTTGAACGAGGCGCATCATGTCGATTATTTGCATAGGCTTGATACAGGCTTCGAGGATAGCTTCGGCTTTGTCGACATAAGAGATGTCGATGTTGGGGCATGCTTTGGATATTTTGGAAACATACACGGGCCATTTTACAGCAAGCTCAACCGGCGCAACGGCAGGCTTTGGCTCGGTAGCGGCTTCCGCTGTTTCGTCGGGATCGTCGATGCCGCGGCCTCCGCAGGTCATGGCGAAAATAAAAGACTCGGCGTTACGGATTTCTATCTCATAATGTTTGTCGTAACAGGGGGCGTATTTAAGTATGGTAGTTCGTCCGGAGCCCGGCGCGCCGGTCCATCCCATATCGCGGAATACCTGTGCGACGAGCGGATTTTTTTCTGCCGGCTCAAGCGTTTCGAGCGAGCGGCCGCCGTTAGGATCCAGGCGCGATCCGTTTTCGGTTATTACTCTGTCGGCAAATATCAGCAGGCGGGATGGGTATTTGTAGGTATATTCTTTGTGTATTAAAAAGTTTGAGAGGATCTCGTCGAAAAGTTTTTCTCTTACGTCTATCATGCGTCCATCCTTGCTTATAAGTCGTTCGGGCAAATTACGCTGCACGAATTTCTTTAATCGAGGCAGGGCTTCTATAAGGTTGGAGAAGATAATGTCGCGATCGTCGTAGCGGCTTTCGGGATAGTCGGAAAGTGGTTGCGAGAATTGCCGGTAAGTTATGTTCCTGTAAACGGCTTCTATGCGATAGTTAACCGGGCTGTAATTCTGTATGGCAAATTCCTTGCCGAACAGAAGCACGGCAGCCAGCGTAAAACCGTCTTTGCCGCTAACGGGGTCTTTGCGGTAAAAGCCCTCCTTATGCAATATAGCTTCATTGCTAAGCGAAAGCCATGGATGACCGGGGTTTACGGCCGCAATGGCTTTACGCATTGCAATAAAAGTAATTTCGTCGAGCTCGGATACTTTAAGAAAAGGACAAACAACATTTTCCGACGATTCGTTGCGCTTACGCAGGTAGAGGTTTTCAACCAAATGATAATTATAGGTAATATCCGTGGTTTCGGTTCCCATCCTGTCGTATACTTTACCCTTGAAGCGATGCACGTCGAGGCTGGCGGGTATATCAACGTATATCAGCGTGCTGTTGTTCATCACGATTGTTTGAGGATTCAGCTTAACTGCCGGCGCAATTTCATTTGCCATGGCGTAATCTAACCGGCTAAGCATATTGCACAGGAATATTTCCGCAACGCCAACCACCTGGCCGAAATCATGAACGCCAATGATTAGTTTTCCTCCTTCTTTATTAAGGAAAGCGCAAACAGATTGAAAAACAGAGTCAGTAAGTTCGGTAGCGCATTTGCTGAATTCCACAAATGCGTTTTCCCCTTTTTTAATTATCAACTTTAGTTCCTTTTCATCCATATTAATTGATTGCTTTCTTGTTAACGTAGTATTGTGTAAGCAGTTTGTAAATCAATATTGAAAACTTACGCTTAAAGATATGGAGATTTCACTTTATCACGAACTCATATTACTGTAAATTTTTTCATCATTCAATTCATCTCGAAAAGGTCTTCCTCCAGGGTTTGTCTTTCTTTCTCGATTTCTTGTCGAAGCGGTCGTAGAAATGCGCTGCCGGCTCCGTTTTGTAGGTATCTTTAGCGTAGGGCGGCTTGGCTCCGGGTTTCTTGTCGTATTTCTTTTGCTTCCTGAAGCCATCCTTCTCCGGCCTCATGCTTTTCCATTCTTTTTTCTTCCGGGGATCTTCGTCGCTAACGGTTTGTATATGTCCGGCTTCTTTATAGTATTTAATCATGCGATTAAATTCGAGAGAAACCATGCGCTTGATAATATCTTCCTTGTCGAGCCATTCCAGCTTGCGGAATATCGACGGCATCAGGCGGGCAATTTCATCCTCGTCAACCTTTACTTTTTCTATCTTGTCTACAAGGTTAAATATTTGCTTCTCGCAAATAGCTTTTCCGCCGGGGATATCCGCCTTCTCAAACTTATTTTTAAGCGTATTCTCAATGTTGCGTATTTTACTCTTTTCGCGTATGTGGCAAATAGATATGGCAATGCCGGTTTTGCCCGCGCGACCGGTGCGTCCGCTACGGTGGGTGTACGATTCAACTTCGTCGGGGAGGCCGTAGTTGATAATATGCGTCAGGTCGTCTACATCAAGACCGCGGGCTGCAACGTCGGTAGCCACAAGCAACTGAATGTTGCGGATTCTGAACTTTTGCATCACTGCGTCGCGCTGCGCCTGGCTCAAGTCGCCGTGAAGCGAATCGGCATTATATCCATCGTTCATAAGCTGATCGGCAATTTCTTGAGTTTCTCTGCGTGTGCGACAAAAAACGATGCCGTATATATTCGGATAATAATCGGCAATACGCTTCAGGGCAAGATATTTGTCCTGCGCCCTTACCATATAGTATATATGCTTGATGTTATTGTTCCCTTCGTTTCGCCGTCCGATAACAATCTCCTTTGGGTTGCGCATATATTTTCTTGCAATGGCGGCAATACCCTGAGGCATTGTGGCCGAGAAGAGCAGCATATTACGCGAGGGCGGAACCGAGGCCAGTATTTCGTCGATACTGTCTGAGAAACCCATGTTAAGCATTTCGTCGGCCTCGTCGAGGATTACGTTGCGAACAAGGCGCAGGTCAACCGTTTTGCGGTTCATAAGGTCGAGCAATCGTCCGGGAGTGGCAACCACAACATGCACTCCGCGTTTCAAGGTTTTGATTTGGCTTTCAATACTTGATCCGCCGTATACAGGCAGCACTTTCAGGGCCTCCATGTATTTTGAATAATCATTTAAGTCGTCGGAAATCTGCAAGCAAAGCTCGCGAGTAGGGCAAAGGATAAGAGCCTGAGGTTGAATAGTTTCAACATTAATGTTTTGCAGGATAGGCAAGCCGAAGGCGGCAGTTTTTCCCGTACCTGTTTGCGCTAAGGCTATAACGTCGTTATCATCGCCAAGCAAAAAAGGAATTACCTCTTCCTGCACAGGCATTGGGGTTTCATACCCCATTTCTTGAATTGCCTGCAATATCGGTGCGGCAACTCCTAATTCTTCAAATGTTTTCAATGTAAATTTATGTAATTTATGTAAGAAGGCGCAAAAGTACGAAGAAAATCAGATATTTTCATTTCAGATAGCGCAGCGCAATATTTACATGCAAGTTTCCCCGTCGCTTCGGTTTATTCACTTTGGCCGAACGGCGCGCGCGGCAGTATTTCCCATTCGGGATACGCCCTCCTTTATAGATATACAATACCGTTCCGGAAAAGGCAATGCTTATTCTTCGGGATACTCTATTTACCCCCGGGGGGAAATGATTTACCCCCAGGGGTAAGAGGAATACCCCCGGGGTGAAACGGTTTACCCCCAGGGGTAAGAGGAATACCCCAGGGGCGAAACGGTTTACCCCCAGGGGTAAGAGGAATATCCCCGGGGCGAAATGGTTTACCCCCAGGGGTAAGAAGAATATCCCTGGGGGTAATAAGATTATTCCCGAGAGTAAATTGCTTATCTTCAGGATATTTCTCCTATGGCTACGCTCACCCAATCGCCCACTTCGGACGTAGAGTGGGAAGGGCGGCCGGCGGCTATATCCCTGGTGACGATCCCGCGCTCAACAGACAGGGCTACGGCCTCGCGAACAATGCGGGCTTCGCTATGCAGCCCGAAGCTATGTTCAAACATAAGGGCCGCGCTAAGGATAGAGGCAAGCGGGTTGGCTATGTTTTGCCCGGCAGCTTGAGGGTAGGATCCGTGGATGGGTTCGTACACCGAGGTATGCAGTCCGGCCGATAGCGAAGGAAGCAGGCCGAGCGATCCGGCAATAACGGAGGCCTCGTCGGTAAGGATATCGCCAAACATGTTTTCGGTTACTATCACATCGAAGCTTCGCGGCCATTGGATAAGGCGCATTGCGGCATTGTCGACAAACATGTATTCGGTTTCGACTTCGGGATATTCGGCCGCTATCTCGCCGGCCGCCTGTCGCCACAAGCGCGAGGTGGCCAAAACGTTGGCCTTGTCTACCACGGTAAGCTTCTTTCGCCTCCGCATGGCATATCCGAAAGCAAGCCGAACGATGCGCTCTATCTCCTCGCGCGAATAAACGCAGGTGTCGTAAGCCGTGTTACCGTCTTCGCTACGCCCTTGCGGACGCCCGAAATACAAGCCTCCGGTAAGTTCGCGGATACATACAAAGTCGACGCCCTCCACCAGGTCGGCCCTCAAAGGCGAGGCGTGAACAAGCGATGGCAGCGATGAAACGGGACGGATATTGGCATAAAGGCCCAGCATTTTCCTCATCCGCAGCAATCCCTGCTCGGGCCTTACGCGAGCGGAGGGGTCGTTATCATATTTGGGATGACCGATGGCGCCGAAGAAAACGGCGTCGGCCTCCATGCAAAGCGCATGGGTTGCCTGTGGATAAGGGTCGCCGGCGGCGTCGATAGCGGCGGCTCCCACCAAGGCTTCGTTGCATACAAGTTCATGGTTAAAGCGAGCGCATACGGCTGTTATCGCTTTAAGGCCTTCGCGAACCACTTCGGGGCCTATGCCGTCGCCCGGCAGTACGGCTAAATTAAGTTTCATGGCTATAAGTATTAATCTCTGTGGAAATGGATATACCTCGGCTCGCTCGGCGCGTATGTGGGATCGTCCCAAAGGGAGCTTGTAATCATCAGGTCTGCGCTGTAACGGTTGCATGCAATGGGAACATTATGAATCCTGCACTGGCGGAGCAGCATTTGGATGTCGGCCTCATGCGGCTGCGGGTTGAGGTCGTCGATAAGGAATATTGCAAGGCTTACTTCTTTTCGTACCACCATTGCCGCAATCTCGGCATCGCCTCCCAGGGGGCCGGAGTGCATACAGCTTATATCGGAGGAGACTCCTTTATCGGCAAAAGCTTTGGAGATTTGGCTGCCGGTTGTTCCGGTGCAGATAAGATGATGCTGCGAGAGGAACGCGGCGTTGTGGAGAGTCCACTCCACCATGTCGGCTTTACGCCTGTCGTGCGCAACGAGCGCAATGTTCAGTTTCTTGTTCATGAAAATCATTGTTCTATTTTGTTCAACATTTTGATGGTAGCTTGGATGGCAGCCTCTGTTTGGTCGCCGTCGAGGCCGCTTGTTTTAAACTCCTCCCCGTTGAGATTCCAGCGGATAACCGTATGCACAAGGGCGTCGGTATGGCCTCCGGGAGGGATTGTTACGGCATAGTCGGTAAGGATAGGGAATGGGCGGCCGAGTTCGGCGTATATCATCCGCAAGGCTTTAACGAAAGCGTCGTACTGCCCGTCGCCTGACGACGATCGCTCGTAGAACTCTCCCTTGATCTCTATCTTTAACGTAGCGACAGGGCGCAGGTCTTTTGCAAGCGATAGCGAATAATTGAGGATACGCACCGAGGGTTCGGCGGCCGACTCGCCTTTCAGGACATCGCTTACGATATAGGGCAGATCGGCCTGGGTTACTATCTTCTTTTTATCGCCAAGCTCTATAACGCGCTCCGTTACCTTACGTATGCCGTCTTCATCCATTCCGGTATCGAGGCCGAGGGCCTCAAGGTTCTTACGAATATTAGCCTTACCGGATAGCTTGCCGAGCGCGTATTCGCGAACGCGGCCGAAACGTTCGGGCAGCAGATCATTATAGTAAAGATTACTCTTACTGTCGCCGTCGGCATGCACCCCGGCGCACTGCGTAAACACGGCCTCGCCGATGATAGGCCGGTTTGGAGCTACGCGGATTCCCGAATATGTTTCCACAAGGCGGCTGGCGTAGTTCAGTTTTTCTTCATTAAGATCCGTCGGTTCGCCGAGCTGGTCGTTCAGTACGGCAAGCACGCTGCTAAGGGGAGCATTGCCGGCGCGCTCGCCCAGACCGTTGATGGTGGTGTGAATACCTTTTACTCCTGCAAGGATGGCCGAGAATACATTGGCAACAGCCAGGTCGTAATCGTTATGAGCATGGAAGTCGAAGTGTACGCCGGGATATCGGGCGGTTATCTGCCGGCAGTATTCGTAGGTGTTAAGAGGATTAAGTACGCCGAGCGTATCGGGCAGCATGATGCGGCGCACGGGCAAGCATTTCAGCTCGTCGATCATAAGAAAAACATAGTCGGGGGAGTTTTTCATTCCATTCGACCAGTCTTCGAGGTAAACATTCACGGCAATATCCATTTTGTTGGCCGCATCAATCTCCCATCGTATATCTTCGAGATGCTCGGCCGGCGTTTTGCGAAGCTGCTCCGTAACATGGCGGTAGGATCCCTTGCAAAGTAGATTAACCGTTCGGCATCCCGCCTCCCGTATCCATTCGAGCGAGAGTCCGCCGTCAACAAAGCCCAGAACTTCGAGCCTGTCGGTATAGCCCATGCGTTCGGCCCATGCAACAACCCTCTTGACGCACTCCATTTCGCCGGCCGATACTCTCGCCGAAGCAATTTCGATTCGATGAACCCCAAGTTCGGCAATAGCCGCTTGCGCAATGCTTAGTTTTTCCTGAGCGGCAAACGAAACGCCCCAGGTTTGCTCCCCATCTCGCAGGGTTGTATCCATTATCTCGATCATAAACGCCTCTCGTAAGCCTCGATTATATCTTTCCTGGTTAAGAGACGTTCGATATCGTCATGGCCGTTAATAAGACATTCCTTTCTAAAAGGATTTATCTCGAATGATTCCACCCGGCCCGAAAGGTGGGAGTGGATGGTTTGCTGCGGCAGGTCGATCGTAAGCATAGCCTCCGGATAATCTTGCAAAAGGCTAAGCGTTTCGGCAAGGAACACAGGCGAAACAACTACGGGGAGCAAACCGTTGTTCAGCGCATTGTTCTTGAATATGTCGGCAAAGAAGCTGCTCACGATCGCCTTGAATCCATAGCCGGCTATGGCCCATGCGGCATGTTCGCGACTGCTTCCGCTTCCGAAGTTTTTGCCCGTTACGAGGATAATTCCCTTGTGGCGTCTCTGATTAAGAACAAAGCCTGGGTCGGGCGTCCCATCTTTGCCGTATCTCCAGTCGTAGAACAGGAGATCGCCGAAACCGTCTCGCGTTGTGGCTTTCAGGAAGCGGGCGGGGATGATTTGGTCGGTATCAACGTTTTCCAATGGGAGGGGAACGCATGTGGATGTTACTGTTTCGAATCGTTCTTTCATATCACTGAATTCTTCTTTCATTATTTATATACATTAAATTACTTGTCCGGATTGTTTACAACGGAGCAGAGTAATTCAATTATCATAAGTATAAATTTCTCTTGGATCGGTAATCTTTCCGGTTATTGCAGCAGCGGCGGCAACTATCGGGCTGGCGAGGATGGTTCGCGCGCCGGGACCCTGGCGGCCTTCAAAATTACGGTTTGAGGTGGATATCACATACTTTCCCGGGGGCACCTTGTCGTCGTTCATTGCTAAGCAGGCGGAGCATCCCGGTTGGCGCAGCTCGAAGCCGGCTTCTTCAAGGATCTTGTTGATTTTACGGGCATGGATTTGCCGTTCAACCGTCCGGCTGCCGGGAACTAACCATGCGGTAACATTGTCAGCTTTCTTTTTCCCTTTAACGATGGAGGCAAAGGCGGCGAAATCTTCCACTCGCCCGTTAGTGCAGCTTCCGAGGAACACATAGTCGACCGGCTTGCCGAGTATGGGTTCCCAAGGTTCGAAGCCCATATACTCCAAAGCTTTCAGCCATGAAGCGCGCTCCTGGTCTTCCGCCGATTCGGGCACGGGGATTCTTTCGCGGATTCCCATTGCCATGCCGGGATTGGTTCCGAAAGTTACCATAGGCTCGACCGCCTCGGCGCGGAAGTTAAATTCGGCGTCGAACTTCGCGTCGGGATCGCTGCACAGCGCCTCCCATTCGGCCTTCGCCTTATCCCAGGCATCCCAGCGGGGAGCGAAATCCGTGCCGCGGATGTATTCAATGGTTTTCTCGTCGGGGGCTATCATACCACCCCTTGCTCCCATTTCGATCGACATATTGCAAATCGTTAGGCGCTCTTCCATGCTACAATCGCGGATGGTTTCGCCGGCGTATTCCACAAAATAGCCTGTGGCTCCTCCGGTGGTCATCTTGCTGATTAGGAACAGGGCCAGGTCTTTGGCGGTAACGTCGCGCCTCAGCCGGCCGTCGACGGTTATCCGCATCGTTTTCGGCTTTCGCTGGAGCAGGCATTGCGTGGCGAGCGTCATCTCCACCTCGCTTGTTCCGATTCCGAAGGCAATGGCTCCGAGAGCGCCGTGAGTAGATGTATGCGAATCGCCGCATACGATGGTCATGCCCGGCAAAGTGAGGCCGTACTCCGGACCTACAACATGAACAATGCCGTTACGCGGATGCCTCAGTCCGTAATAGGTTAATCCGAACTCCCGACTGTTAGCTTCGAGGGTTTCAACCTGCCGCCGCGATATGGGGTCGGCAATAGGCTTATCCTGGTTTATGGTGGGGATATTATGATCGGCCACGCAGATGATTCTGTCGGGGCGTAAAGGTTTCAGTCCGCGGCGGCGTAAGCCTTCAAAAGCTTGCGGACTTGTTACTTCGTGGCAGTAAAGGCGGTCGATATAAAGCTGTACCGTTCCGTCGGGGAGAGTGTCAACAACGTGCCTGTCCCATATTTTATCGAATAGCGTTTTCATTCCGTTATCTTGTTTATTGCATCAATATAAGCCTCGGCCGAGGCGACGATTATATCCGTATGGGCGGCATATCCGTGATATATCCCGTTATCATAGCTAATAGTTATATGAGCTTTCCCAATAACCTCGCTGCCCGATTCAACAGCATGGATGCTGAACGTAGCAAGCGTTTTCCTTCCCTCGTCGTTATCTTTTTTCAATACTATGGCCGAGTTTATGGCCCTGATAACAGCATCCACCGGCCCGCTGCCCGACGCCGAGGTTTCAACAAGCTTGCCGGCATCCAGGATGCCTACGCTTGCCACCGGCCTCACCGGCTTTTTGCCCGACGTGACCTGCATATACTCGAGCGTATATCGCTGCATCTTTCTGAAATCTTCATCAACGAGCTTCAAAACATCTTCATTGTTGAAATATTTATTGCTCTCGGCCATCCGGACAAAGCGTTCGTATACATCGTCGAGCCTTTCATTATCAATATCCACCCCAAAGCTTTTGAGATGCTGCTTAAGAGCCGCCCGTCCGCTACGCGCCGACAGGACTATCATGTTACTCTCGATGCCCACGTCTTCAGGGTTGATAATTTCGTAGGTACTGCGATCCTTTATCACTCCGTCTTGATGGATACCCGACGAATGTGCGAAAGCATTCCGGCCTACAATTGCCTTGTTGGGCTGCACCGGCATGTTCATCATGCTCGAAACCGTATTGCTGAGGTCGTTTATATAAACAGGCTTTACATCTATTCGGTACGGCATCCTGTGGCTATTAATGATCATCACAATCTCTTCGAGCGAAGTATTGCCGGCCCGTTCGCCAATGCCGTTAACGGTTACCTCAACCTGCCGCGCCCCGTTAAGTATGCCCTGGATAGTGTTGGCCGTGGCAAGCCCCAAATCGTTATGGCAATGGGTAGATACCGTAACGTTTTGGATCCCGCTAACGTTCTCTACAAGGTAGCGGATTTTCGCCCCGTACTCCTCGGGCAGGCAATAGCCCGTTGTATCCGGGATATTTACAACGGTTGCGCCTGCCTTAATTACGGCTTCGATTACCCGGGCCAGATACTCGTTGTCGGTACGACCGGCATCTTCGGCATAAAATTCCACATCTTCCACATACCGCCTGGCATATTTTACGCAAGCGATAGCTCGTTCGAGAACATCGTCCTGAGTTGAGCGAAATTTGCCCCGTATGTGATAATCCGAAGTGCCTATGCCGGTATGAATCCGCTTGTAAGTGGCGTAGCGAAGAGCCTCGGCGGCCAGGTCGATATCTTTTTCAACAGCGCGGGTTAAAGCGCAAACCGTTGTTTTGCTCACCTCCTTCGATATTGCAACAACGCTCTCGAAATCCTCGCGGCCTGAAGCGGGAAACCCGGCCTCGATAACGTCTACTCCCATAGCGGCCAGCTTTTTTGCCAGCTTTACCTTTTTACTGAGGCTTAATTGGCACCCGGGCACCTGCTCGCCGTCGCGCAGGGTAGTATCGAAAATAAATAATCTTTCTTTTGACATAATATTTTAATACATTATTAATAACCAATAAAAAAAGCCCCCCTCGCTTCGGAAGCGAGAGAGGCGCCTTAAATCATTAACTAAAAAGAAGGCATAACAGTCTCACTTCCTTAATTGCCGGCGCAATATAAGGATAATACTTAGTAGAGATATAATATTATATACTGTTATTTTCTGCATGAGCCTGTTTTAATTTCGTCGCAAAATTACATTGTTTTCCAACATATCCAAACGCTGCATCCGCAATCTTAAATCTAATATATATATCAAAAAAGCCTTGCTCTCTATAATAAGGGATCCACTCTCCCTTCGAGCGCAGCCTCGCCAACAGCGGCATGGGCCCGGAGAGGAGCGAAATTCTCCTAGGAGAAAGCAGTTGGCTCCCTGGAGAAAGTTGCTTTCTCCAAGGAGCCGACAGTTTTCTCCAAGGAGCCAACTGCTTTCTCCCGGGAGCCGGCTACTTTCTCCAAGGAGCCAACAACTTTCTCCTTGGAGCCAACTGCTTTCTCCTGGGAGAAAACTGTTTTCCCCCGGGAGCCAACTGTTTTCTCACGGGAGCCAACTGCTTTCTCCCTGGAGAAATTTGCTGCGACATGGCGATGATGATCTTGTGCCAGTATTTCCGTATATTGTGCAACGGAGAATTGTAAATATGTTTTGGCGATAATGCCGGGTTGTATGGTCAGGAAAATTTATCTATGTTTGCCGGCGTCTCTAAACAAATAAAAATACATTATTATACATGGAGTTTGAAGATAGTACCAACAATCATTATAACGCTCAAGACAACAATGAAATAAGGAACGAGCAAACTTCGGTTACTCATTCCGACTATAAAGTGCCCGGCAAGGATGTGAAAATCACTCACCACCTTTCCGGGATGTATCAAAACTGGTTTCTCGACTATGCTTCTTATGTTATATTAGAGCGGGCCGTTCCGCACATCAACGACGGGTTAAAGCCGGTTCAACGCCGCATACTCCATTCGATGAAGCGGCTCGACGACGGGCGTTACAACAAGGTGGCCAATATTGTTGGGCATACGATGCAATTCCACCCTCACGGCGACGCCTCTATCGGCGACGCTCTTGTGCAGCTCGGTCAAAAGGAGCTTTTAATCGACTGCCAGGGCAATTGGGGGAACATACTTACGGGCGATGGAGCCGCAGCCTCCAGATATATCGAAGCAAGGCTGTCGAAGTTTGCCATCGAAACGGTTTTTAATCCGAAAACAACGTTATGGCAGGCCTCATACGACGGGCGAAACAGGGAGCCGGTTACGCTGCCGGTTAAGTTTCCGCTGCTGTTGGCGCAAGGCGTAGAAGGTATTGCGGTTGGCCTGTCGTCTAAAATACTTCCTCATAATTTTAACGAGCTTATCGACGCGTCTATTGCTTATCTTAAAAACGAATCCTTTGCGCTTTATCCCGATTTCCAAACAGGCGGGTTTATAGATACCGGCAAATACAACGACGGCGAACGGGGCGGAAGCGTGAAGGTAAGGGCGAAAATTACCAAGGCCGACTTGAAAACCCTTGTCATCAGCGATATCCCCTTTGGCCGCACCACCTCGTCGCTTATCGAATCTATCCTGAAAGCCAACGAAAGGGGGAAAATCAAGATAAAGAAAGTGGATGATAATACGGCCAAGGAAGTTGAAATTATTATCCACCTCTCGCCGGGCATATCGCCCGATAAAACGATCGACGCCCTGTATGCGTTTACCGACTGCGAGATCAGCATATCGCCCAACTGCTGCGTTATCATGGATAACAAGCCGCACTTCATGACCGTTAGCGCCGTGCTGCGCTATTCGGCCGATCACACCATGTCGCTCCTGCGCTCGGAGCTCGAAATACAGAAGGCGGAGCAGGAAGAAGCTCTCTTTTTCGCCTCCCTGGAAAAGATTTTCATTGAAGAACGTATCTATAAGGATGCCGAGTTTGAGAATGCAGTGCACATGGATGCTGCCGTTGCCCATATCGACCTCCGCATCGAACCTTTCAAGCCAGGCTTCATCCGCGAAGTAACCCGCGACGATATTTTGAAGCTTATGGAGATAAAGATGGGGCGCATCCTCAAGTTCAATTCCGACAAGAGCAATGAGTTCATCGCCCGCACAAAGGAGGAGATACTCCAACTGCAATACCACCTCGACAACCTCACTGCCTACGCCATCGCCTGGTTTGAAGGCTTGAAAGAAAAGTACGGCGAAGCCTTCCCGCGCATGACCGAGATCCGCAACTTCGATACCATTGAAGCCGCAAAGGTTGTGGAGGCAAACGAAAAGCTGTACATCAACCGCGCCGAAGGATTCGCCGGCATGGCGCTCAAGAAAGACGAATTTATATGCAACTGCTCCGATATAGACGACATAATCCTCTTTTACCGCAACGGAACCTTCAAGGTAATTAAAGTGGCCGACAAGGTATTTGTCGGAAAAGACGTAATTCACATTGATGTATTTGCCCGCAACGATACACGCACGATATATAACGTGGTATACCGCGACGGCAAGCTCGGCTACAACTACATAAAACGCTTCAACGTTCTTGGAGTTACCCGCGATAAGGAATACTGCGTTACGAAGGGCACGGAAGGCTCGCGCATAATGTACTTCAGCGTCAATCCTAACGGCGAAGCCGAAACCATCAAGATTATCCACAAGCCCAAGCCGAGGCAAAAGAATCTGGTGTTCGAGAAATCATTCAGCGACGTGGGCATTAAAGCGCGCGCCGCCCTGGGCATAATCCTCACCAAAGCCGAAGTGCACAAGATTACCCTCAAGCAAAAGGGTATATCCACCCTCGGCGGCAGGCTGGTTTGGTTTGACTGGGCCGTTCTGCGACTGAATTACGACGGGCGAGGCGACGAACTCGGCGAATTCCAATCGAACGATCAAATCTTAGTAATTCTACGCAACGGCGACTTCTACATCACCGGCTTCGACCTCAGCAATCATTATGAAGATAATATCCTGACCATCGAGAAGTATATCCCCGAAAAAATATGGACCGCCGCCTACCTCGATGCCGAACAAGGATTCCGCTACCTTAAGCGATTCCAGCTCGAAGGCGCCCAACGCAAGCAAAATTTCATAGGCGACAACAGCGCCAACCGCCTTTACCTCCTTACCAACGAAGCCTATCCAAGGATCGAAGTAGTATTTGGCGGAAAAGACGCAAAGAAAGAGCCGCTCGTTATCGACGCCGAGGAATTTATCGCCGTAAAAGGCTTTAAAGTAAAAGGCAAACGAATCTCCACCTTTGAAATAGAAACCATCAACGAACTCGACCCCATACGCTTCCCATCGTCCGACAACGCTACGGAAAATCATCCTCCCGAAACGGAAATCGCCGCAGCCGAAGACGAGGAAATTCAATCGGTCTCGGTTGATAAAATTACGGGCCAAATGAAACTCTTCGATGATTAGAAAACGCATCCGCAGCCAACTCCGTATCGCGATCCTCATCCTTTGCATTTGCAGGCAAGCCGGTTTCGCCCAAACCGATACTATCCCCATGCGACAAATGAACGAGGCAACAAGTTTTGGTTTCGGAAGCTATCAATTGAAAGACACATATCTTTCGCCTTTCATTTACCGAGGATGGGGAGGCCGCATCCTAAACGAACGCATCACCCAGCTACAACCTCTATTTTCGCGCCAAAGGATAATAAGCGTTGATTTGGCTACAACCAGAAATCCAGCAGAAAACGTAAACGACTTCGGGATCTTTATGGATTACGCACAGGCCTATTACTATCATGCTGTCGATAACAACGACTTTAATATCCTCGTTGGCTCCTCCGTATACGTGATGGGCGGCTTCATCTACAATACCCGCAACGGAAACAATCCGTTGTCAGCCAAGGCTGATATAAATTTAAACCTGTCGTTTATGCTGGAATATACGCTGTGGATAAAAAAACGGCCCGTCAGGTTTCGCTATCAAGGCATGCTGCCGTTTGCCGGCGTATTCTTTGCCCCACATTACGGAGCATCTTACTACGAGATGTTTAATGAAGGAAATCTATCCGACGTCGTTGCATTCAACTCCTTTCACAATAAATTCGACCTCAAAAACTACATAACGATCGACATCCCGATACACGCTCAAACCCTGCGCCTGGGCTATATGTCGAACTATTATAACTCGGATATAAACAATCTTCAAACGCGAATCTTTTCCAACACGTTAATGATAGGATGGGTAAAAAGCTTTTATCTCAAATAACTAACGCAACAGCCGGGATTCTGCTATACTTCTCGGCAGCCATCGCGCACGGTTGCGCGGTGGAAGAGCAATACAACGAATCTCCCCGCCGCAATTTTGAAGCTTTCTGGAAACTGATCGACGAAAATTACTGCTTCTTTGAATACAAAAACATCGACTGGAATCAAGTTTACGACAAATACAGTACTACAATAACCGATTCTACCAACCAACACGAGCTGTTCCGAACTCTCTCGCATATGGCCGACGAACTGCAAGACGGGCATATCAACATAACCTCCTTCTACGCCTTCTCGGCCTACGAAGGCTGGTACTCCGCCTATCCCTCCAATTTCAATTGGAACGTTATACAAAGCTATCTTGAAGGAAGCCTTAGAGCCGGCGATTACGATGAAATCCGCTACAAAACGCTTGCCGACGGTCAAATCGGGTATATTTACTATGGCAGTTTCCACGAAAGCATCCTTGAAACAGGACTAAACAAAATATTCGACGCCTTTGCCGGCTGCCACGGCCTTATAATCGACGTGCGCAATAACGGCGGAGGCTCGCTCACAAATTCCGACCGCCTCGCAGCTCGCTTCACCGACAAGCGCATACATTGTGGCTACATACGTCACAAAACAGGCAAAGGACACAACGATTTTTCCGACGCTTACCCTCTTTATCTCGAGCCATACAACGTTGGGCACACATGGTTAAAGCCCGTTATCGTTCTCACCAACCGCCGATGTTACAGCGCAGGCAATAATTTCGTTGCCAAAGTAGGCATCCTGCCCAACGTTCTCACCCTTGGCGACACCACCGGCGGCGGCAGCGGCTTCCCCCTCACATCCGAACTCCCTAACGGTTGGCGCGTCCGTTTTTCATCAAGTCCTATACTCGACGTTAACAATCAGCACACCGAATTTGGCATTGCCCCCAATATCCCCATTTCACTTGACCCCACCGATGAGGAAAAACATGTAGATACGCTGATTGAAGCCGCCATCAAAATCCTTTCAAATATTTAGTCCGCTTTGAAATCGGGCCGTAATCACCTGCATTTATTCCCCAAAACGCTCTCCGAGTTCCGAGAGCGTTTTGCATAAAAGCCGTGCCGTTTTTTTAATTTCGTCATTCCTTAAAAAGTCCATTTTCGATATAAGAGACAGGCAATTTTTTGTTTGTATTGGTTGATCATCCTCTTCCTGTTTTTCCGCACTGCAGCACTCTAAAAATTTTGTTCAATAATTTGGATTAATTCCGCCTGTTTATCGTCCAATTTTAAGCGTTGCGATTTTGTTCGTTTAGAGTTCGGCAGTTTGTAAGTAATTTGATACATATTGTGAGTGATTTCAGCAGCCTGTTTGAGTGAAAGGATTGATTTTGATGTATATAGAGCCGTCTCAAGTTCTTTATAAATACAGTAGGCAGTAAAAGCGATGCAAACATGCGCTTCGATTCGACGGCGTAAATGATGAAAGACTGGACGTATTCTCAAATCTGTTTTCGACATTCTAAAAGCCCGCTCAATATGCCAAAGATTTTTGTAGTTATCCATAATACAATCATTTGCAAGCTTTGAATTTGTAATATAACCTTTTAAGCCATCCCAGAGTGCTTCATCTGTAATTTTTTGACTGTCAATACTTACATTTATCTCTACTTCGAATTTGAGATATTTATTATAGCCCCGATTATTGACGTTGCCTTTGTCAATTTGCCTGATTTGATTCGTTTCTCAAGTCGCATCAAGCCTCGATGGCGATTATAAAAATCTTTTCTTGCTCTGTTTTCTGAAAACGAAACAAGTAACCTGCGACCATTGCCCTTTTCAAAAACAGCGATTGTCGCAGGCTCATATTTTTCTGCAAGTATCTTGTTTGTATTTGTTTTGCTTGCGTTTTTAATACGTGAGCCAATAATATACTCGTAGCCATCCGCTTCCAATGCAGCGATATTTTTTTCAGAAAGCAATCCTGAATCGGCTATCACAACCGGTTTCTCCAATAAAAAACGTTCACTTATTTTCTTAATAAACGGTATCAGCATATCGCCTTCATAAGTGTTGTCTTCGTAAATATCATAGCCTAACAGATAGCCGCCAAGTCCCACTAAAAGCCTATCATTATCTGCGGACATTGATGCTTGCCGTCCTTTGAAAAACCTGTTTTGCCCAAATCATCCTCGTCTGAGGCTTCAAAATAAAGTGTAGTCATAGCGTAAAAAAAGACGTTCAC
>JAITGL010000009.1 GCA_031280645.1 Tannerellaceae bacterium | reverse complement strand
TTTATTCTTCATAGAGCATTGAACAATGACAGTTTAAAACGTGCCAATTATTCTATTCTTATGGATTGTTATCGTAAAATTGTATCGTAAGTAAGGAACCGCCCTGGTATCGAACGGTGTGCCGGGTGGTGTGAGAGGACGAAACGGGAAATAATCCCGTTTCGCCTACTCGATTCGCCGGATTTATTTTACCGGACAGCAATGACTTCGTTTACATCATCCACTAAACCTCCTGCGCGCCCAAATACTTACGGCTACAAAGCACATTACGGAATTGAGTAGACTGATGCGCATGAAGTCGGTGAAGCGACGATAGTGGGAGGGGCGTTGGCTGCGTGGGAGGTAGTCAACTGTGACAGGGATAGAAATTATAGGAACATTACGCCATGAGAGGCGGAGGAGCCAGGCAAGTTCGGTTTCGTATCGTGCTCCGGCAGGGGGAATGCGACATATGTGGTCGAGAGGATAGAGGCGGAAGCCGCATTGGGTGTCGGGCAGACGGAAGCCGGTTTGGAGCCTGAACCAGAAGTTGGAGAACCGGTTGGCAAAACGATTGCCTGAGGGCATGTTCTCTTCGCGGAGGGTACGTGCGCCGGCAATCATGGCTCCCGGATTAGTTTCAATGGCGTCAACGAAACCTTCAATGTCTGCTGGCGAGTGTTGTCCGTCGGAGTCCATTGTTAGGGCGTAGCGATATCCGGCGGCAATGGCTTGCTTCATACCTTGCCATAGGGCTTGTCCTTTACCTCGATTGCGGGGCAGGGTGATGATGTCGATGCGTTTGTCAAAGGAAGCGAGAACTTCAGGAGTGTTGTCGGTTGATCCATCGTCAACGACAATAACATTGGCGCACCGGCTTAGGGCCTCGTCGAGTACTTGCCGGAGAAAGGGGGCGTGGTTGTAGGTTGGGATTACGAGGCATATTCCGGCCTGCTCCATGCGTTGGTCGAGAGTGGCTGGTGCGATGTCGAACTCAAGCTTTAGCTTTGCGAATGTTTCGCCGTTCATTCCTTGAATCGTTCCGGTGCAAATATAGACGCTGTCGCTCCTGTCGATCTTTGTGAAGGTAAAACGTATTATGCTGTGCTCGGCGGGACTAATAACGGCAAGAAACTTTACATTAACCAGCCGGCGGAGAAACATTCGCCGCCCGGAGTGGATCTCCATTAATTCCTTACATGCCTTTATGAGGCATACGCCGGGCGTAACAGGATTGCCAGGAAAGTGCATCCCGTAGATGGGATTATCGGCGTCGAGGGCTACGGTGCAGTTGAGGCTGCCAGTGCTGTCGGGGGTGGTGTACAGTATGCGGAAGAGATTAGCGACGATCATTGTCATAAATGGGATGGAGGATATACTCAATCTTCCTCCTTGTGTTGGTAAGGACTATGGTACCGTTAGGCAGCTTGTCTATTTGCTTACCTGATCGGTGAACGCCTTCGTTGCCATCCCAGAGTAGATATCGGAAGTCGTCGGTTATGGTGGATCGTATGTACCATCGGCTTATGAACGGAATAATGTTTTGTAGCTTGCATGTGTATCTGTCTGGCGATACTATATCAAAGACCTTGATGCCAAATTCATTCACGAGGCTACCTCTCCATTCCGTGCGTGACACTTTCCTTATTATGAGCATGCCCGAAAAACTGCCTTGCGGATGATTTATTTCTATGCGATATCGCGGAGTGCGCTCCAGGTTGGGATAGGTACGCGGGCCCATTAAGGTGTGCGAGCCGCAGCTTGTGAGTAGCAGCAGGTTAATCAATAGCGAACATAGTGTGATTGATGGTTTCATTGTATCGTTTGCCGATTAGTTGGATGGTGGTTGAATCTCCGTTGCTTTCTTCCATTATGACAGTGTCGACGGAGTAGTCGACGGAGTTGAAAAATAGCTTGATAGATGCGAACATTTGTCGCACGTCTTTACGTAATGGGGTGAGCGTTACGATTGGGGAATTACCGTTTATAAAGAACTTTGAGGTGAAACTCTTTGAGTCGGTTAGTCCGCTGCCGTCGATGCTACTTATCATTATCTTAACTATTTCTTGGAATAGATTGTTCGACTTGATGTCGGTAACGCTTCGTTTGCCATCGGCCTGCGTCATGAGGATGCGGTTGTTGTTGAACACAAAAGTGTAGGCATACGGCGAAGTGTATTCCCAGCGCACGCAGCGATCGTTTCGGTAGTACATCCGTCCCTTTGAGGTCATTTTCTCGTTTAGGATTGAGAGCTCTTTTGTTTGTTCAAAATCACATGTTAGCGACTTCATCTGGGACGATGCGCCTGTGATTCGCTCCAGCATTTGCTTTTGTTGATCGGGCGAGGCCTCCCGGTAGTCTTGGGCGGTAGTGATGCTTGCCCAAGCGATCATCAATAGTAAAACTTGTTTCTTCACGGTTCTTATTTTTTTAATATATGATTACTTCGCAATTAATACCACACCGGCTATTACCAATGCCACGCCTATCCATCTCGTTGCCGAAATATGTTCGTTAAACACCGCTGCCGCGGCTATCATGCCGAATACGTATCCGAGGCTCGTCATCGGATAAACCACTCCGAACTCAAACCGCCGTAGCATGTACATCCACAGCAGCGTTGCTCCGCCCATACATCCCCCCGCGGCGGCCAGCGGCCAGTTACCGAGCTGCGATACAAGAAACTTCCACGACAACGACAGGCTACCCATCTTTTCCAACCCTATCTTTAGTAATACTTGTCCGGCGGCGAGCAGCAGACTTTGGGCAGCAGCAAAGGCAATGATTACTCGCATGACGACATTAGTATGAAGGCATGATTTTTACCTCCGCTATGATTGTAAAACAGGATATTCTTAATCTCCGCCTCCTCCTTACAATCTTCACCGGCAAACATAAAGCCCGGCGTTCTACCCCGGTTGAGGCATACGGCCGTTGCATACACGCCAAGTCCCGAAACGGCATAAGCTTCGCCGAACAGATGCTTGTATTGCAGTAGTGGCTTGTTAGCGAACAGCTCCGAGGCAACGTTCCGGTACACGGTGTCGTTGTCCTTACTACCATTCAGGCCGGTCATTACAGACTGAATATCGCCCATTGTACAGCTTGCTCGGTCGAGCAGGCGGCAGAGGGAATCGGTTACGCATTGAAGCGATGTTCCGTAGCACATCTCTACGGCTTGGATGTGGCAAAGAGGTTTGCGATCGGGCAATGGTTCGGATGCGAGCATGGCGCTAACGGCAGCTTCGCTCCCGAAGTAACAATTGCCGGGATAGTCAGTGCGATTGAGGAGGATGCGGTAATGCGGAGTCATTTCGTCGTAGGAGCCGACAAGGGCGTTACTGATGCCTCCGCAGCTTATGCGAATAAAGGCGTCGAGGAGGGCGGATTCAAATGATACGCCTTTGTGAGCGTAGGTTGTGTTGTATCCGTGGCAATGTGTTTCTATGGCGATTAGGGAGCCTATTGTATTATGGGTTGATTGCATGAAGTTGGTCGGCTTGAGGCAGTCTTCGCCCTCAAAGGTCATGGCTTCGAGAAATAGCTCCGTGTTTTCAACACATCCGAGTCCAGTACCGGTAAGTATGGCGTCGGGACAAGCAATGCCGGTTGACTCCATCACCGTTCGCGACACAAGTAGGGCGCGCTTTAGCAGCTTGCCCAAGCGTCTCCGTAGGTTGGGAGAGAAGCAGGGAGTATAATCGGAGTCGATTGCCGCAACGAACGCTGATGGGGTAGGGTAGAGGAGAAGTGGATTATCCGTCCAATCTTCGCTCAGGGGTTTCTGAGCCGAGATTTGTTTGGCATCGAGCAGATATACGTTATTGTTCATAGTTCCGAAAAGATAAGCGATGTATCGTTTCCTCCGAAGCCGAAGGAATTAGAGAGTACATGCCGAAGCTTAACCCCCTCCTCGCCTGTCGACGGACAAAACTGCAACTCCTCCATCGGTGTCTGGAAGTGAAGATTGGCCGGAATAAAGCCATGTTCCAATGCCATTATCGAAATGATAGCTTCGATGCCTCCCGCCGCGCTGGTTGTATGCCCAGTAAACGATTTGGTTGACGATACGGGCGGCAGTTTCTTGCCGAAAACAGCCTCAATGGCCAAGCCTTCGCTAAGATCATTGTTAGCTGTACCTGTTCCGTGGGCGTTCACGTAGTCGATGTCGGCGGGAGCGAGACCGGCTTGGCCAAGGGCTTCGAGCATCGACATTCGTGCGCCGTTGCCAAGCGGAGAGGAGGCCGTTTGGTGAAAAGCGTCGCAGGTATTGGCCCAACCGCCGAGGCGACAAATAGGCGTGGTGTTGCGACGTTTGACGGTATCGGCAGCTTCCAGAACGACGTAAGCTGCTCCTTCTCCGAGATTGAGACCTCCGCGACGTGCGTCGAATGGTTTACAAGGCTCGCGGTCAAGTATCATCAGGGTAGCGAAGCCGTTGAGGTGGAACTTTGTTAAACATTCGCTTCCTCCCGCAACGACGATGCCTGCCCGTCCGTCGAGTATCAGTTCTGCGCCGGTAAGTATAGCGTTTGCCGCCGAGGAGCAGGCGGTAGATATGGTTTGAAGGAGAGAGAATATTCCGAAATAGTCGGCTGTAAGTTCGGTACATGAGCCGCAATCGTGCGTTGAGATATACGCGCTATGCTCCGGCCCGTCGAGAAAGTTACGATAATAACGTTCGCTCATGTCCATTCCGCCGACTGTAGTACCCGATACTAATGCAACGGGCTTACCTCCGTAATCGCATCCGGCGCATATCCCCGCGCTCTCCAAAGCCTCTCTCACGGCAATCGCGGCCATGAGCGATGATCGGGTTGTTACGGCTTTTGTTGGTAATCCTATCATAGTTCTCATCGCCCCGTCTGAAAGATCAACTTCGCCAATAGGAAACTCCCTGTGCAACGTTTCGAGCCTCTTTACGGGAGCGATACCCGTTTGTCGCCTTCGTAAAGCAGCCAAAGTAGCCTCACATCCGACACCAAGGGCGGAGATTATTCCCATCCCGGTTATGTATATATCTTTCACAGCTTAAATATAATTCTGAGAGATATTTGAAACGGTTGTGCGCTCGCCGCAATATCTGTTATTACTTTCACTTTGTTCTGTTAGCCTGAATGTATTCGGCCATGATGCGAACCGAGCGGAATATGTCGCGCCCTTGCGAAGGGTCGGTTAATTTAATCCCGTATTTTTTCTCCATAAGTACGATGAGTTCAAGAGCGTCGATAGAGTCGAGGCCAAGGCCGTCGCCAAAGAGAGGATCATCGTTGCCGATGTCGCCTGGAGTTACTTCTTCGAGGTTTAAAGCCTGTATTATCTCATGTTTGAGTTCTAAAATCAATTCGTCCATTGTATTAATTGGGTTAAAAGTTATTGTATATGCGTAAGTCGGTTATTAATGCGTCGGCTGTCTCGGCCGAGAATGGGCTACCTTCGCCGCTGTTATTAACAAGCATCATGAATACTTCAAAGTTATTGCTCTCACATTCGAGCCATGCAGCTATGACCGACTGCGAGCCGCCCGCGGCAAATATCTGCTTAACTGTATCGGCAACGAACTTTGCATTCCATTCGCGCGATACGTAAAACGAGGTTTCACCTCTTAGCCTGTGTCGGATAGCTATCTCGCCCGTGACTATGCTCGGCAATGTGTAAACAAAGAGAGAAGGACTTGGAAAGAAATGCTCCGGTTCGATTGTTTTTGAGTAAGCCATGTCGGCTTCGAGCGATGCGCTGCTGTTGAAGCATACAACGGAGCAATCTTCAATAACGCCGGATCCATTTTCTTTTTCTCTTGCCGGAAGTAGCTCGGCAGCAAGGAAGCCAAGTTTAGAGAGGCGATCCATCTTGAAAAATTTGGGATAATCAATGGCAAGACTCCGATACAAGCCTCCCAAGTCAATGCCGCTTGCATTGCAATAAGCTTGCGCTTCGGGCGGCAGTGGCCCGGCATAACACGGGGATATGTAACTGTATTTTCCTATCGTCAGCATTTCAATTTTCCTAAGATTTACCAAACAGCAAGGCTGCGTTGCTTCCCCCGAATCCTGACAGCATCTTAATAAAGAATGAACCGCCGGAGGCTATATTTTGTGCCGCAACAGGCAGCAGACAATCTGGATCAGGCGTTTCAAAGCCGCATGTTCCCAAGGCTGTCCCATCCCGCAAGGCCCATGTAGAGATAATGCTTTCAAGCGTTCCGGCCGCACCGAGAGTGTGTCCGAAGCAACCTTTCAGACTGTTTGCCGGGATGCCGTCAAGTCCTGCCCGGCGGAGGGCGAGGGTTTCCATACGATCGTTGTAGGCCGTAGCTGTCCCATGTGCGCACACAAATGCTATATCTTCTTTCGAGGCATATTGCATTATATCTTGCAGAGCACGGGAAGCCCCTTCGGCAGTTCGCGACGGGCCTGATATGTGATTGGCATCATTGCGGATACTTCCTGCCCGTAGGGTTACTATAGGTAAGGATTCCAATTTTTCATCTGTCTTCTTATAGATGATGGTTGCTGCCGCTTCGCCCAGATTCAGTCCGGCGCGATGTACGTCGAACGGCCGGCATTGTCCTGGGGCAAGAGCCTTGAGAGATTGGAAGCCGGATACTACAAATCGCGATGCCATGTCGGCTCCGGTCACCACGGCCCACTCGTATCTTCCCACCTCCAAAGCTCTCATTGCGGCTATCTGCGCGCAGGCTCCCGATATGCAGGCGTTCGACACTACAACAGGCTCGTTAGTATTTCCGAACCGACGAGCGATAACGGCGGCTGTATGCCAAAGGTAAAGCTTCTGCCTGTCGTACGATCCCGTGGGAGCGTCGAGCAGGTGGATGTTTCCTTTTGTTGATGAGAAGATGAATAGCACATTGGGCGCATCCAAGCTGACGCCTGTTCCCTCCGCCGCTTGGTTTACCGAGAGGATGGCCGCCTGTTCAAGCGGGGTGAGACCGTCGGGATGGCCGCAACGTTGTTCAAAGGTTGCAGCGAGGGCGTCTTTGTTGATGATGGCGGCGTAGTAGGGTTCGGTAAGTCCGTTGGCATAGTGTGTGGCAACGGCCGAGCGTTGGTCTTTCGCCGCGCAGTAATTTTCTTCGGATGTGAATCCCAAAGGAGACACTATGTTATCACCCATCCAGACTATCATGAGAGATTATGCTTTTGTTTCCATTCGGCAAAGAAAGGAGGTAATGTCCATACCAAGCGGTAGTCAAGATCAAGAAATACCTGAACCGACTTGCCTGTGGCGATTAGCGAGCCGTCGACTGCATCCGTTATTTCGTAGTCAAATATGATTTTAGCGGCGGGCGTATTGCGAAACGTTGCAGTTACAACGGCGTTATTGCCATACGATAGAGGTTTTTTGAACGAGAAGGCCAACTCGACTATGGGCGCGTAGTAACCGTTATTGAATATATCAAGGTAAGCAAGCCCGTACATTGCGCCGAAAGCTTCGCGCGCATCTTCAAAGTAAAGCGCATATGATCCGTGCCATACGATTCCAACCGAATCTACTTCGCTGAATCTTATTCGAATATTTGTTGAGGCTGCGAGAGGGGCGGCTACTTGGTTGCTCATCAGGCTGCAGGGATGTCGGTCAGTGATATTTTCATTTCGCCTTCAGCAATGGTATCTCCGGTGGAGGCCGTTATCTTCAGGTGCATAAGCGTCATGCCGAATACTTCTTCGAGAACGGTAGCTTCAGTAATAATCTTTTCGCCTATTTTGGGAAGCCGCAATATGTTCATGTTGCGGATAGAGCCTATGAAACCGAGCTTCACGCATCCGCCCTCAAGCTCAAGGCTGATGTATCCCATTCGCGCTGCGCAGGTTTGCGCCATATTCTCAAGTAATCCGGCCTCGCATAACTTTCCGTCTTCACAAAAGAAATTGTCGAAGCGCACTGTTAGCGACGTAACCGTCACTTTACTGTCCGAGCGGTGCATACTGTCTAGCATCACAAATAACTTGCGCTGCGGTAGCAGGTCGTGAACATTGATATCGTTAACGCTTCGCATCCGAAGTTTTTCTGCAAAGGATGAGTGAATGACCTTTTCCGAGACCGTCATGAATCTCTTCTGCCTGCAATCCTGCCGCCTGAATGCACCGCAGGAGGTCGTCCGAGTGATACATCTTGCTGTTTCCATTTGCAATAGCGGTGAAGTAGAGGCTTATTTGCGCAAGACAAAATGCGGCTGCGTCGAACTTCTGCCTGTCCCAGCAGGTTTCCATTATATAAAGGATGGAGTTATCGCTCATGGAAGCCGCGGCGCGGGCGAGGATGCTTGTCGCCTCCTCTTCCGAGAAGCAGTCGAGGAATTGGCTCATCCATATCGCATCGTATCCCGAAGGGAAGGCAACGCTATTGTCGAGCAGGTTGGCCGCATGGCCGTCGATGCGCAATTGGCCGACGGAGCCAGCAATATGTTTGCGCATGAGTTTCAACTGTTGGGGCAAGTCCATTACAGTTACGGTTATGTTCGGATCGTAGGCCGTACATTGCATGGCCCATCGGCCGGTGTTGCCTCCCACGTCGAGCAGCCGCTTGGGCTTACCGGCTAATACTATTTCGAGGGCTTCGGAAAAGGAGGCATCGGAATAATAGTGATCGAAGGCGAACCAGCTCTTTTGCACATGTTCCGGCAGGCTCGACAGACCTTCGTATATGGTACTCCACGATCCGAAGACGCCGAGGCCTTCGGGCTTGCCATTAAGCAAAGCTTCTTCGAGGCGGAACCATCCGAGGTAGTTAACGTCGTGATTAAAGTCCATGTTCACCCTCACCAGCGGATCGTTCAGCAGAAACCATCCTGTTTTTGAAATCTCAAACAGATCGTCCTTGTACAACACGATACCGATAGTTAGCGACGATTCGAGCAATGTCTGCGCGGCGTATCGCGATAGCTTGGCCTCTGCCGCCACCTCCTCAATGGTCATTCCCTTTTCCGAGTCAAGCAGCATTTGCAGTATGCCGAACTTTACCATCAGGCGCGAAACCTGGAATACTACCGGGCCGAAGGCTATTTCGTGAGCGGCGCGTAGGGCGTCGGGAGCCGTTCGGCTTTCTGAGGAGTATCTCTTTTCCAATGTGGCGAAAAGGTTCATGGCGCTATGTTTAGTTTTTTCCTGCTATGCGGGATTCTATGTAATCATAAAAACGACTGAGGGTATTTACTTCGGCCATCTCCTCCGGCTTGATCTTGAAGCCGAAGTTTCGCTCTACGATTACAACTATGTCGACAAAGTCAAGGCTATCAATGCCCAGGTCGTCTTTTAGCAAAGCGTCGGGAGCGATGGCGGCTTCGTCTACTTCTATTTCTTCTATCAAGAATTTCCTAACGGTTTCTTCTATATATTCTCTATTCATTGGAGAGATTGTTTTCTAATAATTATACTTCTTAATTACTAATGCGCTGTTGGTTCCCCCAAAGCCGAACGAGTTCGAGAGTATCAGGTTAAGTTCCCTTTCGATGGTACAGGTGGCAATGTTGAGGCCGGCAGAGTATTCATCGGGCTGTTCAAAATTAATGTTAGGAGCTATAAACGAGCGTTGCATCATCAGTATGGAATAAACTATCTCGCTTGCTCCCGCCATCCAGCACTCATGCCCGGTCATCGACTTTGTGGAGCTGATAGGCGGACAGTTGGGACCGAACAGCCTGTGGAGCGCCATAGCCTCAAAGGCATCGCCCTGTGGAGTTGATGTTGCATGGGCGTTAACGTAGTCGATATCGGAGGGCGAGATGCGGGCGTCGTCTAATGCTCGGTGCATGGCGATCAGCGAACCTTCGTCGCTGGCCTGCGATATCTGCCGTCCGTTAGACGAGAAGCCGTAGCCCACTATTTCGGCAAAGATAGGCGCGCCGCGCATCATGGCATGCTCGTAGTCCTCAAGGATAATACTTGCGGCTCCTCCGCTTGGAATCAGTCCGTCGCGCGAGGCGTCGAAGGGGCGGGAAGCCTTGGCAGGATCTTCTACGCGAGTGGAGAAAGCGCTCAGGGCGTCGAAGCTGCCCATCGAGTAGTAGTTGGTTTCCTGCGCTCCGCCACAAAGGATGATGTCTTGCAGGCCTTGCTTGATGAAGAGGTATCCCAGCCCTATGGAATGCGATCCGCTGGCGCAGGCAGCGCTTATTGTCATATTTATACCTCGCAGGCGAAATATGGTTGAGAGGTTCATCGTTACGGTGGAGTTCATCGACTGGAATATTGCGCCTGAGCCGAGCAGGGTAGTATCTTTCTTCATAACCATCGTATTATGAGCTTCGATAACGGCCTTGGCCGACGAATCGTTCCCGTAAAAGATTCCCATCTCGTTATAGTCGGTAAATTCCGGATATAGATCGGCGGTTTGCATGGCTTCCAGGGTGGCCATATAGGCGTATTCTCCTTCTTCGGCGAGGCAAACGCGCAGGCGGCGGTCGAGCATGCCTTTAAGCGACGGGCGTTCGAGTATACCCGTAAGAGGAGAGCGATAGCCGTACGATTTTCGCTGCGGTTCGACGCCTATGCCCGAGCGGCCTTCGTAAAGCGATTGAGTTACCTCGGCAAGATCTTTGCCGATGCAGGAGTATATGCCGATGCCGGTTACAACAACTCTTCTGTTCATAGTATTATCATTCTATATATTATTTATGTGTATAGTCCGCCGTTTACCGAGATTACCTGGCCGGTGATATACCCGGCCTCTTGCGATGCTAAGAAGCCCGCTAAGGCGGCAACCTCCTCCGGCTGTCCGAAACGTCCGGCAGGGATCATTTGTTTGAGTTGCTTTTCGTCGAGATCGCGGGTCATATCAGTGGCGATGAATCCGGGGGCGATAACGTTAACCGTTATCTTCCGCTGGGCCACTTCCTGAGCCAAGGCTTTTGTCGCTCCGATCAGGGCTGCTTTGGCCGCCGAGTAGTTTGTTTGTCCCGGCAGTCCTTTCAGGCCCGACAGAGAGGCGATGTTGATTATCCGTCCCCAGCGGGCGGTAAGCATATCTTTCAGAAGGCGGCGGGTAACGTAAAAAAAACCGTTGAGCGTTGTGTCTATCACTCCGTGCCATTGCTCGTTGCTCATGAATACCATCATGTTGTCAATCCTTATGCCGGCGTTGTTAACCAGTACGGCAACCGAGTCGTCTGGGTGAGTTTCCTGCCAGCTGCTAACGGCCTGGTCGGCCGCATTGGCGTCGGAGGTATCGAAGGGGATAAGTTCGGCTTTGCCTCCGCGTGATTCTATCAGGCGGAGGGTTTCGTTGGCCGCATCCAGGTTCGATTTGTAGTTTATCAGTACAGGGTACTGCATCTCGGCCAGTTTCAGGCATATTGCCCGGCCTATACCGCGCGACCCTCCGGTTATTAATGCGTATTTCATTTTGAGTGATTATGCTTTTGATTTCATCAGAAAAAGTTGCAAGGCTTCTATTGCCTTATGCTTGGGATTGTCTTCCACAAATGTTGGAAAAATATTTCTCACCCCCTCGTAAGCCCGCCGCGTGGCGGGAGATAGCCTCGAAGCGATGCCGAGGCAGTCGACGGCTTGCGCCAGCGCCATGTATTGTATGGCCATAACCTGCCATGAATTGCGAATAACTGTGGCCGCAATCAGAGCCGAGTTGGTTCCCATGCTCACTATGTCCTGGTTGTCGTTATTGCACGAAATGCTGTGGATCGACATTGGGTTCGACAGCGTTTGGTTTTCGGCCGTAGTAGAGGTGGCGGTAAACTGCGTGGCCTGGAGACCATAATTCAGTCCAAGCGTTCCAAGGTTCAGAAATGGCGGGAGGATGCCGTTCACCTTGTCGTGACACAAGTAATTAAGCTGGCGCTCCATAAGCATCGTAAGCTTGGTTACGGCAATCTTGAGCTTATCCATCTCGTAAGAGATATAATCGCCATGGAAATTACCGCCATGATAAATATTACGGCTTTCGGGATCGACAATAGGATTATCGCAGGCTGAGTTAATTTCGTCGAGAGTTACCTTCCTGGCATTCTCAACCTCGTCCCATATCGGGCCTAATACTTGCGGAACGCAGCGTAGCGAGTAGTAAGGCTGCACCTTGTGAGTAAAAATCCTGTCGCCGCACTCGCCATTGAAAAGCTTGTTCTCCCTTTTAAGCATACACGAGCTGCCCTCGGCAATCTCCCTCATCAGCGAAGCCACGCGTTGCTGGCCTGCGTGTTTCTTGGTCCCGTTCAGCTCGCCGGAAAAAGCATCGTCATACGAGGCGCTTATCTCGTTAACCCACACCGAGGCCAGCACAGCCCGGTGCAGCAGCCGTTCGGCGTAAATAGCGTTGATGGCTCCTATCCCGGCCATTACCGACGTGCCGTTGGCCAGCGCCAAGCCCTCGCGTATCCGTATCCTGAACGGCTTGAGGCCATGCTCGGCCAGAGCTTGGGCGGCAGGCATCCATTCGCCGCGGCAACGTACTTCGCCCTCGCCGGTTAAGGCAAGCGCAATGTGGGCAAGCTGAACAAGGTCGCCGCTGGCTCCAACGCCGCCATGTTCGGGCGTGAGCGGGTAAATTTCGCGGTTTATCATTTCGATCATCAAGTCGGCAAGATCGGGATGAACCCCCGACCGCGCCTGGGCGAAAGTCATCAGTCTCGCCGTCATGGCAGCCCGCACGTATAGGTCTGGCAACGGCGATCCTGCGCCTGTGGCGTGGCTGCGGATAATATTATACTGCAAAGCATTGAGCGAATTGCCGTCGACCCTGTACTGGGCCATAGGGCCGAAGCCTGTATTAATCCCGTAAATAACCTTGTCAGACGAAAAATCTTTAAGAAATTTATAACACTCTGCCATTCTCGCTTTCGTAGTTTCCGAAAGCTTGATATTAGCGCCATCCAGCAGCGCCTTCTCCAGTTGTATTGACGATAAACTTCCTTCTATTATTATACTCATTTGAATTTTAAACAAAGCATTGTTTGCTAATTGAGGCGCAAAATTAAAAAAAAACTAATAATAATCGCCCCGCATCCGCTACCCGGAGCAATTCGTATTCAGAAATCAAGTAAGGTTTCTTTTGTAGCGTTCATTTTGCCAAGCTTTAGGCATGAGTAAAAATCTCAATGTTGTCTTCATCATAAACTCTTTATTTATTTTTAAAAATATCCTTCCGTAAGGAAGGGCTTTAGCGCCAACTGTATATACGAGATGTAAAAGCAATGTAATAAATCCATAATCCTTAATTAGTATGTGTTGTGATTTCCCAAAAGAAATACTTATTCCCTTATGCTCCAAATTTAAATA
>JAITGL010000019.1 GCA_031280645.1 Tannerellaceae bacterium | reverse complement strand
TGGTGTCTTACCTCGGGAGATCTCACGGACGTGTGAAGGATATAGGAAACAGTAGCACGGAGTAAAGCTAGTCGTGAGAAGTCAGCAGAGGCCATAGTAGATGCGGAAACGGGCCGGGGAGAGAAATCGAGAGAAAGTAGCGCAAACTCGGAGGTCTCACGCAGCATTGAAGGGCCGAACCGTGCAGTGAGAAAGTAAAAGATAGCTACCTTGAGAGCCTTAGTAGTCAGATGCTCGTAAGAGGCTCCTTGCCGCAAGAATAGGACGGAATCCGAAAGATAGGCAAGAGTGATGTTTCTCGAAGGGATGGCAGCAAACAACATCTCACACTCCTCCTAAAGGAGTCAAAGCGCGGAACCGCCGTGTACCGAACGGTACGCACGGCGGTGTGGGAGGACGGAGCGGGAAATCATCCCGTTCCTCCTACCCGATTCTCGCCGGAACGGAACACGCCCAACGACTCATTCCCCAAGATCCGCGTCTTCCCCCCTCCCAATTCGGAAATTTTCTTATTTTTGCTCCGCTTTTAGATAATCAATATGATAATGAATCAGATCGGACTAAGTGAACAGGAACGGTTCAGGCGCGAAAGCCTGGAGAAATTGCGGGAAATGGGGGTTGATCCTTATCCGGCCGCAGAGTATTCAATCAATGCTTATTCAATAGATATTAAGGATGCCTTTAGCGACGGCGACGCCGAACGCAGGCAGGTATGTATTGCAGGGCGTATAATGAGCCGGCGCATCATGGGCAAGGCTTCGTTTATGGAGCTTCAGGATGCAAAGGGCAGGATACAGGTATATATCTCGCGCGATGATCTTTGCCCGGGCAATGATAAGGAGCTTTACAATACCGTGTTCAAAAAGCTGCTCGATATCGGCGACTATGTAGGCGTTCGCGGCTATGTGTTCCGCACCCAGATGGGCGAGATATCAGTCCACGCCGGCGAGCTTACCGTGCTTGCCAAAGCCTTGCGCCCCCTCCCCATAGTTAAGGTGAAAGACGGCGTGACCTACGACGGCTTTACCGACCCTGAGCTAAGGTATCGCCAGAGGTATGTAGACCTCACCGTGAACGAGGGTATACGCGAGATATTCGTCAAGCGAACCAAAATATTCAACTCCATGCGCGAGTTCTTTAACGAGCAAGGCTATCTCGAAGTTGATACTCCCGTGCTGCAAAGCATACCCGGAGGCGCCGCGGCAAGGCCTTTCATAACTCACCATAATGCGCTCGACATAGAGCTTTACCTTCGCATAGCCAACGAGCTATACCTGAAACGCCTTATAGTTGGAGGCTTTGAAGGCGTATACGAATTTAGTCGTAACTTCCGCAACGAGGGCATGGATCGCACCCATAACCCGGAGTTTACCGTGATGGAAATATATGTTGCATACAAGGACTACAAATGGATGATGAGCTTCACCGAGCAACTCATCGAAAAGATATGCCTCGACGTGCTGGGTACAACCAGCGCCATGTTTGCAGGCAAGGAAATCGACTTCAAGCCTCCCTATCGCCGCGTGTCGATGACCGAGGCCATACTCGAAAACACCGGCGTCGACATATCCGGCATGACCGAAGACCAACTGCGCGAGGCCTGCCGCAACCTCGGAGTAGAGCAAGACAAAACCATGGGCAAGGGGAAACTTATCGACGCAATATTCGGGAAGAAGTGCGAGAACAACTATGTGCAGCCTACGTTTATTATAGACTATCCGATAGAGATGTCGCCCCTCACCAAGCGTCATCGCGACAATCCCGAACTTACCGAACGTTTCGAGCTGATGGTATGCGGCAAGGAAATAGCCAACGCCTACTCGGAGCTTAACGACCCCATCGACCAGCGCGCCCGTTTTGAAGAACAGCTCCGCCTTAGCGAGAAAGGCGACGACGAAGCCATGTTTATCGACCGCGACTTCCTTCGCGCCCTCGAATATGGAATGCCCCCTACCAGCGGCATGGGTATCGGAATGGACCGGCTGGTTATGTTCCTGACCGGACAGGAGAGTATCCAGGAAGTACTTCTCTTTCCACAGATGCGCCCGGAGCGAAACCCGAACAGCGATTGCCGATGAATCTGCCGGGCAGAATAGCCGTGATGGGAGGAGGAAGCTGGGCTACGGCCTTGGCCAAAATCATCCTCTCCACGCAGGGCCGGGTTAACTGGTACATGAGGCGGCCCGATCAGATAGAGGAGTTCAAGAAGATGGGGCATAATCCGGCTTACCTCACCGGCGTAAAGTTCGAGATGGAGAGGATAAGCTTCTACTCCGAAATAAACCGGGCTATCAAGGAATCGGATACCCTAATCTTCGCCACCCCGTCGCCCTTCCTCAAGCAGCATTTACACAAGATCCGCACTTCGATGCAGGATAAGTTTATAGTATCGGCCGTAAAAGGATTGGTGCCCGACGAGAACATGCTGATAACAGAGTACTTTACCGAGTACTATCAGGTTCCGCTCAACAGCATAGCCGTTATCGGCGGCCCGTGTCACGCCGAGGAGATCGCCCTCGAACGCCTTTCGTACATCACCCTGGGATGTGTTGACACCAACCGAGCCGAGCCCCTCTTGCGGGTATTCGGCAACGAGTACCTGAAAAGTACCATATGCCGCGACGTTGCAGGCATTGAGTATGCCTCGGTGCTGAAAAACGTTTACTCCATAGTGGCCGGCATATGCCACGGGATGAAGTACGGCGATAACTTCCAGGCCGTGTTCCTGTCGAACGCCACCCAGGAGATGCGCCGCTTCATCGACGCCGTTAGCGACATACCACGCGACATAGACAGCTCGGTGTACCTCGGCGACCTCCTCGTAACGGCCTACTCCCGCTTCAGCCGGAACCGCATCTTCGGTACCATGATAGGCAAAGGATATTCGGTGAAAACCGCCCAGCTCGAAATGGAAATGATTGCCGAAGGATATTACGGCGCCAAGTGTATACACGAAATCAACGAACGATACAAGGTTAACATGCCGATACTCGACGCCTTGTACGATATATTATATAATAAGAAATCACCCGTAACGGTTATCCGTACCCTAACAGAAACATTCAAATGAAACCCATTCAGTTTAATTACACCGGAGCAATAAGCTCCATCCCCGCCGAGGAGATTGCTTCATGGGAAGAATCGTCCCGGCAAAGCTTGGAAACGCTGCATAGCGGCAAAGGAGCAGGTAACTCATTCCTTGGATGGCTACGCCTTCCGTCGTCGATAATAGCCGGCGAGCTTGAAGAGATAGAATTAGCAGCCGCCAAAATGCGCGAGCAATGCGAGACTGTGGTAGTAATCGGCATCGGCGGAAGCTACCTCGGCGCAAGAGCCGTGATAGAAGCCTTGGGCAACAGTTTCGACATGCTGCAAACGCCGCGCAAGTCGCCGCTCATTCTCTATGCCGGGCATAACATTTGCGAAGACTACTTAGCAGAGCTTGTCGACCTGCTGAAGGGAAAATCCTTCGGACTGATCAACATCTCCAAGTCGGGTACTACAACCGAGCCGGCCCTCGCCTTCCGCATCCTCAAGAAGCTATTGGAGGAATCCGTAGGCAAAGCCGAAGCCCGCGAGCGCGTCATTGCAATCACCGACGCCCGTCGCGGAGCTCTGCGCAACTTAGCCGACTGCGAAGACTACAAAACCTTCGTTATCCCCGACAGCGTGGGCGGACGGTTCTCCGTTCTCACGCCCGTAGGCTTACTCCCCATAGCCATTGCCGGAATCAATATCCGCGAGCTGATGAGCGGAGCGCGCAGCATGGAAAAACGCACGGTGCCCACAGTGCCCTTTGCCGATAACATAGCATCACAATACGCTTCGGTTCGCAACTACCTGTATAAGTCGGGCAAGAAGATAGAGATCCTTGCCAATTATCATCCCAAGCTACACTTCCTTGCCGAATGGTGGAAGCAGTTATACGGCGAGAGCGAAGGCAAGCAACATAAAGGGATCTTCCCCGCCGCCGTTGACCTCACAACCGATCTCCACTCCATGGGCCAATGGATACAGGAAGGCGAACGATCAATATTTGAAACCGTAATCTCGGTAGCAACCCCTGCCCGCCGAGTACTCGTCCCCAAAGACAAAGACGACTTCGACGGCCTGAATTACCTTGCCGGCAAACGCGTCGACGCCGTAAACAAAATGGCAGAGCTCGGAACCAAGCTCGCTCACATCGACGGAGGAGTTCCGGTACTCGAAATCATCGTGCCCGAACTCGCGCCATACAACATCGGACAATTGATATACTTCTTTGAAAAGGCTTGCGCCGCGAGCGGATACATCCTCGGCGTTAATCCGTTCGACCAGCCGGGAGTAGAGGCTTACAAGACAAACATGTTCGCCCTGCTCGACAAGCCGGGATTTGAAGCGCAATCGGAAGCCGTAAAAGCCCGACTGAAATGATCAAAGCCGTACTGTTCGACATGGATGGGGTGATTTACGACTCCATGCCCGCCCACATACGCGCCTGGAGCGAGGTGGCCGCCCGTCATAACCTCGTTCACGATCCTCAAAACTTCTACTTATGGGAAGGTCGCACGGGCGACAGTACCATCAACATCCTATACCACGACACCTACGGCCACGACGCCACTCCCAACGAGCAAAAAGACATCTACGCCGAGAAAGCCGACCTCTTTGCCATATACAACGACGGCCGCATCATTAACGGCATCCGCGAAGTTCTGGCACAAGCCCGCGCCCTCAGCCTCGACACCCTCATCGTAACCGGCTCCGGACAGCTTTGCCTTATCGACAAGCTCAACAGCGACTTCCCCGGTTATTTCACAAAGGAAAAGATGGTAACAGGCTTCGACGTACAAATCGGCAAGCCTCATCCGGAGCCATATCTTATGGGCCTCCGGAAGGCGGGCGCAGAGGCGTCGGAAGCTATCGTGATTGAAAATGCGCCCATGGGAATACAGTCGGCCCGCGCGGCAGGCATCTTCACCATCGCCGTAAACACCGGCCCGCTGCCCGACAAGGTATTGCTCGACGCCGGAGCCAACCAACTTTTCCACAACATGACAGAACTCGCCGCCGAGCTGCCCGCCATAGTTCGCAGCCTCGGCAGCAACTGAACCGCTTCAATACAATCGGCATGCACCTCGAAACCCATCGGCTCCAGATTGTTCCACTTACCGCAAGGCAACTACGGTTATGGACTGAAGATATCTCAGCTCTGGAAAAAGAGCTGAACTGCCTGTACAAAGCGGAGCCGATGGACGAGGAACTCAAACTTACCGTGCAATGGCAAATCTGCCTGATTGACGATGACGACAACGAATACTCGCTCTTTGAAACCTTTTGGTTTATAATAAGGAAGTCCGACCGCGCCGTTGTCGGTTCCGCATGCTTTAAAGGATGCCCCGACAAGAACAATGAAGTAGAAATAGGCTACGGCCTCAACTCCGGATTTGAACGCAACGGCTATATGACCGAAACCGTAAAAGCCATGTGCAGATGGGCCTTGGAGAATCCCGACGTACTGCACGTCACCGCCGAAACCGAGATTAACAATCACGCCTCGCAGAACGTATTGCAGCGATGCGGCTTTACGATGACAACAAAATCGCTTATCTGTACTTGGAGGCTTTGAACTATTTTGCGGATAGAACAAGGTATTAAAACTCACAAAACTGCGAGCAAACGCTGTTCGTATTCAAAACAAAGGGCCGTTGAACATTTTGATAGTTCAACGGCCCTACTGTTTATCGGCTAATCGCGCAGTCGCTATTTCATAACAACCTTAGCCGTCTTCTCGCCGGCAACGACAATCAGCGCGCCGCGAACATTTATCGGAAGATATATCTCGGAAGCAGTCGCCTTTCCTTTATATATAACACGGCCGGATATCGTATACACGCTCAACTCCTCGCCAATGCTAAGACCGGAGATTTGCAAAGCTCCGCCAAGCGGACGTACAATGAAAGCGGCAGCATTAGCCGCATCTGTCGCCATCGCGGGGTAACCGTTACGGTGATTGAGGCTTGCTTGAGGACAAGCCTAAACAAATATTCCCGAATTTATCACCGCCAAAGTCGAGGTCGACAGTCACCGCATTGCCGGCAAGGCAAAGAAAGATCCGGGAATCAATGTGAAATAAAACAGTATCACTCTAAAACAACAAGGCAAGCGTACATTAACATACGCTTGCCCTGATTCATTTTGTGCGATACGAAGCCTATTCCTTAATAAACTTGCTCGTGTATGCGCCGATTTTTAGGAGATAAACGCCGGGCGTCAGTTGCGAAACATTAATAGTAGTAGCGCCCTCCAATCTGCGATTTATAATCTCCTGCCCCTGCAAGTTGTAAATCGAAGCCGTTTCCTTTTCGAGATTAAGCTCGCCGCCTTCGATGAAAAGCTCGTTTTTAACAGGGTTGGGGTATATTTTGAAGTTGCTTGCCTCGATGGGTTCTATTGCAGTTGTGGCTATGTAATAGAAGTCTTTCCATTGGTTGGCCGCTTTGTATGCAGGTATTGCGCCTTTAGGGACATAGAGTTTGCATGTGTAGCGGTCAACATTACCAAAACAATCGCTTCCAAGGCTCGGAGGAATTGAATTACCGGAATGGATCTCTGTCAATGGACAGCCAGCGAAGCAAAGAGTAGCAATGCTTGTTACGCTCGACGGGATAGTAATCGTAGTGATTCCTGCTTCAGTGAAAGACATGTGGCCAATGGCTGTTACAGAATTAGGTATAGAAACCGATTTGAGATTGTTGCAATACCTAAAAAGTCCGTCTCCTATTCGTGTAATACC
>JAITGL010000034.1 GCA_031280645.1 Tannerellaceae bacterium | reverse complement strand
TTTTCGATCGGAAACCGCGCAGAATTCGCAGGGAGGCTTTGTTTTTGATCGGAAGTCGCCCAGAATTTGCGTGGAGGTTTTGTATCGAACGCAGCGGTTTCGGGCGGTTGGAGGGCGGCGTTGTATCCGGTACAAAATTGAGCTGCGGCTGCGGGCGGCGGTTTATGATCGGATACGGCGGCGGCGCTTCGGCCGGGAGGGGTTGGAGCGGATACAGCGGCGTTAAAAAATGGCGGGGAGGTTTTGTATCCGGTACAAAATTGCGCGGAATTTTCAGGGGGGCTTTGTATCGGATACAGCCTTATTCTGCAATATTTTTCAGGGGATTATACGGCCGGCGACGGTTGTGGGCAAAGGCTTGGCCGCCCCCTGGTCAGCTCACGATGGAGCCGATAAGGGTGGCCGAGCTTGCGCCGGTAATCTTTACGTCGACGTATTGGCCGACGCTTACTCCTCCGCGGTTGAACACTACGGTTTTGTTCCCTTCGGTTCGTCCGGCGAATTGCTCGCGCGAGCGTTTTGAAAAGCCTTCGACGAGTACTGTGAAGGTGCGGCCCACGTCGCTGCGGTTGCTTGCTTCGGATAGCTTGCCTTGGAGCTCGATCATGGCTTGGAGGCGGCGTATTTTCTCGCTTTCGGGCACATCGTCGGGCAGGTGTTTGGCGGCGTAGGTTCCGGGGCGCTCGGAGTATTTGAACATGAATGCGGCGTCGAACCGGGCTTCTTGCATGAGGCTGAGGGTTTGCCGGAAGTCGTGTTCGGTTTCGGAGTGAAAGCCGCAGAACATGTCGGTCGAGACGGTGCATCCGGGTAGCTGCCGCCTTATCGCGTCGACGAGCTCGAGGTACCACTCGCGGGCGTATCCCCGGTTCATGAGCTTGAGTATGCGGTTGCTGCCCGACTGTGCGGGGAGGTGTATATGCCGGCAGATGTTGGGGTTTTGCGCCATGGCTTGGAGGGTGTCGGGGCCCATGTCGCGCGGGTGCGAGGTGGCGTATCGTATTCGCATGCCGGGGGCTGCCCGGGCTACGCGGCTGAGCAGTTGCGGGAAGGCGATGCTGGAGCTGTTGTCGCTAAAGCGGTAGGAGTCGACGTTTTGCCCAAGCAGGGTAACTTCCTTGAATCCCTGGCTGCTCATGCTTTCGACTTCGGCTATGATGCTTTGCGGGTCGCGACTGCGCTCGCGTCCGCGGGTGTAGGGTACGATGCAGTATGAGCAGAAGTTGTTGCATCCTCGCATGATGGATACGAATCCGGAGATGCGCGGGCCTCCGATTTTGAGGGGTATGATATTATTGTATGTTTCGGAGGCTGACAGCTGTACGTTGATGGCTTTTTGCCCTTGCTCTACGGCTCCTACGAGGCTGGGCAGGTCGAGGTATGAGTCGGGTCCGGCAACGAGGTCGACGCCGTGTGCGCTGATGAGTTCGTCTTTAACTCTTTCGGCCATGCAGCCGAGCACTCCGATGATGAGGCTTTTGTTTCGCTTGCGCAGCGATCGTGCGAATTGGAGGCGTCCGTAGATTCGCTGCTCGGCGTTGTCGCGTACGGAGCAGGTGTTGATGAAGATTGCGTCGGCCTCGCTGGGGGTGTCGCAGATGGAGTATCCGGCGAGTTGCATTACGGATGCTACGACTTCGCTGTCGGCTACGTTCATTTGGCATCCGTAGGTTTCGATGAAGAGTTTTTTGCTGTTGGGGAGGTTATCTTCTAAAAATTTGTTGCGTTCCATTTGGTGTTTGTTAATAACATTTAAATTTGGAGTACTTTCTCTGAAAAAGAAATGGCGGCGCTTGCACGGGAAAAAAAAGGGTCATACATTTGCCGTCGAAAAACGTAAATTTTTTCATAGTTAAGGTTTTGGTTAAATCGAATAAGGGTGGCTGGGAAGTTACCCTTATTTACTTTATAGGGGGTTGGATTTTTGGGGGGCATTATCATTATCGAATATTTTTCTAAATTTGGAGTGCAAAAATAATCAAAAGTTTTATGGACAAAGGCGACTGGATTTATATACTCTTTGCGGCGGTAGCCGCTATAATCAGCATCTACAAAAGATCTATCAAGAAGCGCGAGGCCGAGGAATCATCTGCCGGCCCATTAATTCCCGAAGAATACGAAGAAGAAACGGACGACTGGCTGCCGGAAACCGGATACAGGCAGCCGGAACCAGTCAGGCCTCCGGTTACTCGGCCTGCTCCTGCAGCGTATACGCCGATCCGCACTGAGCCGGCGATTATGCCGGTGCAGGAAGATGAGCCGGCCGGGCTGCAAATTGGGGTCGACGAGATTCGGCAGGGGATTATATACTCTGAAATACTGAATCGCAAATATTAATTTTGAGATCACATTCAAAGAACATTTTAATCATTACAATTAATAGAATATTATGTCATTAAAATTTATTACCGCCGAAGAAGCCGCATCGTTTGTGCATCATAACGACAACGTTGGCTTCAGCGGATTTACGCCTGCCGGTTGCCCCAAGGCCGTTCCGTCGGCAATTGCGCGGAAAGCCAAGGATGAGCATGCCTGCGGGCGTGAGTTTCAAATCGGAATGTTCACGGGGGCCTCAACGGGCGATAAGCTCGACGGCGAACTTGCACGCGCCAAGGCGATCAAGTTTCGCACGCCCTATCAGTCGAACAAGGATCTGCGCTCGTTGCTTAACGCGCGCGAAACGCATTACTTTGATCTGCATCTTTCCGAGCTTGCTCAAATGCTGCGATACGGATTCCTCGGCCCGGTAAACGTTGCGATCGTCGAAGCGGCCGACGTTACTTCCGACGGCGAGATTGTGCCGACTGCCGCCGTTGGCATCACTCCCACGATTTGCAGGCTTGCCGATCGTATTATCGTTGAGCTTAACCGCCGTCACCCGAAGGCAATCCGTGGGATGCACGACATTTACGAGCCGAACGATCCGCCGCTTCGCCGCGAAATCCCGATCTATTCGCCGTCTGATCGTATTGGGTCGCCGGTGGTGAAGGTTGATCCTTCAAAGATTGTTGGCGTTGTGGAAACAGAGGAGGAGAACGAAGGCGGCGCGTTTACTCCGCTTGATAACGATACGTTGGCGATTGGTCGCAATGTTGCTGATTTCTTAGTTGGCGAAATGAAGGCCGGCCGGTTGCCGCGCGAGTTTGTGCCTCTGCAAAGCGGGGTGGGCAACGTGGCTAACGCTGTTCTTGGGTGCATGGGCGAGAATGTAGCGGTTCCGGCTTTCAACGTTTACACGGAAGTGATTCAAGACTCTGTTATAAAATTAATGAAGGATGGGCGGGTTAAGTTTGCGAGCGGATGCTCGCTAACGGTTAGCAACCAGGTTCTGGAGGAAATATATGCCGACTTGGCTTTCTTCGGCAGCAAGATACTGCTTCGTCCGCAGGAAATATCGAATAGCCCTGAAGTGGCTCGGCGCATGGGTCTTGTGGCGATCAATACAGCGCTTGAAGCCGACATTTTCGGCAATATCAATTCTACTCACGTGCTGGGCACAAGGATGATGAACGGTATCGGAGGTTCGGGCGACTTTACCCGCTCGGCCATGTTATCAATATTCACTACGCCGTCGACCGCGAAAGATGGTAAAATCAGCGCATTTGTTCCGATGGTTTCGCACATGGATCATAGCGAACATTCGGTTAAGGTAATCATCACCGAATACGGTGTGGCCGACTTGCGCGGTACTTCGCCCATCCAGCGCGCACGGAGGATTATCGACAATTGCGTACATCCTGATTTCCGCCCTCTTCTCAACGAATATCTTGCGATGGGGATCAAGGGGCATACGCCTCAAAACCTCAAATCATGTTTGGCTTTCCACCAGGAGCTGGCCGAAAGCGGCGACATGCGTAACGTGAGATGGGATAAATATATGTAGACTGGAGAGTTTCTTTCAACATTGTTTTTTGAGACAGCCGGGGCCTTTACTGTGCTCCGGCTGTTGTATTTTTCACAAATTGCAGAACGCGCTCCCCTCCGTCGATGTTAAGGTTGAGGGTTCCCCATTCAACAGTACCTGTTCGCTCCATTTTGCCGTAATTAAGCGTGATATTCGGATATCGGATTGTGTATGCGCCTTCCGTGTATGTTGTGTCCTTATCGGCATATCCCACGCTGCCGGTATCGGCTTCCTTGCGGTATATGACGTGGGTGAAGGAGGTTTCGTTGAGGGTTAGGATATGGGCATTTATATAAACGCTAATCAATTTGTTGTCGCCGTCGTACACTCCGCCCGTTTCAAAGGCTCCCCATATCGTCCCGGCAAAATACTTGGCCGGAACTTGCTCCTCTAGGCAAGCTGTGCAACAAAGAGTCAGAAGGATAAATAGTGAAAATACTTTTTTCATTGCTTACAATTTAACAAAAACAACTAAATAGCCGGCCGGCCCAGTTTCTCTTCCAAATATGCCTTGCGACTTAGGGCGATATCGCGCTCCTTTATCAAAGCGCTGACGTCGCTCAGCACAATAGAGAGCTCCCATGTGGCCTTAACGGCCTGCTTCGAGGGTTCGTCTATATATATGGTATAAGGTTTGCCGCCGGTGTATTCAACCTTAAGCTTCTCCTTCATATTATTGCAAACGAAGCGGATCGCATCCATGCTGGCTCCGGTATAATTCACTATTTCCGAAGTATTTCCCATATCGTTAAAACGATAATTGAGTCCTCCGTCGTAAGGTACCGGGCCGGCCGAAACAGATAGATTCGCTCCTGCGCTGATGCGGATTCCGGTGTGATTAATAGGCAAAGAGCCGAAGTAAACGCTGGCGAGGCTGATCTCGCCTTTTTCACTCACGCTGCAACGAATGTAACTGCGCTCAACGTTTCGTTCGATTGTTTGCTGTTTAAGGATATAAGCGCCAACCTCTGAGTACTCGTTTTTTTCGAGGATAAATGCCTTTGCGAGGGCTGCGGCCTCATCTTGGCGGGTTGGCAAGAGGCTGTCGCAGTAGGCCAAGTTGCGCTCGGCCTCTTTGAGTTGGATTTTCCAGAGGAGAGCAACAGATTCTTTCATCACCGTTACATTGTCGGCATAATATTTTCGGATGGTGTCGATCTCGTTTTTAGCTGCCATTGTTTCATTTCTTTCGTACATGGATTTGGCATTTGCAAGACGCGACATGGCATCTCTCTCCCTACTGTTACATCCTGCCGTAAGTAAAATAGCTGCGGCCAGGCATGTTATCAAAAAGCATATCTTCATTCCTAATAAAATAAATAATTGTTGGTGGAGCAAAAATAACTATTCCGGCTTTGTATGCAATAAATAGAGAAGGAGGAGGAACGAACATCGGTTCACGCTCCGTAGCCCGGTTTCGCTGTCAATTTTGATTATAACGGCCGGAACGTCCATAAAAAATGGCGACACCTCGTTAACCTCGGCATCGCCAATAACATAAAATATGGCTCCAACATCAGTGACCGCGACAGGATTCAAACCTGTAACCGGCTGATCCGTAGTCAGCTACTCTATTCAGTTGAGCTACGCGGCCGATATTGCCTTTTCGAGGTACAAAGATAGTTAATCCTTTCTATTCTCCAAATCTTTCTTGATTTTTTTCTTGAATGCTTTTTTACTACTGCCGGGATGTCCCGCTTGTTCTTCTCTTAGCTTTCGCTTCATATGTTGAACTTGCGATGCGTGCAACGGAGCTTATTGTCAGAGTCTTCATGAAAAAATATAACTCCCTTTGGCATTTACTGTAAGACTTTCATGATTATATGGAAATGCTTACCGGTAGATGGGACGGCTATTTTGGCGGCGAAGGCAATGAGGTTTTAAAAAAAAAGTATCTTTGCAAAAAAACAATCAACTATTATAATGAACCGATTGAACACTTCTTTTTGGAGCAATATTCCTCCAGTTACTACAAATCTTATCATCATTAATCTCATTTGCTGGGTTGCCAGCCGGGTGTTGCCCTCGACAACGGGTTTCGATTTGATTGAAACTCTGGGGCTTCATTTCCCAGGGGCGGAGCATTTTAATTCTGTACAATTTGTGTCGTACATGTTTCTTCATGATACAAGAGATTTCTCTCATCTTTTCTTTAACATGTTCGCGGTTTTTATGTTTGGACGAACGCTCGAAATGTTGTGGGGAAGTAAGCGATTTTTGTTATTTTACTTCATTACTGGCATCGGCGCCGGAATTGTTCAAGAGCTCACCTGGGCATTTTCGCTACGCGATTTATTGTTTTCACCATCTCAGATGGTCGACATGGGAGATGCTATTGTTGGCCGCGCTCAGGCTCTCGACATGCTTGTTACAATTGGCGCTTCGGGGGCTGTGTTCGGTATTTTGCTGGCATTTGGGATGAATTTTCCGAACGCGCCTATTTTCATTATGTTTATACCTATTCCGGTAAAGGCCAAGTATGTAGTGGCGGGCTATGGGTTGATTGAGCTTTTTACGGGGATTGCCGGCTTCAGTGGCGACAATGTGGCGCATTTTGCACATCTCGGCGGAATGTTGTTTGGTTTCTTTCTTATTTTATATTGGAAAAAGAAATATCCTAAAGATGGATTCTTTATTTAAACAGCTTGCCGTTACATTCCGTACGGGCGGCGTTCTTGTGAGGCTGCTCTTTATTAATATTGGGATTTTTTTAATTATACGTTTTACCGACGTAGCGTTTACGCTATTCGATGTAAGGCAGTGGAGTTTTTTAGCGTGGCTGCAATTGCCTTCCTCTCCTAATGATTTATTATTTCGCCCGTGGGCTCTGTTTACATACATGTTTACTCACTTCGACGTTTGGCATATACTTTTCAACATGTTACTCCTCTATTGTTTCGGGCGGATATTCGTCGACTTTTTTTCTCCTCGCAGGCTGGGGAGCGTTTATTTGCTGGGAGGAGTGGCCGGAGGATTATTCTATATGCTGGTTTATAATGTGTTTCCGTTTTTTGCCGATCAGGCTGGCGGGAGCATGTTGTTGGGGGCTTCGGCATCGGTGATGGCCATTGTGTTTGCGGTTGCCTTTTATCGTAAAGATTTTGAGATAGGGTTGCTGTTCATTGGGCGTATCAAGCTAATATACGTTGCAATGGGCGTTATGCTGGTCGACATTCTTTCAATTACTTCATCAAATGCCGGCGGGCATATTGCGCATATCGGCGGGGCTTTGCTAGGGGCGATTTTTGCCGTCAGGCTAAAGGCGGGATCTGATTTTACGGCATGGATCAGTCGTTTACTCGACAAGGTTGAAAATATCGGTAAGCGGAGCCCGAAGCTAAAGGTTACTTATAATACGCAGAATATACGGCAGCATCAAGCCGATCCGGCAGAGGATATCGACATTATTCTCGAGAAGATTAAACAATCGGGATACTCAAGCCTTTCTTCCAAAGAAAAAAGCATACTCTTTGAGGCCAGTAAAAGATAAACTCACAAAACGCCCGCTACCATGAAGAAAAAAGACAACGGAAAGTCAAAGCGCAATTGGAAAGGATTTTGCAAACAGTTGATTGGGTACGCAATCGTAGCGTTCAACGTTTTTGCCGCCTTGCTTCTTATTGTTGCCGCAAATTCTAACGGGATATCGCCCGAATACGTTGTGGCTTTTGCGTATCTGGGACTGGCTTATCCGTTTATATGCGCGTTCAACCTCTTTTTCTTCCTTTATTGGGCGTTTTCAAAGCGATGGTTTATGCTGATCAGCCTGTTGGCCTTTTTGGTATGCTGGAATCCTACGCGCAATTATTTCCCGTTTAATGCCCAGGCTGACGTGCCACCAGACGGTGTTATAAAGGTGTTGACATATAATGTAATGGGCTTTGCATATGCCGATCACACCGAGGCTTCGCCCAACCGAATCGTTAGATATATTGCCGAATCGGGGGCCGACATTGTTTGTATGCAGGAATATTATGTTTCCAAATTCCCCGATCATCTTAATGCAAAAAAGCTCAACGCGGCCCTCAGCATGTATCCCTATATGTCGGTTATACGCTTAAAGAATTTTGACTATGGGCTTGCCGTCTATTCAAAATTCCCCATCACACGCTCGCGACGTATCGATTATCTCAGCGACAACAATGGATCGTCGATACATCTTATCAACATAAATGGGAAAAATCTTACGCTTATTAATAATCACCTGGAGTCGTTCAAGCTTACTTCGGAGGATAAAAGCAGATACTCCGAGTTTATATCCGGATCTGCGCCTGAAAATTTTGCCGCTTTAAGCGGAGCAATGCATCAAAAGCTCGGCTCGGCCTATCGGATACGCGCTCGGCAGGCCAGGATTATTGCCGACGAAATACGTCGCATTCGCAGTGATTATACCATTGTATGCGGCGACTTTAACGATACGCCCATTTCTTACGCGCTCCAAACAATCAAAGGGCCGCACCTTCGCGACGCTTACGCCGAATCGGGCTGGGGGCACGGAGCCACCTACAACCAAAACTATTTCCGCTTTCGTATCGACCATATATTACATTCGCCCAACATGAAGTCGCTCAATTGCACGGTAGACAAGGTGAAATATTCCGACCATTATCCCATCTGGTGCTATTTAAAGCTTAACTGAAAGAAGAGCTGGAAACGCTTGACACCTTGTTAGCCAAAATCATTTCATGTACATTTGTCACAATATAAATATTAACTTTTTAATTGTTTTAATGAGTATGAAAACGAAATTACTTATTCTACTTACCGGTATGATTATAATGAACGCTTGCAGCACGGGAATAAAACTTTCGTACCCCGCGGCTGAAAATGACGGAACCGCCGATACATATTTCGGCGTCAAAGTAGCCGACCCATATCGTTGGCTCGAAAACGACACCTCACAGGCTACGGCCGCATGGGTAGAAGCTGAAAACAAAGTAACGGAGGCTTACCTGGAAAACATCCCTTTCCGCGCTGAGATACGCAACCGCCTCACCGAGCTTATTAATTACGAACGGATAGGATCACCTAAAAAGAAAAACGGCAAGTATTATTACTTCCGCAATTCCGGCCTCCAGAACCAAAGCGTCCTTTACGTAAAGGAAACCTTAAACGGCGAAGCACGCGTTTTACTCGACCCCAACATCCTTTCAGACGACGGCACCGTAGCCCTAGTAGAAACCTCCTTCTCCAACGACGGGAAATATATGGCCTATGTAATCTCGCGCAGCGGATCAGATTGGCGCGAGATATATGTTTTAGATCTCAACACCGGCAAACCGCTCGACGATCATATCCGATGGGCAAAGTTCTCTAACGCGGAATGGAAAGGCGACGGCTTTTATTATAGCGCATACAATGCGCCCGAAGCCGGCAAGGAATTTTCAAACGTAAACGAAGGACACAAAATTTATTACCACCGCCTGGGCGATAACCAGTCGAACGACCGGCTTGATTACCAAAACCCCGCCGAACCAAAACGCTTCTACCGAACCGGAATTAGCGAAGACGAACGCCTGCAATTCATATTCGAGGGAGGAGCCGCCAGCGGTAACAACCTGTTCCTGCGACGGCTCGACAAGGATAATGCCCCGATAGTAGCCCTGACAACCGACATGGAGTATGAATACAGCCCCATTGAAGTAGTAGGTAATACCATATACATACTCACCAATTACAATGCCCCGAAATACAAAATCATGACGGCCGATATCAACGCTCCCGAACTTGCTCACTGGAAAGAACTCGTTCCCGAAAGCCAGGCAACCATTAGCGGAGCAAGCATCATCGGCGGACGACTCGTTCTTACCTATATGCAAGACGCCTCCGAACACGCATTCGTATACTCGCTCGACGGACAAGCCTTACACGAAGTAAAGCTGCCTACGCTTGGATCCGTAAGCTTCAGCGGCGATAAGGATGATAAGGAAACCTTTTACACATTCACATCATTCACCTACCCCGCCACAATCTTTAAATACGACTTGGAAGCCAACGCATCCGAACTATTCTTAGCCCCCAAAGTGGCATTTACCCCCGACGACTACGTCACCGAGCAAGTATTCTATACAAGCAAAGACGGCGCACGCATCCCAATGTTCCTTACTTATCAAAAAGGATTACAAAAGAATGCCGCCAATCCAACCCTCCTTTACGGTTACGGAGGCTTCAACATAAGCCTGCCCCCATCCTTCTCAATCGCCCGCTTATTATTGCTCGAAAACGGAGGTATCTACGCCCAGGCAATCCTCCGCGGAGGAGGCGAATACGGCGAAGAATGGCACCAGGCCGGAACAAAACTCAACAAGCAAAACGTATTTAACGACTGTATAGCCGCCGCCGAATACCTCATATCCGAAAAATACACCTCGGTAAGCAAGCTTGCCGTTAACGGCGGATCAAACGGCGGACTGCTCGTAGGAGCGGTAGTAAACCAACGCCCCGACCTCTTCAAGGCGGCCATCCCGCAAGTGGGAGTTATGGATATGCTGCGATACCATACCTTTACCATCGGATGGAACTGGGCAAGCGACTACGGAACCAGCGCCGACAACGAAGAAATGTTTAAATACCTCTACGCCTACTCGCCGCTACACAACATCCGCAACGACGGCGGCCCATACCCCGCCATACTCGTAACAACCGCCGATCACGATGACCGCGTAGTGCCCGCACACTCCTTCAAATACGCCGCCACGCTCCAGGCATCCAATACCGGGCCGGCCCCAAAACTGATCCGTATCGAAACTAAAGCAGGACACGGAGCCGGCAAGCCGATAGCTAAAGTGATCGACGAATCTACCGATATCTATTCCTTCCTGATGTACAACCTCAACATACAGCCCAAGAAATGAGCCGCCCCCTGGCGGAAAGGATGAGGCCAGCGAATCTCGACGATTATATCGGACAGAAACATCTGGTTGGACAAGGCGCCGTTCTGCGAAAAATGATTGAAGCAGGGCGGACGCCTTCCTTTATACTATGGGGCCCGCCCGGAGTAGGAAAAACAACCTTGGCCCAAATCGTAGCCGCACGCCTGAACGCGCCGTTCTACACTCTGAGCGCCGTTAGCTCTGGAGTGAAAGACGTGCGCGAGGCAATTGAAAAAGCGCGCAACAACCGCTTCTTCAATTCTACCTCGCCCATCCTTTTTATCGACGAGATACACCGCTTTAGCAAGTCGCAGCAAGACTCCCTGCTCAACGCCGTAGAAACCGGAACAGTTACCCTCATCGGCGCAACTACCGAAAACCCATCGTTTGAGGTAATACGCCCGCTTCTGTCGCGATGCCAGGTTTATGTACTAAAACCACTAGACACCAACGACCTGCTCCAACTCCTCAACCGGGCCATAGCCACCGACGCCATTATATCCGTCAGGCAAATTATCCTCAAGGAAACCAAGGCCATACTCCACTACTCCGGAGGCGACGCCCGCAAGCTGCTCAACATCCTCGAGCTCGTGGTCGCAGCCGAAGAAGCCAATCCGGTTGAAATAACCGACAACAAGGTGGTAGAACGCCTCCAGGAAAACCCGGCCGCCTACGACAAAGGAGGCGAAATGCACTACGACATTATCTCAGCCTTCATCAAATCGGTACGCGGAAGCGACCCCGACGCGGCCGTTTACTGGCTCGCGCGCATGGTGGCAGGAGGCGAAGACCCCGAGTTTATCGCCCGGCGACTGCTCATACTTGCCGCAGAAGATATCGGCCTGGCCAACCCCAACGCCCTCCTCTTGGCCAACGCATGCTTCGACGCCCTGCGCAAGATAGGATGGCCCGAAGGCCGCCTGATACTTGCCGAAACCACTATTTACCTTGCCTCAAGCCCCAAAAGCAACTCCGCCTACCTCGCCATTGCCGCCGCCTCGCAGCTCGTTGAGCAAACCGGCAACCTGCCGGTGCCGCTGCACTTGCGCAACGCCCCCACACAATTAATGAAGGAGCTCGACTATGGAAAAGACTATAAATACGCCCACGATTACGAAAACAATTTCGTAGCCCAGGACTTCCTTCCCCCTGAACTTCTAAATACCCGCATCTGGCAAAGCCAATCAAATGCAGCCGAGCAAAAGCTTAGCGATTATGTTCGGAAACTTTGGGGAGGAAGGTATTGAAAAACGCCTTTGCTTGGCGATTTTTTTGCACTGCAGGATTGGCGCACGCCTGCGCAGCCGTAAAATCCATCACCCCGCCGGCATCCGGCAAAACGATTCCCCGCCGTTGGGCCCGGACGTCATACAAAAGCGCCTCGAGGTGCCGGGAAATTATCATCGCAAATCATACATTGCTGTAAAACGGCTCTTTATCTAACTAAAGACGCTTTTTTGAGACTCCCTTACGCCACAGATTTAATTAAACTTTTGCAGAAGGGCATATCCCTGCCCGCCGGGCTCCCTCCTGCCGCGGAGGAGAATGAGCTCCGGCGAGGCGGAGCTATCCTTGGCATGGTATTTAAGCCCCGGAAAAATGCCGGAGATGTAAATGGATACCTTGTATGCCGCCGAATAGGAGATTTATAGAATACGTTAAACCGTTAATGCGGAGTCGGGGGAATTTGAAGCGATGCGGCGATAATATAGTTTTACTCCGTGGGTATAAAGTTCAATGGAAAGAGGAGCTTGAGATGGAGCGCGGGTTGCATCCTTCATTTACTTCGAGCCGGTAGCGAATCTACATTTCTTTGTATCTTCGCGCAAAAGCGATGCAAAAAATCTATCTTTATAGAAACGGATATTGAATCTCTCACTTAACAAACGGAAATATTATGTCGTTAAAACGTTTTGGAGTATCCCTCGAGGATCATTTGCTTGACAGCCTTGACCAATATGCTGGCGAAAATGGTTTTGCCAACCGCTCGCAGGCTATCCGATTCCTCATTGAGAAGTTTATTGCCGAACAAAAATGGCAGTGCAATCACATTGTGGCCGGAGCGGTTATTGTAATTTACGACCGCAACCAGAAAGATATCACCGCCAAAATCAACGAGGTAGAGCTTGAATATAATAACGTAATCCTGTCAGCATCGCAGTATCTCCTCCATAAAAACCTTTGCATGCACATTACCGCCATAAAGGGAACGGCTTTTCGCCTTACCGAACTGGCCGACAGGCTTACGGCTATCAAGGGTATACGCCACGGTAAGCTTGTGATGAGCCGGGCCGATTAATTTTTTTATCCTTCAGGTAGCACGTATTTAAGGAAACGTGTTACCTTTGCCGCCATTACCAATGTAAAATTAAGAGCTATAATGAAGGAAAATTTATTACTAACTATTGTATTGCTAACAGCGATACCCCAGGCTCAAGCCCAGCAGCGCGACAGCCTGATCAACCTTAAAGAAGTGGTTGTAACCAGCAATAAAATGGAAGTTAACCGTAGCAGCGTTCCGCTCTCTATCTCGGTAGTTGATCGCGCCGATATCGACGCCAGCAGCGAATCTGCATTGCTCCCGGTGCTTACTCACAGGGTGCCCGGATTGTTTGTAACGCAAAAGGGTATGACCGGCTTCGGGCTTTCGGCCAACAGCGCGGGGCAAGTAAACATCCGCGGCATAGGCGAGGGCAACAAGGTGCTGATGCTGTTCGACGGGCAGCCGCAATGGGCCGGCGTATTCGGCCACTCGCTGCCTGATACTTACGTGGCCTCCGACGCCGAGCGGGTGGAGGTGGTACGCGGGCCGGCTTCGCTACTTTACGGCTCGAACGCGATGGGGGGCGTGGTGAATATCATCACCAGGCGGCAGTATGAACCGGGAACCAACACTCATGCCCGCATTATGTACGGTTCGTACAACACGCAAAAGTATATGGTTAACAACGGATTCAGCTCCGGACGATTCAACAGCTTCGTTTCCCTCAACCACGACCGTACCGACGGCCATCGCGAAAACTCGTCATTCCGCATCACTAACGGATTTGCCAACCTGGGATACTTGTTGGGCGAGAATACCCGCCTCACAGGTTCGGTGAGCTACGCGGCCTACAATACGCACGATCCGGGCCCAATCGCCAATCCGCTTACCGATCATATTATTGATGCCACCCGCGGCACCGCGTCGATAGGCTTGAGCGATACTCGCGCGAAGAATACAACCGTGTTCCAGGCTTTTTATAATTGGGGCCGTCATGAAATAAACGACGGATATAGTACGGCCAGCGGTTCGCCGCGCAAGTTTATCTTCAACTCGTCTGACCATAATGCGGGCCTCCTTCTTTACGAAACCCTCCGCCTCTTTGAAGGTAACAGCTTAACGGCCGGGATCGACTATAAGAATTGGGGTGGCCATGCCTGGAACGATACTATTAATGGTCCGCGTGGCGAAATTGTTGATAAGTCGGTGAATGAAATTGCGGGGTACGTAATCGGGCAGCAAACTCTTTTTGAAGTCCTCACCCTCAACGCCGGGTTGCGCTACGAGAATAGCGACGCCTATGGGTCGCGCTTCACCCCGCAGGCGGGCCTTACAGTCAGGGCTTTTGAGGGGAACTCCATCAAGCTATCGTATTCGAGCGGCTATCGTAGCCCCAACATAAGGGAGCTTTACATATCTTATCCGCCCTACTCGATGGCCAATCCCAACCTCCGTCCGGAGAGTATGCAGAACTATGAGATTGCGGTTAGCCAGAGGTTGGCCGATAATCTGTCGTTAGAAGCCGCCGTTTTCTACCTCGATGCCAAAGACCTGATCACCGGCGTGGATCGCGTGCTGACCAACGTGGAAACCATCTCCAACAAAGGCTTTGAACTCGAAGCCTCCTGGCAGCCGCTCTCCAGTCTCTTCCTTACGGGCAATTACAGCTTCCTCTCTACGAGCCGCCCTCTGGAAGCCGCTCCCAAAAACAAGCTGTTCTTCGAGGCCCGCTGGCAAATAAAAGCGCTGACGCTAACCGCCGACGTTGAGTCGATCGGCGGCTTGAAAACACAAGGCAGCTCGGCCGACGATCCTACCGTTAACTACACCCTCTTAGACGCCAAAGCCTCCTACCGCTTCGGCCAAGCGAAAAGCATCACCGTATTTGCCAAGGGCGAGAACTTAACAGGCAAGACATACGAAATCAGGAAAGGCTTCCCGATGCCTGGGGCGAGCGTGCTTTGCGGAATTGAGGCGAGGTTTTGATTTTCACTTGAGAATGTTTTTTCGGGGATCGGAGATTGGCGGTTAACCTAACTCCATTCCCCCACAAAAAAAGGGCCGCCGGATTCTAAAACATCCGGCGGCCCTACCATTTGCGCTATTCGCGACTTATTAATTCAAAACTGTTTTAACGGTGCGTTTGCCTGCAACAACAATCAGAGCGCCGCGAGCGCCGAGCGGAAGATATACCTCCGATGCCGCGGCCTTTCCTTTATATATAAGCTGACC
>JAITGL010000033.1 GCA_031280645.1 Tannerellaceae bacterium | reverse complement strand
TATTAACCGTTAATACGCATAAAATCTAATAATATGAAAACAATTTGTTTCTACTTCCAACTCCACCAGCCGTTCCGCCTCAAGAGGTATCGCTTCTTCGACATAGGGAACGACAACTATTATTTCGACGACTTCCAGAACGAAGAAATAATCCGCGACATTGCCAACCGCTGCTACCTCCCCGCCAACAAGCTCATGCTGGAGATGATCAAAGCCTCCAACGGCCGGTTTAAAGCCGCCTTCTCCATTTCAGGCGTAGCCCTCGAACAGATGGAGATCTACACTCCGGAGGTGATCGACGGCTTCCGCGAAATGACTCGCACCGGATGCGTTGAGTTCCTCGCCGAAACCTACGCCCACTCGCTTGCCTCTCTGGGCGACGCCGGAGAGTTCGAAGCCCAGGTGAAACGGCACAGCGACAAGATCAACGACCTCTTCGGCGTCAGGCCAAAGGTCTTCCGCAACACCGAGCTCATCTATTCCGACGAAATATCGGAGCTCGTATCGCAAATGGGATTCGACGGAATGCTGGCCGAAGGAGCCAAGCACGTGCTCGGATGGAAAAGCCCTAACTATGTGTATACCTCCATCGTTCGCCCAAGCCTGAAGCTCCTGCTCAAGAACGACCGCTTCAGCGAAGACGTCTCCATCCGGTTCAAGAACTACGGCTGGAGCGAGTACCCGTTAACCGCCAACAAGTTTATCTCCTGGATAGCCGCAACGCCGGCCGAAGAGCAAATCATCAACCTCTTCATGAACTACGACGTGCTCGGATCATTCCACGCAGCCAGCACCGGCATATTCGACTTCTTCCGTTACCTCCCCCGCCATGCCGAAGAGCGAGGCATCGGGTTCCAAACCCCCTCGGAAGTGTTCGCCCTGCTTAAGCCCGTGGGCGGCATATCGGCGCCATACCCAATGTCGTGGGTCGACGAAGAGAAAGATTGCAGCTCATGGCTCGGCAACGTTCTCCAGCAGGAAGCCTTCGGCAAGATAAACGAGATAGGCGAGCGCGTTCGCCTAACGCAAAACCGCCGCATCCTCCAGGACTGGAACTACCTCCAAAGCAGCGACCACTTCTACTACATGAACACCAAGCATCCGGGCGAAAAAGGCTTCAGCCCCTACGACAATCCCTACGAAGCGTTCAACAACTACATGAACGTCCTGTCCGACTTCATAATCCGCGTCAACGCCCAGTTCCCATCCTCGATCGAGAACGAGGAGCTCAACTCCCTCCTCACCACCATCAAGAACCAGGGCGAAGAGATCGGGAAGCTAAAGAAAGAGCTGGAGAAGCTCCGGACAAAGAAAGCCTGAGCCCGCCTCCCCCGTAACACGCCAAGGAGCCGTTGAACCCATATACGTTCAACGGCTCCTTTTTCATTACAGGATAAACCGCCGGCCGGTCACTCCCCAGCGGCCGGCCGGTCACTCCCGCTGGGATCAATTGCCTGAAGGTCGATATACAGGTCGGCGAGACCGGCGGCATCAGTTTGCGAGCCCTCGCCGGCCCGGTCCGGCGTCGGCGGAGCGTGTCGGCGCCGGCGGCGCGCGAGCAGCAGCTTCATCTCGTGGATGGCGGCATTGATCGGAACAATAATTTTCAGGAGATTTTCTTTCAGCGCAGGATCTTTTGCCCCATACTCGTTCATGGCATAGATAACGTTAGTTGCGTTAACCACCACCTCGAAGGCAGCGTCGGTAGCCCGTCGTGCCTCCGACATTTTGCCCTTGTTCGCGGCCTGCTCCTTGTCGACCGAGCGCTCGATAAACTTTTGCATGAAGGTTGTATTCGCGCTCTTCGTTTCGTTGTTCAGGGCCGTAAGCCCCAAAGCCGCAACATGAGCTGCGTAAGCCGGCTTCTCGCAATCGGCAGTGAAGTTGGCAATCATTCCGCCTACGCCCATATAGCTACCCTTGGTAGCCCCTTTATAAGAGTTGACTAAAGGAAGGAGAACATGAAAGGCCTCCACATTGGCGGCGAGATCGGAAAACTCGGCGTGGAATACGTTGGTTTTAAACAGCAGGTAGCCCGAAATCCGCTTGCGGTGAAGGAATACAAGTTCGGGCGTAAGGGCCGAGGCCAGGATATTCTGATAAATAGCCTCCTCCGCTCCGGCAGCGGCTTTAAAAGGAGCGTAAACGGATAACAGTCCCGGAACATATCCTACAAAAGGGTCGATGGCCGGGATTATATCCCCTGAATATACATTGGCGTGCTCCGGAGCTCTTAATCTTTGCGATGCGGTTTTGAAAGGTTCGCTAATAGGCTTATCCATTTAATGTAAAATTTTGATTATTACTAATGCGCCAAAGGTATAATAATTCCGGGGATTTGGAACAGATAGATTGTATATGTATGCCGGCGGAATTTTCGTTGCCCCATTGTATTCAATACAAAACCATCCGGAATCTGCCAGACGGTGTTGTATCGAATACAAAGCCTCCTGGCAGATTCCGGGATATTTTGCATTAAATACAAAGCCTCCTGGCAGATTCCGGGGCATTTTATATTAAATACAAAGCCTCCTGGCAGATTCCGGAGCATTTTATATCAAATACAAAGTCGCCTGGCAGATTCCGGAGCGTTTTACATTGAATACAAAATCTCCTGGCAGATTCTTGGGTATTTTGTATTGAATACAAAGCCTCCTGGCAGATTCCGGAGGGTTTTGTAATGAAAGCAAAACCCTCCGGCAAAAAAGCGGGAATATATTAATGGGAATGCCGCCCGCCGGCATCCTCTGTGGAGGAATGTACCGGTCGGGCGGCATTGCAGTTTTTAATTGAGGGGGATGCGGGGCTTGCGGCGGGGCAGGGCGTTATCGCCGGGGCGCTGCAAGGATCAGCCGGGCCTGTTCCAGATTTCCCATGAGGCGAAGGCTTGGAGGAGCAGCATCTCAAGGCCGTTTGTAACGGTTGCTCCGCGGGCTTTGCCTTTCTGCATGAAGAGTGTTTCTTCGGGGTTGTAGAGCAGGTCGTAAAGCAGGTGGTCGGGGGTGATGCAGTCGTAGGGGATGTTGGGGCATTGCTGCGCGTTGGGGTGCATTCCTACGGGGGTGCAGTTTACGATTACGGTGTAGCGGCTCATGGTGTCGGGGGTTATCTCGTCGTACCTTATGCAGAAGTCGCGGTCGGTGCGGGATACGATGGTTGGTTCTACTCCGAGCTGCTTGAGGGCGTACCGCACGGCCTTTGAGGAGCCTCCGGAGCCGAGTATGAGGGCTCGCCGGTGGGATGGCTTGAGGAGGGCTTCGATCGACTTTGTGAATCCGATAACGTCTGTATTGTATCCTTTAAGCTTGATGCGTCCAAAGGCTGCTTTGCGGATTGATATGACGTTAACGGCGCCTATCCGTCGGGCGTCGTTGTCGATATCGTCGAGGAGGTTCATTACCGCAACCTTGTAGGGGAGGGTTACGTTGAGGCCGTTGAGGTCGGGGTTTTCATTCAGGATGAGCTTGAGTTCGCTTATGTTTTGCAGCTCAAAATTAACGTAGCGCGCGTCGATGTTTTCTTCCCGGAACTTGCGGTTAAAGTAATCTATCGAGAAAGAGTGCCCAAGTGGGTAACCTATTAAACCGTACTTTTTCATTTTGTTCTTTAATGTTTATAATGTGTTTTAGTAAGTGATTGGGTTGTTATCCGGCGTTTTTCACGCCGGTGTAAAGGGAGCTTATGCCGAGCGCGAGGCTTCGGGCCTGTACCTGGCTGAATCCTTGCCGCTCGATCAGGGCTGTCATCTCTTTGCCTTGCGGGACGGCGCGTATAGAGGCCGGGAGGTATCGGTAGGCTTGCTTTTCGCCGGACAGCCATCCGCCTGCGAGGGGTATTATGGTTGTGGAGTAAAGGCGGTATAATTGTTTGAGCGGAAATGCCTGCGGGGTTGAGAGCTCGAGTATTGCGAGGCGTCCTCCGGGTTTGAGTACCCGTTGCATTTCGGCTATTGCGAGTTCCAGGTTTTCGAGGTTGCGCAGGCCGAAGGCTATTGTTACGGCGTCGTAGCTGTTGTCGGGGCAGGCTATGTCGAGGCAGTCGCAGAGCTCGAAGGCGATGGTTGCGGAGAGTCCGGCGCGGGCTACTTTCCGTCGTCCTATCTCCATCATTTTCTCGGAGATGTCGGCGGCTACGATTCGTTGCGGTTGCAGGCGGCGGGCCATTTCGATGGAGAGGTCGGCGGTGCCGGCGGCGAGGTCGAGTATTGTGCGTGGCGAGCTTGTGCGGAGCGATTCTGCGGCTTTGCGCCTCCAGCGGGCGTCGAGCCCGAGCGACAGGGTGCGGTTTAGCCGGTCGTATGTTGGGGCGATGCTGTTAAACATGCGGGTTATTTGCCGGCTTTTGCTTTCGGGGCTGTCGTAGGGCAGGATTTGTTGCGGGGCGCGGGTCATTTTATTTATCGTTTAGCCAGTTGAGGATGTTGGTTTCGATTCGGGCGGCGATGTTGGCGTCGTTGCCGGGTTTGAAGGTTTCGCCGGTTATGCGTTCAAAGAGCTCTATGTATCGTTCGCTTATGGATTGTACCACGGCGGGGGTCATTGCCGGTACGGCTTGCCCGTCTTGTCCTTGGAAGCCGTTATCCATTAGCCATTCGCGTACAAATTCTTTGGAGAGTTGCCGCTGTGGCTGGTTGTTCCGGAATCGTTCCTGGTATCCGTCGGCGTAGAAGTAGCGGGATGAGTCGGGGGTGTGTATTTCGTCGATCAGGTAGATTATTCCGTCGCGCGTGCCGAATTCGTATTTGGTGTCGACGAGTATGAGTCCTCTCCGCTCGGCTATTTCGCTTCCGCGGGCGAACAGTTCGGCGGAGTATTTTTCGAGGAGCGCGTAATCTGATTGGGATATTATTCCTTTGCCGATGATGTCTTCGCGGGAGATGTCCTGGTCGTGCATTCCGTGTTCGGCTTTGGTTGTTGGGGTGATGATGGGTACGGGGAAGCGTTGGTTTTCGCGCATTCCTTGCGGGATCGGCACTCCGCATATTTCTCTTGCGCCGTTTTTATATGCCCGCCATGCGCTTCCGCAGAGGTATCCTCTCACTATCATTTCTACGGGGAAGCTTTCGCATCGTATTCCTGCGGTTACCATGGGGTCGGGGGTTGCGAGCTTCCAGTTGGGGCAGATGTCGGTGGTTGCGTCGAGGGAGAGGGATGCGATGCGGTTGAGTGTTTCTCCTTTGTGCGGTATTCCTTCGGGGAGTACGACGTCGAAGGCTGAGATGCGGTCGGTTACGATCATGACGAGGATGTCGTTGTCGAGGGTGTATACGTCGCGTACTTTGCCCTGGTAGAGGCTTGTTTGTCCGGGCAGCCGGAGGTTTGTCGTTATTAGAGCTGCGTTCATTGCTTGTTGTTTTATGTATGGGTATTATGTGCGGTTGTGCCGTTGCCGGTTTTGTTGTTTTCTTTTTCGTATGCTTCAACGATGCGTTGTACGAGCTTGTGCCGTACGATGTCTTCTTTTCCGAATTCTATTCGGGCTATGCCGGGTATGTTGCGCAGTAGTTTCATTGCGTGTATGAGTCCGGAGGTTTGCGATGGGGCGAGGTCTATTTGTGTAACGTCGCCTGTGAGTATCATTTTGGCGTTCATGCCCAGTCGGGTGAGGAACATTTTGATTTGCGGGATGGTTGTATTTTGCGCTTCGTCGAGTATAACGACGGCGTCGGCGAGGGTTCGTCCGCGCATAAAGGCGAGCGGGGCGATGCTGATTGTCTTGTTTTCGAGGTATTCTTTCAGCTTGACGAGCGGTATCATGTCTTCGAGGGCGTCGTACAGTGGCTGGAGGTAGGGGTCGATTTTTTCTTTCATGTCGCCGGGCAGGAATCCGAGTTTTTCGCCTGCTTCAACGGCTGGTCTGCTGAGTATGATTTTGCGTACGGCCCGGTTTTTGAGGGCTCTTACTGCGAGGGCTATTGCAGTGTAGGTTTTTCCTGATCCGGCTGGTCCGGTTACGAATGCGAGGTCGTTTTCTTCAAAGAGTGTTACGAGTTGTTGCTGGTTTGTGGTTCGGGCGAGGATTGGTTTGCCGTTCATGCCGTAGATGATGAGGTTGTCGAGGCGCGTTGTTGCGGGCGTGTTGCCTTTAAGGATGTCGAGGATTGCGTTTTCGTTCATGGCGTTGTATTCCTCGCAGTATTTTTCGAGTTCCTTTAGTTTTTTAAGGAATGTCTCGGATTCGTCTTCATCGCCTATTACTTTAACGACGTTGCCTCTTGCCACGATACGCAATTTGGGGAAGAGAGTTCTGACAAGCTGGAGATTGGCGTTGTTTACTCCGTAGAAAACAACCGGGTCTACATTCTCGATAATATATATTCGTTCTATCATTCCGACAATTCTTAATGAATACAAAAATACAAAAGGGGTTAGTTAATTCGAGTACCTTTGCAAAAAAAATTAAATTATTAACATGCAAGGTTTAGAAGGATACTCGGGGATTAGTATATGGAAGGAGCAATTGATTAGCGATATGGTTGTCGTGCTTTTGTTGGGTTTGCTGATCATGTTTGCGATTGTATTCCGCTCTAATTACCGCTTATTCGACAAGATGGTGCGCGACGTTGTTCATGCAAAGGATCGCTTGAGCTTGTTTGAGGAGGTTGGCGGTAATGAGACGGTGTTTCGCAGCTTCATGATTTTCCAGAGCTTGTTTCTGTGTTCGCTTGCCTTGTTTCTGTTCAGCCGCAACCAGCGTTACATCGACAATTATTCGGGCGTGGGCGCTAATCTTGTAGTGATCGGGGCGCTGTTTGCGCTGCTGCTGGCATATTACGTTTTCAAGCGGATAATGTACGCAACGATCGGGTCCATATTCACGAGGCCCGACCGTTACCGGAATTGGCGCACAGGCTATACGGCGGCTACGGCCATGTGGGGAGCGCTGCTGTATATACCCGTTCTGTGGATTTCGTTCATTACGGGGTATGAGAAGGCGGCTGTTATAATGTTTGTGATTTTGTTTGCAGCGTGGAGGTTACTCATTGTTTACAAGAGCATTCGGATATTTAATCTCAAGAGTATAGGCATCTTGTATATTTTGTTGTACCTTTGCGCCCAAGAGATTTTACCTCTTTTCTTCCTGTATGAAGGATTAAAATATTTGTATAACTTTATTGATGAGTTGGTTTTATGGTATTAAAAGTAAGGAAAGTATTAGTATCTCAACCCAAACCCGATGAAAAGTCTCCCTATTTCGGCATTGCCGAAAAGTACGGGGTGGATTTAGAGTTCAGGCCTTTAACAAAGGTCGAACCGCTATCCGCAAAAGAATTCAGGCAGCAGCGCATATCCATACTCGACTACTCTGCAGTAGTTTTCACGGCGCGAACGGCGATCGAGCATTTCTTCGACCTGTGCAAAGAACTAAGAGTTACGATTCCCGAAGCGATGAAGTATTTCTGCACAACGGATTCTATCGCCAATTACCTTCAGAAGTACATTGTGTACCGCAAGCGCAAAATTTTTTACAGCCTGCCGGGCAAGATGGACGACCTTGCCGCAATCATAGGCAAGCATCCCAAGGAGAACTACCTTGTGCCCGTATCGGATACGCATAAGAACGACCTGTTTGTAATTCTCGACGGAAAGAAAATCAAATACTCAAAGGCGGTAATGTTCCGAACGGTTAGCAACGACTTCCCAACCGATGCCGACTTCGACTACGACATGCTGCTGTTCTTCAGTCCACAGGGAATCACCTCGCTGCTTAAAAACTTTCCGGAGTTCAAGCAAAACGACATTCGTATCGGATGCTTCGGCACCGCAACGGCCAAAGCCGTAAAAGACGCCGGCCTCCGCCTCGACATCGAAGCCCCAACCGACGAAGCCCCCTCGATGCCTGCGGCCCTCGAACTATATTTCAAGCGCGAACTTGCCGACGGCGGCAAAAGAGATGAGCCCTAAGCCGCCGGCCAATACGCTCCGGAAAGAAGAACGAATATCCCTGCAACGCGAAATCGACCTGTTATATAAACAAGGACAATCTTTCAAATCTTTCCCCATGAGGGTGGTTTACCTGAGCGTTGAAACGCCGGAGCCACCCTCCGTTTCTATTTTAACCGTCGTATCGAAAAAAAACTTCAAGCGAGCCACAGCGCGCAACTATATCAAACGACGCATACGCGAATCTTACCGCATCCGCAAGCATAAACTGGTTGCAACGATAGGCCTCGGCAACCGATCGCTGCTAATCGCATTCATGTATATCGACAAAGCGAAATGCACCTTCGGCATAATCGACGACGCCATGACCAAAGCGCTGGCCACGATGATACGCAAGCTATGATAAAGCGCATCGTTACCGCTATACTTCTCGCGCCGGTTTACTTTTACCGCTACTGCATTTCACCTCTCAAGCCACCCTCGTGCCGCTTTGTTCCCACATGCTCCGAATACGCTATTGAAGCCCTGAAGACTCACGGCCCCCTGAAAGGCCTTGTCCTTGCTATCCGGCGCATTCTTCGCTGCACCCCATGGGGAAGCCAGGGCTTCGACCCTATTCCTCCCGCTTCGGGGAAGTGATGGTTCTATGATTTACATTGGCATGGTTTGTTGCCTACTGACGGCAAGGCGTTGCAGTTTTATGCCGGTACGGATTAGTTAGGAAAGAAGAAGGCTGCTAAACTTTAAAAGGTTCGGCGGCCTATATTTTTTAATCAAAATTTCTATCTGCAGGAAAAGGCAGAGTGGAGAATCGCTATACCCCCCAAACACACCCGCTCAACCGTACAGCGCGTTAGAGACGCGCTGCATCTTCGCATCGCGTCTCTAACAGCTATCCTCAATCCTTATAAACTCTCCCCGATCCCATCTTACTCGACTTCACCTGCGGATCGCCTTTATACCTAACGTTGCCGCTGCCCACTAGCGACGCGTTGAGGTTTGATACGGCGCAGAGTTCGATGTCGCCGCTGCCGACAATGTTGGCTTCGGCATCGTCGGCCTGGAAGTTAAAAGCCTTGATGCTGCCGCTGCCAGCGATGTTATACTTGGCTGTGGAAGTTTGGCCCGAAATAACTATGTTTCCGCTGCCCGAAAGATTACATTCCACAGACTTGTTTTTCATCTGCTCGACGTTAATATTGCCGCTGCCGGCCAGATTGAACTTCACATCAGACGACGCCGACAGATTGCGTGCGAGAACATCGCCGCTGCCGGCTAAGTTCAGCTCCTCCATACTGCGGGAATTGGTTTTGACCTTGAACACCGTGGAACGCAGGTTTATGCCCCTACCGTTTTCGCGGCGATGTTCGATCTTAAGCTCCGAACCATTAACCTCGGCCGTTATGTACTCAAAAAGGTTTTCGTCGAGCGTGACGCTCAGGAAAGGAGCGGCAGAGGATTCCTCGTACTCAACATCCATACTGCCGGAAATAGAGATTTCACTATAATCCGACACCGATATAGTACGGGTAACAACCTTGCCGTTGCCCTCAATCGTGCGGGAATTAACAAAACATGAGCTGCAAAACATAATTACTGCAATAATAAAATAAGTCTTCTTTGTGTTCATTCTTTTCTCTTTTAAAATTGTTTATATAAAGCATAACGTAACGATCCTGCCGATGGTTGCATGCAGCAAACGGATATTTACGTACTTTTACGCGCAAATTTCAAAAAAACATTTAATTACCAAATATTCATTTAATCATATTTTTAGACCATGAGATCAAACAACAATTCCCGCCGCCTCTTTATCAAGCAGGCCCTTGCAGCATCAGCCGCAGCAACAGTAGCCCCCTCTTTTGCCAACACTTTGGCAGCCGCCGAACCACAGCCGCCCAAAGTAAGCGCAAACGACAAGGTAAACCTCGCCCTTATCGGAATAGGATTCCGGGGCGGAGAGATAGCCAACGAATTTATCAAAACAGGACTGTGCAATATTGTAGCCCTCTGCGACGTCGACATGGGAGCCCCACACACGCAGGAACTAATCGGCAAATACCCAAACATCCCACAGTTTAAAGACTGCCGCGAAATGTTTGCCAAAATGGGACGGAAAATCGACGCCGTAACAGCCGGAGTTCCCGACCATGCACACTTCCCCGTTGCAATGGAAGCCATCATGAACAAAAAACATGTTTATGTAGAAAAACCCATGGCGCGCACATTTAACGAAATAGAACTCATGATGGCCGCAGCCGAAAAATACGGCGTTGTTACCCAAATGGGCAACCAAGGACACTCCGAGGCAAACTACTTCCAATTCAAAACATGGGTGGAAGCCGGAATAATAAAAGACGTAACAGCCGTAACGGCACATATGAACAACGTTCGCCGCTGGCACGGATGGAACCCAAGGCTAACCTCGTTCCCCGTAGCCGAACCCCTACCATCAACCATGAACTGGGACGCATGGCTCGGAGTAAGGCAATACCACGACTATAACCACGACTACGTAAATGGTCAATGGCGATGCTGGTACGACTTCGGCATGGGAGTGCTTGGCGATTGGGGCGCGCACATCATCGACACCATACACGAATTTCTCGACCTCGGATTACCCTACGAAATTAACCCCGCCTACCTGAAAGACCACAACCCGTTCTTCTTCCCCATGTCGTCAACCATCGAATTCAAATTCCCCGCCAGAGGCGCTATGCCCCCGCTCGATATCACATGGTACGACGGCCTCGACAACATCCCCGCCGTACCCGAAGGCTACGGAACATCGCAAATTGACCCCAACATACCTCCAGTTGCCGGAGGCAAAATACAACCCATGCGCCTCAACCCCGGAAAAGAAATCTACTCGAAAACCCTAACCTTTAAAGGCGGATCGCACGGCAGCGCCCTCTCCATAATCCCCGAAGCAAAAGCCCTCGAAATGGCCCCCAAACTGCCCGAAGTACCCAAAAGCCCGTCAAACCACTACGCCAACTTCCTCCTAAGCTGTATGGGGAAAGAAAAACCGCGCTCGCCATTCTCCGTAGCAGGCCCTCTCAGCCAGGTATTCTGCCTTGGAGTACTCGCCCAGTGGACAGGCAAAAAAATCATCTTCGATCGCGAAACAAAGCGGATCGTAAACGACCCGCTCATCAACCAGCTCCTTTGCGGCGAGCTTCCGCGCAAAGGCTGGGAAAAATACTATACTCTGTAAGAGTTTTTATTTTGTAAGGAAGCTGTCTCACATGTTAATTAGAATTGTGAGACAGCTTTATTTTCTTATTTTAATTATATGATTAAGAAAATGAATACATATCATATTTTATTGTTTCTCTCTTTAGCGGCATTATCGGCATGTAAAAAAGCAAATAGTTCCAATGCCAATCCTCCAATTCATGAAGATATCTTTGAAGAAACTGCCGCTATTCGCGAATCAGATATCTTTTCGGAATGTAATATATATGATAATAATTTATCCAATATAGCATCGGAAATCGACTTCATTCCCTTGAGCATAGAACCCCCGTTAAATGATTTCCATATACTTGATATAAAGCTAACTGATGATTATATATTTCTTTCCGAAATGTATAAGATATTGCAATATTCAAAACAAGGACAATACATCAAAGATATTGGAAGCAGAGGCATGGGGCCCAAAGAGTATGTTCAGCTATCGCCGCCACTGCAAATAGACGAGGAGAATAAATTGCTTTATGCCGTTGACCGTGGCAGAGACAGAGTAATAGCATATAATTTTGACGGCGCCTTACATCATGCCTTTTCAACCCATTACGCTAACAGTTGCATGTCGCTTCTTGATTCTTCAATTATTGCTTTCAGGCAATCAAGTACGGATCGATATTCCCAAAATCATTCTTCTTTTATCACCTTTATTTCAACCGAAGGAAAGCAAATACGAACGTATAATAGCTATTTATATCCCATACCATTTGAAAATGCAAGATTTAGTCCTGAATCAAGCCCATTATGGAAACATAATAATAAGTTCTATTATTTAGAATATGGAGCCGATACAATATTCCAAATTCTTAAAGATTCAATAATACCTGCCAAAGTGATTAAGGGAACATTAAAGCCAAAGCTAATGGAATTATTACAGGAAGATACGGGAAGTAAATTACGTATTGTAGGACAAATTCTACGCCCTGATGCTGCAATTTTCGAATCGGATAATTTTATAATTTTTAAAATGACGAATGATTACGAATCATTCTATTTGTCTTATCACAAAGACGCCAAAACATATCACAGAACTTTTTATAATAACCCTCCTGTAAGAAAAAAGACAGGCGCAAATACCGGTACAAAAATAATGGATTTCTTTATTGACGACATAGTTTCGGGCATATCGTTCGCTCCCCAATATCAAAGCCAGGATAAAGCAATGGCATTAATACCTGCGATAACTGTTATGGAACAAAAGAACGAAATCCTGAAGTTTATTGCAGCTAATCCGTCCAAGCAAGGCACGCAATTAAAAGAAATTATTGAAAACATGACGGAGGATGATAATCCGATAATTATGACGGTGAAATTCAAATAATACCGGTTGTAATTTTATAGACTTAATCCCGATAATATCCCATCAAAGCCGCTTGATACCTTAACATCAATATTCCTTTGCGAGCAAAGCGCAGGTTTTTATTCTACGAGCAAGTTTGTTTGTAGTCCCCTAAATTTACTGTATAATATCTGCACGTTTTTAAGCTCGCACTCCCAAAGCCGTATAACCGTCCAACCTTTGTTTTGCAGAGTTTGAGTTACCTTTATATCCCTGTTTATGTTATTCGTCCGCTTTTTAGTCCAGTAATCGGCATTGTCTTTTGGTCTGGTGTTTCTACAATCATGGCCATGCCAAAAACAACCGTCTACAAAGACCACTGTTTTTTGTTTCGGGAAAGTAAAATCGGGTTTTCCGAAAAGCTTATAACTCCTGCGCCAGCCTTTAATGGCGTTGGCTTTGAAGAAATCCATAAGTTTTAATTCGGTAGATTTATTCTTAACGCTTTTAACCCGCCGCATTATATCGCTTCGCTTTTCTTTTGTGAAAACGTCAGCCATTACGCTTTTTAATGTTTATCCAAGTTTCATCAACTCCAAGCGCAAACAAGATTTGATCTTTATTTAACGGTTGCGGCTGTTTAATACGAATCAACAAGCTTTTTGCAGGCACATCTTCTATAATTGTGAACTGCGAGCCGTGAGGTTGCCAGGTAAATTTATGCTCGCCGGAACGCTTATCTATTCCGATTAAATTCCTGTTCTTATTCCATTCCCAGCGATAAACTTCGCTATCATAACGGATAGTATCAAACTCGAATACAACAACCTCAGATAAATCATACGACCTGATTAATACCACCGTCCGCACATGCTTATATCTTTCACGAACAAACGAAACCCGCTCGTTCCAAATATCCAAAACATGTTTGCCCAACTCGGCGGGATCGGCCGACGTATCTATTGTGTCGCCAAACGAATAAACAGGCGAATTTCGGCCTGAAATTAACCGTACCGTTTTTTTATTTCCGGGTTTAGGAGCTTTTACCGATTTGGCTCCCCATGCCGTATTGCCGAGTACAATATCGTCGAGACCAACATTAGACGGTTGCCATTCTGCTCCTATGCTTCTTGCAAATATTTGCTCCCAATCGGTTCCGTCTATTTCAGGTTCGCCTTTTGAAGCAAGGATATAAATCAATTCCCGTCCTAAAAGCACCGGGAATTCCTTAGGGAAATCATTCAGGAAAAATGCAGGTACCGATTTATTTACGGTTCTTAATTTGGGCCATTTATCTTGCTCCATAATTCAACGTTTCAAAGCGTATTCTTTTATTACGGGATTCATATCTATTGTTTTTGCAACATACGGCAATAACCGGAGGATAACAGCCTTTACCAGGTTTACAGGCACGGCGTTACCCGCCTGTTTCCGCGCCTGACTATCGTTCGCAATTATCTTATAACTGTCGGGAAAACCTTGCAGGCGGAACATTTCCCGGGGCGTTAATCGCCTTTCGCCGTTTACAAGTAAATAATTATACGACGCGCCCGAACGCAAAGCGCATGAATAAGGATACGAACAAATATTGCCCGATTTATTTTCATGCCAAATAGAAAGATCGTATGCCGATTCATGCTTGTTTTTCCGCTTCTTCAAAATATAATCGGAAACATAATATTTTTCGTCAACGATGGGTTCCAAAACTTCCGAAAGGGGTTTAAACGGGCGTATAGGAGCCGGGAACGAGAAAACAACAGGATCTTTATGCCCTACAATAATTATTCTTTCGCGCTTTTGAGGCAAACCGTAATCAAGCGCGTTTAAAACCGCATATTGAACATGATAACCCAATTCTTTAAGCGAGCTTAAAATAACCTTTAACGTTTCGCCTTTATTGTGCCCCACAAGCTGTTTTACATTCTCTAAAATAAAGGCCTTGGGCTGCTTTTCTTTCAAAATTCGCGCAATATCGAAAAACAAAGTCCCGCGAGTATCCTCAAAGCCCTTTTGCTGCCCGATTATACTGAAAGGCTGGCAAGGAAAGCCGGCAAACAGGATGTCGTGAGCGGGAATATCTTTTTCGTTTATTTGAGTAATATCGCCAACGGGCGGTTCGCCGAAATTGGCTTCATAACTCCATTGGCAGGCGGCGTCGATGTCGGACGAAAAAACGCAATCCGGAACAAGGTTGTTCTCGCTGCATGCCTCGATCATGGCTTGACGGAAGCCGCCGATTCCGCAAAAAAGGTCTATAAATCTTATTTTTTCCATAACTACGCGAAGATATGATTTCATTTCGGAATCAGGAAACGCCCCGGTTGTCCCCCCGAATAATTCATTCCCCTCCATGTATTAAATTAATAATCCTCCAACTCATCTTTCAGCGTATTATAGAACCTTACAGTTTCATCCCGCGTTTTAAAATTCAGAATAAATAAACTATTATCCTTCATCCTTATCGAAATAAAAGGCGGGCAATTCATTTTGATATTAAACTTGGCTTTCTCCTCTTCATTTTTCAATTTAAAATCACCTATCATTAAGCCGAAACCCTGCATGCCAAATATCTTGGAAGCTTTAGGATAAAAACCTGCGGTATCCACCGACTGTATATCGGAAACCATAAAATTACCTCCATAAAGTCCGCTCATACGGATAACGCCGTTATTCATTTTAACCCGTTCCAATTTAACAGGGAGACAAACAAGAAAAACCGGCGATACGATAAATATAACGACGAATTTCCATCTCGCGGCATATTTATTCCATTTCACGGTATATTTATTCCTGTCTTCTGCTGTTCGAAACATTGAATATACGGCAAGTATAACTCCCAATACAACTATTATCGGCATTATAATACTTATGCTCATATCTAAAACGAAACAAATAACGTAAGAAATTAAAAGCATAAAAACCTTCATCGGCCAAATATATTAAGATTAATAAATACCGCTAAGATACGTAATTTTCCCGCTTATTCCGACGCGAAAAAAAAGAGAGAGGAATAATTACCCCCCCTCTCTCCTTCATAATTATTACTTAAAATAACCTATAAGTAAAAGTAACAATAAGCGAAGTATGCAAAATAATTGAATCAGCGTTAGTTATGCTCTGTTTTACCTTGTATTGCAATAGGCAAAACATCATATTTAGACTTTGTTCTATGTGAAGAAAACAACAAGAAACCCAAAGGGAACCAGCCTTTGATGCGCCGTATTACTGCAGACGGCGAAGTAAAGCCTCCCGCAAAGCTCGAAGCAGATAAAATAAAGGCTTTAACGATAACAGTGTATGTTTGTCAAATATATGCCTTAGAGATCAGCGAATAATTGTATTTTTGCAGCATGAAAAAAAATGAAAAACTTACAATAGAAAAACTCATTCAAGAAGCGCAATGCTTTTGTATTGAGCAATCAAAGATACAGCATAAAGAGTTGTATGGCGTGACGGATGGGAAAGCGGTAGGAACGCTTATTGAGCATAAATTTCAAATCCATTTGCAAGAAAAATACGAGTTGACTGTGGGATCTTCAGCAAAAGGAATAGACCTGCCTTCCGATGATATTTTAACAGATATAAAAGTAACTTCGATAAAACAGCCTCAATCGTCATGTCCTTTCAAGGATGCGAAACAAAAGATTTTTGGATTGGGTTATAATCTGTTGGTTTTTGTGTACGAAAAAACAGACGATTTAAAGAATCAGGTCGCAATTTTAAATTTTGTTTGTTGTTCATTCATTTCAAAAGAACGTACCGCTGATTATACTACTACTTATCGACTTCGCGAAATGGTTTCCGACAAAGCCAACGAAGCCGATATAATCGGATATTTGCAAGATAAAAACATTCCTGCCGATGATATAACATTGAGCGAAATTGCAAAACAAATTTTAGAAACGCCTCCACAACAAGGATATTTAACCATCTCAAATGCGTTACAGTGGCGATTGCAGTATCAAAGAATCGTTACTCTAACAGCAAATGTTCAGGGCGTTGAAAAAATAATTGCATACAATAAACCTGAGTTATGAATATCTTTGAAGCAAATATACCTTTTCAGGCTTTAACTCATTTCTCAAATACATTGAAAAATATTTCTATGTTTGATGATGCAAACAACGATATATATATAGCATTTGGAATATTGAATTTTTTCGACAATCAAATTGAATTTGATAAATTTAAAGAAGTCCTTTCCATATCAAATAATACTATTGGCGAGCCTGATAGAGCTGAATATGGAGATTTTCAAACAAACTCCAATTTAGCTAATAAAACAACATTATTTCTGAGAAATAAAGGCATTTCTCCTGAAATCATCATTGAACCAACTTGCGGAAAAGGGAATTTTATTATTGCATCTCTGCAAAATTTCAATAAACTAAAAACAATTTTCGGTATTGAAATATACAAGCCATACGTTTGGGAATGTAAGTTCAATATCGTTGATTTTTTTCTGACGAATCCAAATAGCTCCAAGCCCGATATTTATATCTATAATTTTGATGTTTTTGATTTTGATTTTAGCAGGATTGAAAATAAATATCGCGACAAAAATTGTCTGATTATTGGAAATCCTCCATGGATAACTAACTCGCAGTTAGGCTGCCTGAAATCTAATAATTTACCGAAGAAAACTAACTTCAAAAAGCATAGCGGAATTGATGCCATAACAGGAAAAAGCAATTTCGATATTGCCGAATACATCACCGAAATGCTAATTAAAATATTTCAAGCAACGACAGGTCATATTGCCTTATTGGTGAAAAATTCCGTGATTAAAAATATTCTTTATGAACAAAAAAGAAACAAGCACAAAATTGATAATTTAGAAAAATATAGTATTGATAGCAAACAAGAATTTAACGTATCGGTAGAAGCCTCCCTGCTTTTTCTGAAATTAAATTCTCAATCCGATTTTTCGTGTAAAGAGTTTAATTTCTATAATAACACTAATCTGATTAAAACATTTGGCTGGATTGGCGATAAGTTTGTTTCCGATATAGACAAACATCTAAATACTGAAATTTTTGATGGAGAAAGCCCATTTATTTGGAGGCAAGGCATAAAACATGACTGTACAAAAGTTATGGAACTGGATAAACACAATGGATATTTCCTGAATAAATTGGACGAAAAATTAGAGCTGGAAGACGATTTGATTTACGGCTTTTTGAAAAGTTCGGATTTAAAAAATACGATAGCCCGACAAACGCGTAAATATATAATCGTGACGCAAACAAAAACAGGACAGGAAACAAACTATATCAAACGAGATTATCCTAAAACTTATGATTATTTACTTTCGCATAAATCTTTTTTCGATGCAAGGAAATCAAGTATCTACAACAACAAACCGCTTTTCTCTATTTTTGGCGTTGGCGACTATTCTTTCATGCCATATAAAATTGCGATTTCAGGCTTATACAAAACATTTCATTTCACGCTGGTTTTGCCTCAAGAAAATAAGCCTGTCATGCTCGACGATACCTGTTATTTTATTGGATTCGAAAAAATTGAATTTGCAGCTTACACTTTAATCCTCTTAAACTCTAAGGAAACAATAAGGCTTCTCGAATCAATCACATTCCCGGATGCAAAAAGAACTTTCACGAAAGAGACTTTGATGAGGATGGATTTATTTGAATTATCGCGTAAAATTGATTTTGAGGAAATCAAAAAGTCTATATCTGAGTTGAATTACGGATATAATTTAAATGTTTCGCCAGATTGTTGGGATAATTATTTAAAAATAATAAAGCCGGAAGAACAACTACAATTACAATTTTTTGTATGACGCGAAAAAAAAGAGAGAGGAATAATTACCCCCCTCTCTCCTTCATAATTACTGATTAAAAGAACAATCTTATCTCCCCCGATTGCAGCCCGAAAAGGCTCCGATGCAACCGGAAATTACAACGGCAAGTAAAAAAAGATGCTTTATTAACTTCGCGTTTATACCTTTTATTAATTTAAATACGCCCCTCCGTTGAGACGTACGCGCCAAATATATACTATAATTTGCATTTAAATCAGATGAACTGATACCCTCCCCATGAATTAACATCGCTTATGATCCGGCTGCCTGACATTATTGGTATCGTACATTCCAGTCCTGTTTGTTATGTACATCCCTCCATACCCCCTACCCAAGCAAAGCCCGCAGCTCCAAAGCCCGTATCTTGCTGTAAAACCGCAGTTTATTTAGATAGATACAAAACCGTTGCCGTGAAAAACGTCGTTTTGGTAGTTGAGAAAACGTTTTGGGTAGCTAAGAAAACTGTTTTGGTAGCTACTCAAACGTTTTTGGTAGCTACCCAAGCAGTTTTCGTAGCTACCCAAATCGCTTTCGTAGCTACCCAAACGATTTTCGTAGCTACCCGAACTGTTTTCGTAGCTACCCGAACGATTTTCGTAGCTACACAAACGGTTTTCTTAGCTACCCAAACAGTTTTCTCAACTACCAAAACGATTTTCGTAGCTACTCAAATCGCAGTTATTGCAAAGCGGATGGTTCGGCCGGCTGGGGGATGAATTTTGACAGGTAAATTGCTTAAAAAAATCATTTTGCATGATTTGGTGAATTCGAGATATTAAGAAAGAATCTACTTTTGTTCGCATTAAATTAAATATTAAATTTTTAAACTATGTCAAAACATTACAGTGATTGGCTTTCTAATAGCCATGGCAATATTTACAAAATGGCAAAAGCCATAGTTGAATACATGACGGCTGAAGCTCGCGAACGGCTTGGGCTGGGTTCGTCGGAAACCGATCCTCCTTCGGTGGGGGAGCTCCGCAGCACTGTTGGGTGGTACATGCAAATATTTTTGCCGTCCTATTTAGCTTATTCTGCGCTTTATGCGCTTTTTATCGACCCCACAAAGCGTACTCCGGTGCTTGCCCAGCAGTTTTATACTGCGGAGGCGGGATTTGTTATTCAATTGCGACAGTTCTATATGGGCTACATTCGCAATAATGTAAATGCTACCGATGCCGACCGCGTTGCAATGGGGTTCCCGATCCTCAAGAAAACGCATACCAAGGCGCCTGCTCCCCAGGATGTTCCCGAAGTAGACATTATGCACCCGGCTATCGGTCTTATCGCCCTTTATGTTCATGCGCTTTTAAAGCGCGGCAAGCCCGATGCCAGCATCCACGGCTTTGAGGTGCGATGCGCGCTGTCGGATACCCCGATCGTTAACGGCGAGTGGTACAAGCTTACGGAGTCGTACTTCTCAACCATTTCTCCCTTAATTATTGCCGATTTTTCTTCCTTTATTGGCCAAACTCTTTACTTTGCGGCTCGCTGGGAAAATACCACGGGCGAAAAGGGGCCTTGGACGCAGGTATTCAGCGTTGTTATCAGTTGATTTTCGCGTATTATTTTTTGTTTAAAATGAGAAAGCCGCCGGGCGTTTTACTGCCGGGCGGCTTTTTTCTTGTCGCGCAAAGGAGGCGATTATTTAACGGAAGAAGCCGTTTGGGCCGCTATGGCTTCGGCATTGGCGGGGAGGCTTCCGCTGTCGCTGCATACGCCTGCGATGTAAGAGCCTTTCAGATAGGCGGGTATGTTGCCGTTATAGCGGTCGGTTATCGTGATGGGGCCTTCTTTTATCTCGGCGGTTTGCTTTGTAAAGGCAAAGTATTGCTTCAGGATGCCTTTTGCGCCTTCGGCCGACCCTCCGTCGATTATAAATACCTGGTATTCTTTCCCGTCGGCATTATACGACGCGGTATATACCGATTTCAGAAAGTCGTGCCCCATATAGCTTGAGTTGATATAGGCTTCGGAGCGCGGGATACGGTTTTTTTCAGGGAGACAGGAGAGCTTTTCCGGATAGGATGGCCTGGGTTCGATTTTATCTGCAAAGCTCCGGGCTATGGATTGCATAACGGCTGATACGTCGGCCTCGGAGTGGGAGGCTATTTTCACGTATATGCTTCCGGCAAAGAAGAACAGGTTCTCGGCGTCGCCCTGCGCTTCGCCTCCTATTGCGGTGAGGAAGGGTATGTCGGGCGAGCGTTCGGAGGCGTACATGCCGAAGGCGTCTTGCGGGGAGCCGTGGCGGTAGGCTTGGAGGGTAATGTAGTCGTTGCCGCGGCGGTAGTCAACGGCCGTCATTTCGCGGAAGTTGTTGGCAAGGAAGAGGGGGGCGGCTCCGTTGATACGGTCGTACAGGTTATCGGGGTTAAATACCTCGATGCCGCCCACGGTCCATCCTTCAACGGAGGGTAGCAGGCTTTGCAGTTGCTCCGGCGATTGGGCGCGGAGCAACTGGGTTATAATCAGGCCGAGGAGTAGAAACTGTAATCGGGGTTTCATTTTTGCTGCGGCCTATGTGAGAAGTGCGTTCGGTACGTTGAGTATGGGGGTTACGGCGGCAATGCGTTCGGCCACGTTGTAGTCGAGGCTGCATTTTACGCGGCATTGGCCGTTGCACGATTTGCATGCCGAGCCTGCGTCGGCCAGGTTTAGCTCCGAGAGGGTTTCTTTGGAGAGGCCGGCGTTGCGGTATCCGTAGGCGTACATATAGGCTCGCATGAGTTCGGGCACGGGCAGTTGTTCTTTACATTCTTTGGAGCATTTGCCGCATCGTTGGCAAAACAGCATGTCTTTGCCGCTTAGCGATGCGAGGTAGCTTTTCTCGCCGGAGGTTAGGGATGGGCTTTTTGCGGCTGCGAGGCAGTCGTCAAGCTTGTCGAAGTTGTCGAATCCGGGTATTGCCGTGGCGATGTTGGGGTTTTGCCACACCCATTTGAGGCAGGCTTGTCCGTTTATGGTTTTATCTCCGGCCACGCCTCCGGTCATGCTTTTCATGGCTACGAATCCTAAGCCGGCTTTAACGCCTCGCTCGATGGCGGCGTTGGTTTCGTCGAGCTTGGGTATCTTGAAGTTGTAGCTTAGGAGAACTACCTTGTAGATGCCGGCCGATATGGCTGCGTCTATTTGCCCGGGATTCATGGCGTGGGTTGATATGCCGAGGTTTTTGACCTTGCCGTCGGACTGGAATTTCTTGAGGAGGGCAAGTATCCTTTCGCTTGTGATGTCTCCAAAATCGTTGCGGCTGTCGAGGGCGTGGGTGTAGAAAATATCGACGTAGTCCATCCGGAGGCGTTTGAGGCTAAGGTCGAGCAGGGCTGTGTAGTCTTTCTCAAAGCTGTCTTTCAGGGGATAGTCGAATTTGCCTTTGGTGGCGATGGTGAATGATGAGCGGGGCTTGTCTTTAAAGAAGTTGCCGAGCATTTCCTCGTTCCGTCCGTTCTGGTATCCGTGCGCGGTATCGAAGTGGGTAATGCCGGAGTTGTATGCGGCCCTCACAACGTTAGGGTTATCGGCTCTCATAACTCCCATGCTTAGTATTGGGAGCGTCATGCCTGTGCTGCCAAGCGTTCGCATCGGGAATGGGCTGTCTTGCAAAGTATCGGGGGCGATTGTCCGGGCGATGCCGGAGTTGATCACCAGGCCGGCTCCGGCCGTTGCGGAGAGGCGCAAAAAGTTTCTGCGATTGAAATTACTGTTTCTCATAATACTTGAAAAATTTGTTGATAAAGAATTGTTACATTGGTTCTAATAATACGCCGGCAAATGTAAGTTAAACTTTTCTTTCTTTCAACTGTTTGCGATAATCGCCTATATTAGCGCCATGAATAAGATAAGCATCTATAAAATAAGCGACAATTACCCATACAATCTACTCCTTTTGGCCGACGAAACCAGGGAGGCAATCAATAAATATCTGTTTGATTCGGACGTATACATTGCAAAAGTTGATAAAGAAACGGTTGGTGTATTCTGCTTGTTGCCTCGCAATGAAGAAACAATAGAGCTGATGAATATCGCCGTTTCATCTGAAATGCAGAACAATGGAATAGGAAGCAATTTAATGAGCGGAATAGAACATATTGCCCGACAGGGAAAGTATAAAGCAATAATAGTTGGAACGGCTGATTGCGGATTCAAGCAGATTCGTTTTTATGAAAAGAACGGATACTCCCGGTACGACTTGAAGAAAAATTTCTTTTTGGAGAAGTATAGCGAACCGATCTATGAAAACGGGGTAATGCTGAAAGATATGGTAATGCTGAAAAAACTAATCATTCATGAAAGCCAAACAGGAGAAAAAACCAACCGTAACATTGAATGAAACGCCAGTTGCGAGCGAAGGCTTGAGCCGATTATAGCGGCATTGCGGCAAAGTCATCTTTTTATATATCTTTGTGCCCTCAAATTCAAAATAATTATCAACTTTTAAAACAGAAATAAATGGCTACGCTTGAAAAAATCAGGAACAAAGCAGGCTTGCTTGTAGGCATCGTGGGAATAGCCTTGTTCGCTTTTATTATTGGCGACTTTCTCAACTCCGGTTCAACTTTCTTCAGACAGCGTCAGGAGACGGTTCTTACCGTAAACGGGAAAACAATCAACTACCAAGACTTCCAGCTCCGCATTGAAGAGATGGAACAGGTTGCACAACTCCAAACCGGCCAGAGCAGCCTGCCCGAAGAATACCGGGCGCAAATAAGGCAAAACGTATACAGCGGCATAGTGGAGGAGATACTGCTAAACAACGAGTTCAACAAGCTCGGCATGACCGTAACCCCCGAAGAACTGTTCGACATGGTACAAGGCGAAAACATATCGCCCATGCTAATGCAAAACCAAATGTTCCATAACCCCCAAACCGGACAATTCGACAAAGCCTACTACCTCAACTTCCTGAAGATGACGTCTGACGAATCAATCGCCGGCGCCGCCCCCGCCCAGCAGGAACAGCTTCTGCAACTCCGCACCCTGAGGCTCTATTGGGAAAAGATGCTCAAGCTGCAAAGGCAGGAACAGAAGTACGTAATGCTCCTCGCAAAAGCCATCTCGGCCAACAAGCTCGACGCCCAAGACGCATACAACAACCAGGCCGATAACTCCGACATTGCATACGTAATGCAACCCTACTCGTCGATTCCAGACTCTGCCGTAACGGTAAGCAACTCCGAGATAGAAAAGCTTTACAACTCAAGGAAACGCTTCTACAAGCAAGAAGAAGCCAAAGTAATAAGCTACGTATCCGTCGACATCGTTCCCAGCCAGGAAGATTACAATAAGATCAGCGCCGAGATAGATCAAGCAAAGGTCGACTTGAGCACAACCGAAGAAAGCATCCGCGACTTCGTTGCCGACAACTCCGAAGTACCATACATAAACGCCTTCCGCTCCGAAAGCAGCCTCGACGGCGAACTGAAGAGCTTCGTAACCTCGGCCTCAACGGGCGACGTTTACGGCCCCTTCCTTGAGCAAACAACCAACCAATACCGGATGTTCAAGCTAATCGACAAAACGATAGCCCCCGATTCCGTAAAAGTAAGCCACATCATGATCGCCAACAACGGCCGCGAAACCATAGTTGCCGACAGCCTGCTCAACGAACTCAAAAACGCCGACTTTGCCGACATAGCCGCCGCCAACTCCATCGACCAAAACTCTGCCGAGACAGGAGGCGACCTGGGATGGCTCACCGAAGAAGTAGCCCTTCGCCTGGTAAACGACGACTTTAAAACCGCCGTCTTCGCAGCCGCAACAAACGAGGTGTTCAAATTCAAGTCGCCGCAAGGAACGCACCTCCTCAAAGTAACCGAGAAAACCTCCGGCGTAAATAAGTATAAGATAGCGGAATTTACCAAAACGGTAAGCCCAAGCTCCAAAACATACAGCGACCTCTACAACGCCCTCAACCAGTTCATATCCCGCAATAAGAACATAGAAGGCCTCGACACCGCCGCCCAACACGCCGGATACGCCTTCTTCGCCAACGTATCGCTAAGCTCGACCAGCGAGAACGTGGGAGCAATCCCGCAGTCGCGCAAAGTAGTTCGCTGGGCCTTTGAACACAAGAAAGGCGACATATCCGAGATATTCGACTGCGATAACAAATACTTCGTGATTGCCGCCATGCAAGGTACGGTCCGTAAAGGCTACCGCTCGCTATCATCGCTCGAAGAAACACTGAAAGCCGAACTGACTACACAAAAGAAAGGCGAAAAAATAACCGCCGACCTCAAAGCCCGCCAACTCTCATCGCTCGACGCCTATGCCCAGGCAATGAACGCATCGGTCGACTCCGTTCGCTTCATCAACTTCGAGACGCCGCGCATAACAGGCATCGGAGCAGAACCAAAACTCAACGCCCTGATAGCCTTAGCCCCCCTCAACTCCCTGAGCGCCCCCACCGCGGGAACCAACGGCGTATACGTATTTGAAGTAACCAACAAAGAAAACAGCGGCCTGCCGTACGACGAGCAATCGCAAACCGAAAGCCTCAACGCAAGCCACATCTACCGCTACGGCTACCAAGCCATGCAGCAATTGATAAGCAACGCCAACGTTAAAGACAATCGCATACGCTTCTATTAATGCCCGAAACAAAACAACCTCTCCTGGGAATGACTCTTGCCGAGCTGCGCGAAGTAGCCGCACAATGCAAGCTCCCGTCTTATGCAGCCGGTCAGATATCCGACTGGCTGTATAAGAAAAGAGTCGCAACCATAGAGGAAATGACCAACATATCAGCCGCCGGCCGCAGCCGCCTCCACGAAGGATACGAAGTAGGCCGCACCGCGCACACCCTCGCCCGCAAGTCGGCCGACGGAACAATTAAATACGCCTTTCCGGCATCCGGCTCCCACATCGAAACCGTATACATCCCCGCATCCGACAGGAACACCCTGTGCGTATCCTCGCAGGTAGGCTGCAAAATGAGCTGCGTATTTTGCATGACAGGCCGGAACGGATTCACCGCCAACCTTACATCAAACGGGATAATCAACCAAATTGTATCGGCCCCCGAATCGGCGCAAATCACCAACGTGGTATTCATGGGCATGGGCGAACCGTTCGACAATACCGACGAGGTAATGAAAACCCTCGACATCCTAACCTCATCCTACGGATTCGGATGGAGCCCAAAGCGCATCACGGTATCAACCATCGGCGCCAAAGGACTAAAACGCTTCCTCGACGAGAGCTCGTGCAACTTAGCCGTAAGCCTGCACTCCACATATCGCGACGACCGCTTCTCAATCATACCGAGCGAAAAAGCATTCCCCATTCAGCAAACAATAGCGCTTATCGGCAAATACGACTTCAGCCACCAGCGGCGAGTATCCTTCGAGTATATCCTCTTCAAAGGATTTAACGACAGTCCGCGGCACGCCGCCTCCCTGTCGCTGCTCCTCAAAGGCATTCATTGCCGAGTGAACCTCATTGCCTACCACCACATTCCCGACGCCATGCTCGAAGGCGTAAGCCCCGAAAGGATGGAAACATTCCGCGAGATACTGAGCCGCAAAGGCATCACATGCACCATACGCACCTCGCGCGGCGAAGACATACAAGCCGCCTGCGGAATGCTCGGCGGAAACAATGTACGGGCAAAACAGCCGCGCAAGGCCTGAAGCGGGAAAATCACAAAAAGAAATTCAAAGAAGAGCGAGAGATATGATCCCCCGCTCTTTTTTGTTGCGGCCCGGCAGATTCCGGGAAGCTGTGTTATCCGACAAAAGTCTCCCGGAATTTTCCGGAAGGAATTGTCAACTGACAAAAGCGTCCCGGAATTTTTGGGAAGGAATTGTCAACTGACAAAAGCGTCCCGGAATTTTTGGGAAGGAATTGTCATCCGACAAAAGCGTCCCGGAATTTTCGGGAAGGAATTGTCATCCGACAAAAGCGTCCCGGAATTTTTGGGAAGGAATTGTCATCCGACAAAAGCGTCCCGGAATTTTCGGGAAGGAATTGTCATCTGACAAAAGCTTCCCGGAATTTTCGGGAAGGAATTGTCATCCGACAAAAGCTTCCCGGAAATTTCGGGGAGGAATTGTCATCTGACAAAAGCTTCCCGGAAATTTTGGGAAGGAATTGTCATCTGACAAAAGCTTCCCGGAAATTTCGGGGAGGAATTGTCATCTGACAAAAGCGTCCCGGAAATTTTGGGAAGAAAATGTCATCCGACAAAAGTCTCCCGAAATTTCCGGCAGGGAATTGTCGTTTTACAGCGCCCCGCCCGATAGGCTTGCATATTAATGATAACCGTGATGTGCAGCGGATTGCGACGGATTGCGGAGCTTGGCCGCGGCGATCCTTAAATCCATTTCCCCGTTGCAACAGGCTGGTAGTTCCTGATCATCTCCAGCAAATCGGGAACATTGTCGTTTACTAAGACGAGGTTGCGATGCTCCGGCCTGATGAAGCCTTCGAGCGACATCGAGTCGAGAAATTTAAGCAGAGGGGTGTAAAAGCCGTTGGTGTTAAGTATGCCCACCGGCTTTTGATGCAGGCCGAGCTGCGCCCAGGTGATTATCTCGAACAGCTCGTCTATCGTGCCGTAGCCTCCCGGCAGGGCTATAAAGGCCTGGCCGAGCTCGCTCATGCGATATTTCCGCTCGTGCATGGTGTTTACTATAATCATGTTTGTGAGGCCTTCGTGGGCCAGCTCCTCGCGGTTGAGAAAGCTGGGGATTACGCCGGTTACGTCGCCTCCGTTTTCGAGGGCGCCGTTGGCTATGCTTTTCATCAGCCCTACTTTGCCTCCTCCGCAAATAATTTTTACGCCCTGTCGGGCAAGTATCATGCCCAGGAGGTAAGCTTGCTGGGCGTATTCTTCGCGTACGCCCGGGTTCGAGCCGCAATAAACGGCTATGCGCTTAATTGTTCCCATATTAATTGTTTGATTGTTGTTGTTTGTTTAGCATTTCTTTTTCTACATCGTCGCGGCTCTTACTTTGCGTTACCATGTATACGCCAACGAATACCAGAACCGTTGCCGCCGCTTTCCATACCGTAAAGCTGCCCTGCCCGATAAGCATTGCGATGAGCGACGCTACGATGGGCTGAATGTAATTGTACATGCTTACGGTTGTAGGCCGCAGGCGTCGGAGCGACATGGGTATGAGGGTATATGGTATGAATGTGGCGAACATCAGTACGTAAAACAATGCTCCGAGGTCGGCCGGATGGGCTATGCCGCTGCCGAAAACAGGGGCGTTGAGCACGCCTTTGTACATGAACGGGGCCAGCATAACGGTTGAGAACAGAAACATCCATTTCATTATCGTTATTGCCGAATACTTCCGGCTTAGCGGTCGCGAGAGCACTACGTATACCGAGTACAGCAAATTGCTCAGAACGATGCGAACCGCTCCGCTCATGCCGTCGCTTCCGTTGTTGCCTGCCTGGGCTGCGGTGAGGATCATCAGCAGGGCTCCGGCTACGCCCATAGCTACTCCGGCGGCCTTTTGCCAGGTGATGGGCTCCTTCAGTATTATGGCGGCTAATATCATTACATATACGGGCCCTGCGGTGGATATAATCGAGGCGTCGACCGGCGAGGTTAGGTTGAGCCCCGCCATGAAGAGCGAGGTATTGAGCGTAATGCCGCAGAAGGCGCATAGCAGCAGCAGTCCCATATCTTTCCGCTCCATCTTTTCGCGCTCTGTAAATAGGGAAACGAGCCAAAACATGGCGCAGGCAAATACGGAGCGCATCAGCGTGAGCGCTTCGGGGGTAACATGCGAAGGGATAAGGTATTTGGAAACGGGAAGATTGATGGCAAAAAGGATATTGGCAAGCAAAATAAACCCGTGCCCCTTCCACTTTTCGGGGGTCATCATCGTACTACGGTGCCTTCGTTCGATAGAAGGGCGGAGGCGCAGGTAATGCGCGCCCGGCTTACTCCGGAGCTTATTGCCTCGAAGGCGTTCTCAAGCTTTGGAATCATGCCTCCCTGTATAACGCCTTGCTCAACGCAGCGGTTAAACGTAGCGCGGTTTAGCTCGGCGATAAGGCTATTGTTATCGGTTTCGTCGGCTAAGACTCCTTTTTTCTCGAAGCAATAGGTAAGCTCAACTTCAAAGCGCGATGCGAGGGCTTTGGCTACCGAGGCGGCAATGGTGTCGGCGTTGGTATTGAGCAGAAGTCCGCGCCCATCGTGCGTCATGGGGGCCAGAACGGGAACGATGCCGCGTAGGAGGAGGAAGCTCAAGGCTTCGGCGTCGACGGCTTCAATGTCGCCAACCAATCCGTAGTCGATATCTTTTACGGGTCGCTTTACGGAGCGGATAAGGTTCATATCGGCTCCGGTGAGTCCGAGGGCGTTTAGTCCGAGGGCCTGGAGTCCGGCAACGATCCGCTTGTTAACAAGGCCGCCGTAAACCATTGCAACAAGTTCGATGGTAGCTTCGCTGGTAATCCGCCTGCCGTTTACCATTTGGGTTTCGATACCGAGGCGGTCGGCAAGGCGGGAGAGCGATCGTCCTCCGCCGTGAACTAATATCTTATGACCTTTGATGGTGGAAAAATCGCGAAGCAAGGCGTTGAGCGATTCTGCTTCCTCTACTACCTTGCCTCCTACTTTTATCAATGAGAGTTTATCCATGTTTGAAATTCTTCAAAAATTACGGCGGCAAAGGTAGCAAAAACGGAAAGAATCTATATATTTGTCGCCGAAAGCCCGCGGTAGTAGCTCAGTTGGTAGAGCATCAGCTTCCCAAGCTGAGGGTCACGAGTTCGAGCCTCGCCTACCGCTCTCCCCACCCCTTCCCACTAAAGCCTCTCGGAGATAATCCGGGGGGCTTTCTTTTTTGCCTGGAGTGAAGCTAATCATATCTGCAAAGGAAGGCTACCGCCCCAGGGCGTCGACTCGCAGCGACCTGCGGTAATCGCGCGGCGAAATACCCGCAATACGCTTGAAATACTTCCCGAAGAACGATTGAGTGGGAAAGTTAAGCTCCTCGCTGATTTGCTGGATAGTCATGCCGGTTGATCCGAGCAGGGCTTTGGCCTCGGCAATAACGTGCGATTCTATCCAGTCGCCAACCGTTTTGCCGGTGTTTTCACGTATCACCCTCGACAGGTAATTGGGAGTTATAAAGAGCTTGCCGGCGTAAAATTCAACGCTGCGCTCCCTTCTGCAATGCTCGCCAAGGATGGGGAAGAAGCGGCTTACGATAGGTTCGCCGGGCCTGGCCGGAATGGCGGCAGAATGATGGAGGCTGTATCCAACGCTGTAAAAATGGGCGTTGAGCAAATGTCGCACAACCTTTGCCCGCCAGGGATTTGCAGTTTGCCTCACGGCGTTGACAAGGAGCTCGTAAAACTTCTGCATGGGGAGGAGCAAATCATTGCTTATCAGATAAAGCGGACAGTCGTAAGCCGAAAGGAATATCGGAAGCGTAACCTCGGCGTTATCAAACAAATTCCCCGCAAAGCCTTCCGACATTATCATAAACTCGGCCCTGAATCCCTCGCCGGGATCATTAAACTGCAGCGCTTGACGCGAATGAACAATGAGCATACAGGGAGCCGCAGCCGTATACTCAGTCATATTAACCAACACAGTTACGGTTCCGCTCATGCAAATGGCGCCCATAACATGCGTTAGCTTAACCGGCCGGGCCGGAAAGGAAGCGATGGCCGAGCTGTCGAAAAGCAACAGGTCGGAGCCGATTGAGCAATACTCCCGGATGGAGCCGGACAATTCGCCGCTCAAATTAAAAGGCAAGCTGAAAGGTATCATGCCGCAAATATACCAACTCTGTAACCTTTTGGATCTTTTATGCTTGCACCGCCTTCGTACCTTTGCAAAACAGATCAAACAATGTTTAATTATTAAGTTAATATTAAGAAGATGAAAGAAGTAAGTTTATTAATTATCGGAATGATGTGCTCATTTTTAGTTACCACAACAGCGCAAGCACAAAAAGCAACATTAGATTATTTTACCGGCAAATGGGAAATCCTCGCCGAAGGCGTACAAGGCAACGACGTAAAGCTAACCCTCGCCTTTGCGGTGGTCGACGGAAAACTCACCGGACAATTTGACGCCAGAGAAGACGGCGAAATGAAAATCAACAGCATTGCCGCAGTTGCCGAGCCAATTGCAGTCAGGCTTAACTTCACCACCCCAAACGGCGACTACGACGTTGACATGTATCTCCAAAAGAAAGACGACGATAATATAACCGGAGATATCATGAACATGTTCGACTTTAAAGGCAAGCGGCTTGCCAAATAAACAGCCTGTCGCCCCAATCTTCCTAAAAAACATATATTTAAAGAAGGATACTCGCCGATTGCTCCGTATTCTTACCTTTGCGACATGGATTATCACAGATGTTTAATTTTTAAATTTAAAAGAAGATGAAAAAAGCAGGTTTATTTATTATCGGAATGATATGCTCATTCTTGGTTACAACAACAGCGCAGGCGCAAAGCGCAACAATCGACTATTTTGCCGGCAAATGGGAAATCCTCATCCCCGACGTGCAAGGAACCGACCTTAAATTAACCCTGACCCTCGCTAAAGCCGACGGCAAGCTCGAAGGAAAATTTACCGCCGGAGATGAAGGCGAAATGAAAATCAACAGCATCGAAACAATCGCCGAGCCCGTCTCAGTCCGAATTAACGTAACTACCCCCGACGGCAATTACGACCTCGACATGTACCTCAAAAAGAAAGACGACAATAATATTACCGGCGATCTTGTGAACATGTTCGACCTTACAGGCAAGCGGCTCGCCCAATAAAGAGCCTGCCGCGCCGACAAAAGCCAAAGCCTCCCGGATTAATGATCTCCGGGAGGCTTTTTTCAGGCAAGCCGCACATCTTTCCTTAAATACTATTATAACGGATAATTACAGAAATACGGAAAATGTACGCACGTTTTTCAAACAGCAAATCGGCAAACAATTTCATTTCAACACCCGATTCATGAATTGGATGAAAACCAACGCCGGAAAAACATTGCAAGAGGCTGTAAACCAATATTACATTATTAACGAAGAATCTAAAAGCGCCAAAACTGAAATTGCCCCGCAATTTGAATACAACGCCTTTATCAGAAAATACTTTGCCGAAAACAAAGGCAAAACCCTAAAAGACGCCATTAACCGGTGGAAACAATTGAAAAAGCAACCACCCCCGAAATAACGCCGGCAAGCGGAACAGAAAATAATCCCGCTCCGCCTCGCCAAATCAGGCGCTAAATCGCCAATCTCCAAAAAAACAATATATTAAAGAGGATACTCGTCGAAAGCATAAAGAGCGGTCGACAGATAACGCTCGCCCGTGTCAGGCAAAAGCGTAACGATAAGCTTGCCCTCGTTTTCGGGTAAGCGAGCCAGCTCGGCGGCGGCAAAAGCCGCAGCCCCCGACGATATCCCAACCAGCAATCCCTCGTCGCGGGCAAGAGCGCGGCTGGTGCGGATAGCATCGTCGTTGCCAACGCGGAATATGCTGTCAACATAAGTAGCGTTGTAAGTTTTCGGAATAAATCCGGCGCCTATCCCCTGGATCTTATGGGGCCCGGGATTCCCGCCCGACAATACCGGCGAGTCGGCCGGCTCAACGGCCACCGTTTTCAGTTCGGGCTTAAGAGCTTTAAGAGCCTCGCCCACGCCGCTTATCGTACCTCCCGTGCCCACTCCTCCAACAAAGATGTCGATCTTGCCGTCGGTATCGTTCCATATTTCGCGAGCCGTTGTACGGCGGTGAACGTCGGGGTTAGCCGGGTTCTCAAACTGCTGGAGGATAACCGAGCCGGGAGTTTCCCGTTGTAAGGCAACGGCGCGAGCCACAGCCCCCTTCATTCCCTCGCTTCCGGGCGTAAGCACAATTTGGGCTCCAAGAGCCTTGAGCAAATCGCGCCTCTCCTTGCTCATCGTTTCGGGCATGGTAAGGATAAGGTTATAGCCTTTGGAGGCAGATACAAAAGCAAGCCCTACGCCCGTATTTCCGCTGGTAGGCTCAATTATGGTAGCTCCCGGCTTGAGAGCCCCGCGCTCCTCGGCGTCGTTTATCATCGCAAGGGCGATACGGTCTTTAACGCTTCCGGCCGGATTAAAATATTCGAGCTTGGCCACAACCGTGGCTTTCAAACCTTGCCTGGCGTTGTAGTTCGACAGTTCCAGCAATGGAGTATTTCCAATTAAATCGGTAAGTTGTTTTGCTATTTTTCCCATACTTTTCTTTATTAAATTATATATGCAAAGATAAGCGGATAGCGGAGGGGATGTCAATACCGCGCGAGTGGTATTTTTTTTGACCAGGGAATAAGGCCCTGCAAAGCCATCTCCTCGCCCTCCGGGCGGTTATTTGCCCTTTAAACCCAAAATTCCGGATAATTTGATTTTTTGCAGAAGACGTTGCGAAACCTGTTTGCGACATCTTCGATTTTATTCAAGACGTCTTTGATTCTATTCAAGACGTCGCGGATTCATTTCAAGACGACACGAAAAGGTTTCAAGACGTCGCGGATTTATTTCAAGACGACTTGAAAAGATTTCGCGACGTCACGGATTAGTTTCAAGACGACTTGAAAAGGTTTCGCGACGTCACGGACTAATTTCAAGACGTCACGAAACGTTTTCGGGCCGTTGGCCGGTGAAAAGGTAAAATAAAGAAAAGACAGGATTACAGTTGTTTAGCTGATTTTGGCTTGTTTTGCGGCGTATGGCTATTATGGGGGGCAGGCTTGGCTTTTTAAGGATAGGGGATTGAAGAAAGAAGGGGCGGGTTATGCCAAGGTCAATTATGCGTTATATATCTCTCTCCCGGCCGGAATTTCCCCCAATAACGCTATAATATCCACCATAGATGTTAAATTTTGCATGTTTAATGCGGCCTTGCTTGCTTTTATCGAAAGAGATTATCATTATGTGATGCCTGCCACACTATTTATTAACCTGTTAATCTATATATATCATGATTTCAGTTAAGATTAAATTGCGCAAATCGGCTAAAGAAGGGTGCAAAGGCGTTTTGGTTATACAAATAATCAGTAAGCGCAAAGTGAAAATAGTTCGTACCGGATTTAAATTGTATCCGCACGAATGGGATGCCGTCCAGGAACGTGTTTGCCTTGAAAGAGGCGGCAGGGAGCGGGCTGCACGGCTGCGAGAAATCCAGTCGGGGCTTAACGCCGAGTTGCTGAGGCTCGACGATATTATCAAATCGCTCAAGATGAAAGAAGTTTACGATGTTAACGAGATTTCTTATTGTTTTGATCATTACACAATGAGCGGCAATATGCTTTGTTTTATGGATCAAACCGGCTCGAAGATGAAGGTTGAGGGGCGTGGTAAAAGCGCGAGTATAATGGATACCGTCAGGCGTAGCTTTGCCGGTTTTCTTCAAACTTCGGATGTGCGTATGTCGGTTATCGACGCTCCGCTTATGAAGCAGTATGAGGCGTATCTGTTAAGGAATAATCTGACGCTTAACAGCATTTCGTGTTATATGAGGGTGCTGCGCTCTGTTTACAATAAGGCGGTAGAGGAGGGGTTAAGCCCTCAGAAGCTGCCTTTCAGGCAGGTTTATACGGGGATTGCGAAAACGGCCAAGCGGTCGGTCGACGAGTATATTATTCAGCGTATGCTGAAGCTCGACTTGGACGACGACTATGGGCTTGGGCTCAGCCGCGATTTATTTATGTTTAGTTTTTACACGAGGGGAATGGCGTTTGTCGATATGGCTAATCTTACGCAGGCAAACCTGCGCAACGGTTACCTGTTGTACGAGCGTAGCAAAACGGGAACGCAGATTGTTATCAAGGTCGAGCCTTGCATAGAGGTTATCTTGATGAAATATCGTTCGCGGGTTGCTTTGGATTTCCTTCTTCCTATCAGGATTTCTGCCGGCGACTGTTATGGGTCGCAACTGCGGGTGCATAATAAGCGCTTGGGGCGCATATCCCGGATGTTGCTGCTCGACAAACCGCTAAGCTCGTATACGGCTCGCCATTCGTGGGCTACAATTGCGCTTAGAAAGGGTGTTGCCGTGCGGATTATAAGCGAGAGTATGGGACACAGCAGCGAGAATACTACGCGTATTTATTTGGCTTCGCTCGGACAGAATGTTATCGACCGGGCCAACGCTAAAGTGATCAAGCAGTTCTCTTGAGAGTTGAATTGTGTGGCAGGCTTTTTTTCAAAAAAAAGAAGGTTGCCTGTGGTTATCACAGGCAACCTTTTTGTAGTCTCGCCGGGAATCGAACCCGGATCTAAAGTTTAGGAAACTTCCATTCTATCCATTGAACTACAAGACCGGCCTATCTGATTGAAAACTTTAATTAATTGTTTTACGATTCATTGCTTCCATTCTCCTTTTCTTTTTACGCTTATGAGCTCTACTTCAAATTTTAGCGTGGAGTATGGGGGTATTACATACTTGCCGGTTGAGGCAGTCTGTCCTGCCGCTCCGTAGCCGAGTTCGCTGGGGAGCCATATTTCCCATCGGTCGCCGGCGCGCATGTGCTGGAGGGCGGTTGCAAACCCGTCGCAAAAGCTTCCTACGGTTCCTTCGAGGGGGGCTTTGTATGGGGGTTCGGCGGTGTCGAATATCGAGTCGGTTACGAGGCTGCCGGTGTAGTATACTTTTACGGTGTCGGTATAGTATATGTTTGAGGTTCCGGTTCCTTGTTTCAATGCGGCGTAATATATGTAGCCCATGTTTGAGGCCGACATTATGCGGGAGTAGTCGCTATTGTAAGTGAAGGCGGCGAAGGCTTGTTCGTTGGTTGTTTTCCAGGTTTCGTCGATTGTGGGATCGTCGGAGCTGCCGCATGAGGGGAGGATGAGCAGGATGCAGAGCAATGATGTGATGTATGTGAGGCGCGTCATTTTGGGTTATTCCGTTATTCGTTTCAGGAGGTTTTTCATATCTACTTTGGCGGATATGATTTCGTACAGCCGGTCGATGCTTACGCGGTCTTGCTTCATTGTGTCGCGATGTCTTACGGTTACGGAGCCGTTGGACAGGGTGTCGTGGTCTACGGTGATGCAGAAGGGGGAGCCTATTGCATCCTGGCGTCGATATCGCTTGCCGATGGAGTCTTTTTCGTCGTATGCGCATCTAAAGTCGAAGCGGAACATGTCGGCTATTTCTCGCGCGCGTTCGGGGAGGCCGTCTTTTTTTACTAAGGGCAGTACGGCGAGCTTTACCGGGGCGAGCTCGGCGGGCAGGCGGAGGAGTGCGCGGCTTTCGCCGTTCTCCAGTTTTTCGTCGACGTACGAGCCGGATATTATGCTTAGGAATACGCGGTCGACTCCTATCGAGGTTTCGATTACGTATGGGGTATAGTTGCGGCCTTGTTCGGGGTCGAAGTATTGTATTTTTTTGCCGGAGTATTGTTCGTGCTGGCTGAGGTCAAAGTCGGTGCGGCTGTGTATGCCTTCTACTTCCTTGAATCCGAAGGGCATTTCAAACTCGATGTCGGTGGCGGCATTGGCGTAGTGGGCCAGCTTGTCGTGGTCGTGGTAGCGGTATTTGTCGTCGCCAAGGCCCATTGCGCGGTGCCAATTGAGGCGGATGGTTTTCCATCGGTTAAACCATTCCATCTCTTCGCCGGGGCGTACAAAAAATTGCATTTCCATTTGTTCAAATTCTCTCATCCGGAAAATGAACTGCCGGGCAACTATCTCGTTGCGGAAGGCTTTCCCTATCTGTGCGATTCCGAACGGAACTTTCATCCGTCCTGTTTTCTGTACGTTCAGGAAGTTTACAAATATGCCCTGGGCAGTTTCCGGACGGAGGTAAACTTTCATTGCGCCTTCCGCAGTTGACCCCATCTCAGTGGAAAACATCAAATTGAATTGTCTAACCTCCGTCCAGTTTCTGGTTCCCGATATCGGGCATGCTATTTCGGTATCTATAATGATTTGTCGAAGCTCCTCAAGGTTATTGTCGTTCAAGGCGGCGGCAAAGCGTGAGTGAACGGCGTTGCGCTTCGTTTGGTTCTCGATAACTCTTGCGTTGGTAGAGCGGAATTGCTCCTCGTTGAATGTTGCTCCGTAGCGGGCGGAGGCTTTTTCGACTTCCTTGTTTATCTTCTCGTCAAGGGCGGCCAAGTATTCTTCTATCAATACGTCGGCGCGGTACCGTTTCTTCGAGTCTTTATTGTCGATAAGAGGGTCGTTAAAGGCGTCGACATGGCCGGAGGCTTTCCATATCGCGGGGTGCATAAAGATAGCCGAGTCGATCCCGACTACGTTGTCGTTCAGCAATACCATGCTGTCCCACCAATACCGCTTTATATTATTCTTCAGCTCAACTCCATTCTGTCCATAGTCATACACGGCGCCCAATCCGTCGTATATCTCGGAGGATGGGAATACGAAACCGTACTCTTTGCAATGCGAAATTATTTTTTTGAAAATATCTTCTTGTGCCATATTAACGCTGTTTTTGATTATGCGCTGCAAAGTAAATCATTTTCCGGTAATACCTGCAATAGCTGAAAGATTTTGGAGCCTGTTCCGTCCATTATGATACCATGTCGCTTATTTGAGAAACGGATTGCCCTTGGCGCTCGTTTCAACCACCCAGCGAAACGAATTTACAAACAATAGCTTCTGGGTAGCGTCGGTAAACTCGTCGTCGCCGTGACCCATATTAAGGTACAGCATACGATACTTGCGGTTTGTCCAAACCACCGGGATATCCCCCCAGTTCATCACGTCTTTTATCCCCAGCGGAAAATTATCGGGCGATAATGTTACCAGAACTTCAACGTCGCGATTCAGCCTCGGCGAGGGCTTCCAGGCATACCACTCGCTTTCCGGAGCTATGAACGACGGAGGCAAATTGCGTGTAACGGGATGCAAGCGGTTGTCAACCTCGAGCTTAACCGGCTGCGGAGGCCAATTATTATAATGGAACACTCCTCCCCCGAGGAAATCAACAAACCAGGGCCAGTTAGTATTCCTGTCGTTGTAAGCCGCCGAATGAAAACCCAGCCACCCGCCGCCGTTCTCCATATACCGCCTGAAAACATCCCGCTCGGAAGCCGACGACGGCGACGCGTTCAGCATAACTACAATATCGTAAGTCGAAAGCTTCCCGTAGTCGATGCCCGACAAATCCGTAACAACGTCGAGCGTGAAGCCATCGCCGTAATTCAGCCGCCGGAAAAACTCCGCTCCCTGCTTCCCGAAAGTAACATGAGCCTCCTCCGCCCGTTCCGTGTAATAAACCAAAGCCTTAAACCTCCGGTCGCGAGCATATACGGCAGGGTAACGGTTCCTTGCCTCCTCGCCTCCGGCCGCGGCCCATTCCATCGCATTGTTAAACATAAGCGCGAAGCTCCCAACCGAAAAGAGCACGTCGCTATGCCCCATCAGGAAATACACGTTCCGCCCCGCCTTATGCGGATTACTCCACACCACCGGGTGATCCCCCATCTTAATATCCGACGGCGGGTTATACGACCCCTCGTCAACGCTCGCCAGAACCTCCACATTAGGCCTCGGATTGCGGTTAAACGTATACCACTCCTCGTCCGGAAGGACAAACCTTTTCTCAACGCCCTTCATAACCGGATGCCCGCCGGCCTCCACATTAACCGTACCCTTCGTAAGCCCGGCAATATAATTGTCGAAACGAATACCTCCCAGGAACGATGAAAACCAATGCCACATCCCATGCCCGTCGAACTCGCCCAAAAGCGAAGCATGATGGAAACCGATCCAGCCTCCGCGCCCTTCGTCTACATACCTTTCAAAAGCCCGCTCGGCCTCCCTTCCCCAGCCGTAAGGAGGGTAATCGAGCTGGATAATAAGGGAGAATCGCGAAAGATATTTGTCGTCTATCTCCGAAGCGCTATGTATCTGCGAAATTTTCATACCCTCTTTCGCAGCAAAAGCCTCGACATGCTTCATAGCCTCGAGCGAAAACTTTTCATGCCCCCCGCCTATTTCGTAAATCACAAGAATCCGCCCCTTGTCGGGCGTTTGAGCCGAAGAAGTAAAGACGGCCAATGCAATAAAGAAAAAGAATGTTATCAGATTTTTCATGGTGAAATATTTATAAGTTATTATTATTTGAAACCCCCGGCTCCCGCGCATCATATCTGCAACGCCTTAACTAAAAGCCCGGCGGCAAATATAGATAAGTTTTTTGTCGGGAGATGATAACGGAAAAGAAATTGCCGGCTCAAAGCGGGGAAGCAACGGTTTTCCTTCCGGGAGGCGATTTTCTCCCTGGAGAAAAGAGCCGGCTCCCGGGGTCAAACAACTTTCTCCAGGGAGCCAACAACTTTCTCCAGGGAGCCAGGAGTTTTCTCCCGGGGTCAAGCAACTTTCTCCCGGGAGAAATTAGCCGTCTCCCGCAAGCGATGGCCGGTTTCCCTGCATGGATCTGCCGGTTGTCGACCCCGGCGGGCTTGATCCGCCTGCGGTTAGAAGGCTTTAATTCCCCAGGAGGTTTAACATTAAAAAGGAGCCTCCGGATTATCAGTCCGGCGCTCCTTCATTTCGATAAACCTTCAATTATTAATTTCCTACGATGATTTTCGCCCCGTTAAGCGCGGCCCTGTATCGCTTAAGCTGCTCGCGCGAGGGGCCGCTCACGGGGTTGCCGTTGCCGTACGAAAGGTCGTAGCGGCTGTCGCATTTTCGGCATACGGCGTGGAGGCGATCGGCGTCGACCTGTACCGTGGCCGAGGGGTCGGCTTCGTTGGGGCAGGCGGCGTCGAAGGCGTAGTAGTTATTGTCTAAGGCGTGGTAAACAAGTACGCCTCCGTAGCCGGCTCGCTCAACGGCGAGGTTGATATTCTGGCCGCGGGTAAAGAGCTTGGAGGCTTGGATGGGAAGGAGGTCGGCGTCTTCAAAGTCGAGGTTTATTTCGATGTACACGGGGGCGGCGGGGATGGATGAGCGGTAGGTTGTCTCGCAAGAGGCAAGGATGGCGAGGGCGAGGATGGCGAGGGTGGGACGGATGGTTTTCATTGCCGGAGTAATTGCTGTTCGGCTTCGGCGATGCGGCTGAAATTAAAGCCGGCCATGGCGTCGCCGATAAGGCGGGCTATGGCGTCGTTGCATAAATTGCCTATGCTTCCTTCGTGGGTATGATTTATTTCTTTTTGGGGGATAAACCGGCCTGCTTCTATCTCGAGGGCTACTTGCTTGTAGGCGTCGCGGAAAGGTACGCCTGCAAGAGTGCGGCGGTTTACTTCTTCAACGCTGAACATGAGGTTGTATTTATCGTCGTCGGCGATTCCGGGGTTGACTTCCACTTGGCCGATTATATCGGCTGTGATGCGGAGGCAGTCGGCCAGCTCGTCGAATGCGGGGATAAAGATTTCCTTTATGGCTTGCAGGTCGCGGAAGTATCCGGAGGGGAGGTTATTGCAGATCATGGCAATTTGCTGTGGCAGCGCCTGGATTTTGTTGCATCTTGCCCTGACAAGCTCAAACACGTCGGGATTTTTCTTGTGAGGCATTATGCTGGAGCCGGTAGTGTAGCGGTCGGGCAGTCGCAGGAATGCGAAGTTCTGGCTGCTGTACATGCAGGCGTCGAAGGCCAGTTTCGACACGGTTGCGGCTATGCCTGCCATTGCGAAGGCTACGGTTCGCTCCATTTTGCCGCGGCCCATCTGGGCGTACACTACGTTGTAATTCATGGAGTCGAAGCCGAGCAGGCGGGTTGTCATCTCGCGATTGAGGGGGAAGGATGATCCGTATCCGGCGGCCGATCCGAGGGGATTACGGTTGCATATCCTAAAGGCCGACTGGAGTAGAACCAAGTCGTCGGCCAGGCTTTCGGCAAATGCCCCGAACCATAGTCCGAAAGACGAGGGCATCGCTACCTGGAGGTGGGTGTATCCGGGGAGGATAACGTTTTTATGCTTTTGGCTCTGACTGAGCAGAGCCTGCGCGAGGTCGGCCGTAAGCGTTGCCGTTTCGCGGATCTTATGCCTTGCGAAGAGTTTGAGGTCGAGCAGCACCTGGTCGTTGCGCGAGCGTCCGCTATGTATTTTCTTGCCCGTATCGCCGAGCGACCGGGTGAGCATGAGCTCAACCTGCGAGTGCACGTCTTCAACTCCTTCTTCTATCACAAACTCTCCCGCCTCGGCCATGCCGTATAGCCGCCTTAGCTCGGCGAGTAGCGGTTGGAGCTCTCCGTCGGTCAGCAAGCCAACATGTCGCAGCATGGTGATATGCGCCATTGATCCGATGATGTCGAACGGGGCGAGATAGAGATCCATTTCGCGGTCGCGGCCTACGGTGAAGGTTTCAACGGCGCGGTTGGTTTCCTGGTTCTTATCCCAAAGCTTGGCTGCCATAAGTTTTATGCGTATGAGATCGAAGCCACGGCCTCGGCCGTTTTATTCAGGGCTTCTTTGAGGGGAGATTCGACCATCGAAGCCATGAATGGATTAACGTTGATTGAGGCTGTTATTTGCAGATTTGTTTCGCCGGTGGAGACCGGCGTTAATTCCACCGTCATAATAATAGGAATACCCATCTTCGACGATGCGAGTTTTATAATGGAATACGGCTGCCGCTCAACAACGGTAAACTCAAGCGTTCCGACCGTGTCGATGGCGATAGAGCATGAATCGGGGCTGCAAACAAGGTTGCCGGCGCCTCGCCCGTCCAGGGAGCCTTTAATCTTTTCAAGATTGGAAAGGTCGGACAGGATGGCGTAGACCTGTGAATCGGCATAAGGGATAGCCTTGATTTCGCTTTTGTAATCTGCCATAGCTTTTATAGTTTATCCGGATCGGGATTCCAGTTTGCCGGATCTTTGCGCCATTCCTGCAAGGTGCAGAGTTCGTCTTCGCTGATGTAATTGGTTCGGAGGGCTTCTTCTATTACGGCCTCGTAGCGGCATAGTGTAACGAGATTGATTTTTGCTTCCTTAAACTTTTGCTCGGCGATAGGGAAGCCGTGGGTAAATATGGCAACCATTCCTATCACTTCGCAGCCAAAGTTACGAATAGCCTCTACGGCCTTGAGACTGCTTCCTCCGGTTGAAACCAGATCTTCGATAACAACCACTTTCGATCCGAGGCGAAGCTCGCCCTCTATAAGATTTTCCAATCCGTGATCCTTTGGGGTTGCCCTTATATATACGAAGGGAAGGCCGAGAATATCGGCAACGAGCGCGCCTTGGGCAATGGCTCCGGTAGCGACTCCGGCAATGGCTTCGGCGTTCACAAACCTTTCGCTTATCACGCGGGCGAGTTCTATCTTGATAAAGTTGCGGATCGGGGGATAGGAAAGGGTTTTCCGGTTGTCGCAATATATAGGCGATTTCCAGCCGGAAGCCCAGGTGAAAGGATTGGCCGGTTGGAGTTTCACGGCTTTAACCCCCAATAACTTCTCTGCTACTAATCTTTCCAGTGCTTTCATTATATATTAATTGTTTTAAAATTGTCGTGCAAATGTAGGCGATTCGAGACGAAATACCTACAAGCGGCTATAAATTACCGGCGACAGGCTCCCGCTTACATAAAGACGAATTATATAATATACCGCACGATGCCTGATAACAGGCCGGATAGCGCAGTTAGAGAGGAAAGCTGCAAAAAAACATATAGAAAACAGACAAATCGTTTCGTACTTATAAGAACTTTACTACTTTTACGCCCGAATCTTACTACTACTCATTTTAAACAAAAAAATATGCAATTACTTTATCCACAAGAACACCTTACTTGCAAGAATTACGTGTCCGACTTTCACATAGGGTTCAACTGCAGGGAAATGAAGAAGGGTGAATCGTTTCACTCAGAAGACAAGTACTATAACTATATGTTTTTTATCCTTGAAGGCAAGGTCATGGTATCATGCAACGAGTTCAGAAACCATTTGTGCAACACAAATGAAATGCTGTTCGTTGTTCAAGATGCAACCTTCTCCATGGAAGCAATAACCGACATTAAGTACGTTATCTTAAGCTTCGACAATCAGTTTACGCTTTGCGACCAGCTCGCCCTCGAAGCCCTGCCCAAGCCCAAAGGACCGGCCATATTCAGCAAAATCGAAATCAGGCCTCCCATGAAAAACGTACTCGACAGCCTCCTGTTCTACCTCATGCACAAGATACAGTGCAAGCACCTTTTCGCCATCAAGCAAAAGGAAATATTCCTCATCCTGCGAGCCTTTTATACCAAAGAGGAAATGGCCAACTTCCTTTACCCGATGCTCAACAAAAACTTAGACTTCAAAGCCTTCGTACTCCAGCATTACCAGGAAATAAAAACTGTCGACGAGCTGGCCACCCTTTGCCAAATGTCGGTACGCTCATTCAACCGCAAGTTCAACGAATACTTTGAGGACTCCCCATACAGTTGGATCCTGAAGCAAAAGTCGCGCCACATCAAAAGCCGGCTTGCCGACAGCAAAGTATCATTCAGAAGCATTATCAAGGAATACGGATTCAGCTCGCCCGCACATTTTACCACCTATTGCAAAAAACAGTTCGGCGAAAGCCCGTCGCGACTGCGCAAGCTAATCACGACCGAATCAAACTAAAGATCCAAAGGACGGATAGCGCTCCCATCGGCCAAAAGCATGTAACGCCGGCCGCTCTCAGGGCATACCGCAATTCCATCCCCGCCGAATGCCAAGCGACAGCCATACTCGCTAACCCAACCCGATTGCCGCGCAGGATTACCCACAACAAGAGCATAAGGCATAACATCCTTAGTAACCACGGCTCCGGCTCCTACTAAAGCGTAGGGGCCGATTGTGTTTCCACACAATATGGTTGCATTAGCCCCGATGGTAGCCCCCTTGCCGACATGCGTAGCCTCGTAGCAATCTTTGCGCGGAACGGCGCTCCGCGGATTACGCACATTGGTGAATACGCATCCGGGACCGAGGAAAACATCATCGTCGCATGTTACGCCGGTATAAACCGAAACATTGTTTTGAACCTTAACCCCATCGCCCAGCGTCACACCGGGCGATATAACCACGTTTTGCCCGATATTACAATTGCGACCTATGCGGCATCCTGTCATAATATGCGAGAAATGCCAGATGCGAACGCCCTCGCCGATCGTGCATCCCTCGTCGATAACCGCTGTTGGGTGAGCTTGATAATCCATCGCTTAATTATTTATAGATTAGAAAAATTGTTGGTTTGCGATGCAAGTCGGGCAGCCGGCCGTTCCATTCGGCAATGTCGAGGGTACGGATATACTCGTCGCCGCAGGTAACGCACGAAGCGATGCAGAGGCGGGTAGAAGGACGGCAAGAGCGCAGGATATCGGCGGCCATCTTATTATTACGGTACGGGGTTTCCATAAATATTTGCGTTTGATTATCGGCATACATCCGGCTTTCGAGCCTGCGGATAGCCGCCATGCGCCCATTGGCGTCGGCCGGCAAATATCCGTTAAAGGCAAAATTCTGCCCGTTAAAGCCCGAAGCCATAAGGGCAAGCAAAACCGACGACGGCCCCACCAGCGGCGCCACCCTGCATCCCATCCTGTGCGCCATATCCACCGCCGCCGCCCCCGGATCGGCCACCGCCGGACATCCGGCCTCGGATATCACGCCCATATCCTCCCCCCGGGCAAGAGGCCCCACGCAAGAAGCTATGTCGGCGGGCAAGGAATGCTCGTTCAGCTCATAAAAAGACAGGCCGTCGATAGATATGCCCGGCTCTATCTTTTTAAGGAAACGCCTGGCCGAGCGTATATCCTCAACTATAAAATGCCGGAGGCTCATAATAACAATACGGTTATCGGAGGGTATAACCCTGCTGGGCTCGGTATCGCCCAGGGCTGAAGGTATAAGATACAGCGTGGCTTTCATTTCCTTACGTTTTCCGGCAAATTTAAAGAATCGCGGCGAAACGATGAAGGGTGAGCGGCTCAAAAACGGCAAAATTCGGCGAGGGGGAAATCTTTGGCAGGCAAAGCGTTTTTGTTTTCCGTCTTTCAAAAGCTTTTGAAAGCCATGCTTTGCCTCGATTCTATCTTTCAAAAGCTTTTGAAAGCCTGTTTTTGGGCCGGTTTGGATAGCAATGCGCGCTTAGCCCGGAGGCGAGCCGGCCGGGAAGGACTTGCATACATCTACGCGTTTGCCCCGGCAACCGGGGGGCGGGACTTGCATTATTGTAAGCTTGCATTAAATTTGTAACCGGAAAATTTTAAATCTCAAGTATATGAAAGCATTATCATGGATATTAATTTGTTTAGCCTGCGCCGCCGCGCTAAGCTCGTGCAGCTCCTCGCCCATGCAATCGCAGGCCACCGGAACGGCTTACGAGATTGTAGCGTCGGTTGATCGCGGCGAGTGGAACGGCGAGCTGGGAGATCTGATAAAGGCCGACCTTGCGTCGGACATACCGATGCTGCCCCAGTCGGAGCCCTCGTTCAGAATAATGTACGCCGAGCCGGGCCGCTTCGGATCGCTGCTGCGATATGTAAGGAACATTTTCATAGTAGATATTGATCCGGCAAAATATACCCAGGTTGCGCTGCATTACGAGCGCAACAAATGGGCCAGGGGCCAGGTGGTTTTGATGATGGACGCCCCCGACCGGCAAAGCGTAATCAGCTTTTTCGAGAAGAACGGCGGCCGGATTTCAAAATTCTTTTCGAAGGTGGAGATGAACCGCGCCACAATGCTCGTTGCCGGCTCGGCTCCCACGGCCCCGATGGATACCCTCCTCCGCAGGCTGAAAGTAAAGATGAGCCTGCCGTACGAGATGAAGGCCGTAGGGGGCGGCGATAATTTCTTTTGGGCGTCGGACGACGGCAAGCGGGGCCGCTCCGACATAATCGTATACGACTTTCCCTATACCGACCCCAACACCTTCACGCCCGAATACCTCATTGCCAAGCGCGACTCGGTACTGAAGCGCAACATGCCCGGCGGCCGCCCGGATTCGTATATGACAACCGAAACCCTTATTACTCCCGAATACGAGCCCATAACTTTTCGCGGCCAATACTGCGGGCTGATGCGCGGCCTTTGGAAGATGGTGGGCGATTTGATGGGAGGCCCGTTCGTAAGCATAGCCCGCGTTGACGAGGCCAACGGGCGTATTGTTGTTGCCGAAGGCTTTGTATATGCTCCGGAAACGAAGAAGCGCAACTTTATCCGCAAGCTCGAAGCCTCTCTATACACCCTTCTCCTCCCCAGCGAGATCGGCCTCCCCGTTGAAGAACCCTATCAAGAGCTTAAAACAATAAAAGAATGAGCGCCGACCGTACAATTAAAATAGGATTCACCCACGGCGACATTAACGGCATCAGCTACGAGCTTATCCTGAAAACATTTTCCGACGCCCGCATGACCGAGTTATGCACTCCCGTCGTATACGGGTCGTCGAAGATAGCAGCCTATCATCGCAAAGCCCTTGAGATGCCCCTGCTCAACATGAGCGCCGTAAGCCGCGCCGAAGATGCCGGAGCCGGTCGCATAAACATGATAAACTGCACGAACGACGAAATAAAGGTTGAGCTCTCAAAAGCAACCGACGTTGCCGTCAACGCGGCGATATGCTCGCTTGAAGCCGCCGTTAAGGATTTGAAGCGCGGCGCGATCCAGGCGCTGGTAACAACCCCGGTGAGCAGCCGCCTGATGAACAACGACGGCTACCCCTCACACTCCGAGTATCTGTCTCGCCATGCAGGCCCAAACGCCTCGCCGCTAACCATCCTTTCGGCCCGCGCTTTGCGGATAGCGTTGCTTAGCGAGTATGTTCCGCTTGCCGACGCCCTGTCGCAAATCACGTTTGAGAATCTGCTGGACAAGCTGCTCGTATTCGACCGTTCGCTCAAGCAGGATTTCCGCATCGTAAAGCCCCGCATCGCCCTACTTTCTCCAAATCCGAAGGCAGGACAAAGATGGGACAACGTCGAGGAGCAGAGAGTACTTATCCCTGTGATCGAAGAAGCCTCCAAGCGCAACCTTATGTGCTTCGGCCCGTACGCAACCGACGCGATCTTCGGCTCGCAGATGTATGAAAAGTTCGACGGTATAATGGCCATGTACCACGACCAGGGGTTAACGCCCTTCAAAACCCTCTTTGCCGGGCAAGGCATTTACTGCACGGCAGGTTTGCCGTTGATTCACACCTCCCCCTCTCACGGCGCAGCCTACGACATAGCCGGCCGTAACGTTGCCTCGATCGACTCATTCCTCCAAGCCATCTACGCTGCAATAGACATCTACCGCAACCGGATATCCTACAAGGAAGCCGGCGCCAATCCTCTCCGCAAGCAATACTTCGACAAAGGATCGGTAGACGAGAGCGTAGACCTCACCAGGGAGGACGACGTAAGCCTTTAAATCAATACACGCACATTCACATTAAATATATTATGGAGAACAACAAGAAAACCGCCCCGTTCATATCAGGGCAAACCGGCATGCGCGAATTTACCCTCCGCGCCCTCCTCACCGGATTATTGCTGGCCATAGTACTGGGCGCCGCCAACGCCTACCTCGGCTTAAAAGCCGGCATGACGATAGCCGCCACCTATCCCGCCGCAGTGATAGGCATGGCCGTACTACGATTCTTTAAAGGAAGCATCCTCGAAGAGAACTTTACGCGCACCGTAGGCTCGATAGGCGAATCGGTTGCCGCGGGAGCCATATTCACGCTACCGGCCTTCTACATCGCCGGGATATGGACAGACTCGTTTAATTCGCTCGGCAGCTACATCGCCGCATCGCTAATCCTCCTTGCCGGCGGAACCCTCGGCATACTCTTCGTAGCCCTGCTCCGCCGGGTAATGGTTGAAGACCGCGAACTTCCTTTTCCAGAAAGCGTAGCCGCCGCCGAGATACATAAAACAGGTCAAAGTGGATCGGGAGGATCAAAGTATCTCTTCTCCGCCATGATTGCCGGCGCGCTTATCCAGCTCGGCGGAACCCTCCGCCTCTTTGCCACCGAATGGACGGCCTTCTTCAAATCGGCAACAGCCAAATTTGCCGGAGGCAAAGCCATCGAAGGAGGATTCCTGGCCGCAGGGCCTTCGATTGCCCCGGCCTACATCGGCGTGGGATATATTATCGGACCCAGGCTTGCCGCGCTCAACTTCAGCGGATCGGTAATAGCCTGGGGACTGATGGTTCCGATCCTTCTCATGATGCTTGGCTCGGCCTTCGTAAACGAGCTCCCGGCCAACGTTGCCGGCGGACTTACCTCTGCCTCGCCCGTTGCATGGGAGCAAGCCGCCGACGTGGTATGGAAACAGATAGTACGAATAGTTGCCATAGGAGGCATGCTCGTTGCGGCATGTTTCACCCTGTACAGGATGCGCGATAATCTTACCGCCGGGCTGCGTCGCTCGGTAAAAGATCTGAAGCGTGCGGCGCAGGGCGGCGGCGAAAGCGTTGAGCGCACCGAGCAGGATATGAAGACGGCATGGGTATTGGTTGGAATCTGCGCGGCTGCGGCACTCACGTTTGTTATCACTTTCTTTATTTTCCATACTTCGATACTCGTAGCCATTGTCGCGTCAACAGTGATGGTTGTTCTGGCCTTCTTCTTTGCCGCCGTGTCCGGCTATCTGGTAGGGATTATCGGATCGAGCAACAATCCTATAAGCGGGCTTACTCTTACGGCGCTGGTTGTTACGGCCCTTATCCTCGCGGCCTGCGGAGTTAACGCACAAACGGGAGGCGTTGCGGCCGTGCTGGGCATAGCGGCAATCGTATGCGTAGCGGCCGCCGTTGGAGGCGAGATGTTCCAGGATCTTAAGGCCGGGCATTTGCTGGGAGGTACGCCGTGGAAGATGCAGGTGGGCGACCTTATCGGGGTGCTCCTCTCCGCTTTCGTAATGTTCGGCGTGCTGATCATCCTCAACCAGGGAGATATCAACGCCGGCAATGCCAACGACTACGCCGGCGGATTCGGCAGCAAGAAGCTTCCGGCTCCACAGGCGGCTTTGATGGCCACTCTATCGCAAGGCATAATAGGCGGGGAGATGACTTGGGGGCTTATAATCGCAGGCATGATCCTCGGCGTTGCTTTCATACTGATGGGAATAAAAAGCCCGATGCTGATATTCGTCGGGATGTATCTTCCGTTCAACACTGTTTGCGCCATATTCGTGGGCGGACTGATAAAGGGCATACTCGACCTGTACGTTGCCCGTCGCAAGTACGACGCTTCGCGGCTTGCCGCTATTGAGAACACAGGCGTTCTGCTTGCCTCCGGACTTATCGCCGGCGAGGCTTTACTCGGACTGGTATCGGCCACGTTTGCAATGTTCGACACCCACCTCGATAAGCTTCTCAACATTTCCGAACCTTCTTACCTTCTTGGCATCATTATCATGGTACTGATGGGATACTTCCTTGTAAGCGTTCCGCTGAAGAAAGCCAAGGCCGAATGAAACCCCGCAGCAGGCGGCAAAACCTGTTCGACTTTGTTCCGGTAATTGCGCCGCATATATCTGTTGAAACCGAGGGAGAGCGTATCGTAATCGCTTTCCCTCGGTTTCGCAATAAGTTCCTTCAGAGATTTCTTACTCCCCGCAACCTATCTCCCCTTATCCGTATTAGGCTCGACCTTCACGGCTCGGCAGTATGGAATCTTATCGACGGCCGCCGAACCGTTGCTCAAATTGCCGAGGCCTTAGCCGCTCGCTTTGACAATCAAGATGGTTATGAGATGAGGATCGCTTCGTTCATTGCCCAGCTACAAAGGCAGGGATACATTGAACTTAGAATTAACTGAGAATTTCCCCAATACTTTTCGCAATAAGAAAAAAAAGGCCGCCGAACTTACAAACGTCCGGCGGCCCTATGGGTATTACCTTATCGCGACCTATTAATTCAAAACTGTTTTAACGGTGCGTTTGCCTGCAACAACAATCAGAGCGCCGCGAGCGCCGAGCGGAAGATATACCTCCGATGCCGCGGCCTTTCCTTTATATATAAGCTGACC
>JAITGL010000024.1 GCA_031280645.1 Tannerellaceae bacterium | reverse complement strand
ATTGTGAGATACAGACATTGTATCGCGAAACAAATTTGGGATGCAAAATTGCTGTTTCGGAGGCGATTTCCTGGTTTTTTGACTGTGAGGAATACGGGGTGATTCTGGAAGATGATTGCCTGCCGGATCTTTCTTTTTTCCCTTATTGCGAGGAATTGCTTCTTAGATATAAAGACGATGACAGAATAGGACATATCGGAGGAAATTGCTTCTTTCCAAACATTGTAGATAGCAGCTTAAGTTATGATTTTTGTTCTATCTCACATATTTGGGGATGGGCTTCGTGGCGAAGAGTATGGAAAAATTATGATGTGAACTTTTCTTATTGGGAGGAAGCAAAATCGAATAAAAACAAACGTAAATCTTTATTCAAAAATTTGCGCGAAGAGATATACTTTTCTTCTTTTATTTCAGACACGCTAAAGAAGGAAAAAGGAATAAATACATGGGATGTTCAGTTATTATATATGCTTAGGATTCAAAATCAGTTGTCGATTTATCCAACGGTAAACTTAGTTACGAATATTGGTCTAAGTGGAGAAAATGCTACACATACTCGTTCGTCTTCGCATAAAGTTAGACGATCATATATCAAATCTCAAAACATAGCGTTTCCACTGCAACATCCCAAATATGTTTTGGCGAGCAAAAAGATTGATACCACAACGTTTCAAAAACTTTTTTTTTCGTATAAACGAGTCATTCGTTATTTTCTGAAACTTTATTAAGTAACTAAATATAATATGAAAGAAGAACTCATTCCTCGTAAAATTCATTGGTGCTGGTTGAGTCAAGATCCGCTTCCCAAACTCGTACAAGACTGTATCAATTCATGGAAACGAATTATGCCGGACTATGAGATTATCACGTGGGATACAAACCGTTTCGACATACATAGCGTAAAATTTGTAGAACAGGCATATAATGCACGCAAGTGGGCCTTTGCTGCAGATTATATTCGCTTATTTGCATTATATACGGAAGGTGGAATATATCTGGATTCCGACATAAGAGTTTTTAGAAAGTTTGATCGTTTCCTTTGCCATTCTGCATTTTCCGGGATAGAATATAATCCGGCATGGAGCAATGAGCAAAATGACTACACCGGATACGGTATTCAGGCGGCAGTTATAGGTGCAGCTAAAGGAAATTTGTGGATTAAAGATTGTATGAAATATTATATCGACAGAGACTTTATAGCACATAGCGGTAAGATAATAGATGTTGACGGTTCACCAATCGTTTTTGCACATTATGCAAATACCTGCTATGAATTTCAGTATACGAACAAATCTCAACTATTAAAAAACAATATAGTGATTTATCCGCTCTCTACATTTGCAACTTTATGGCAAGAAGTTAATCTCTACACTTACGCTATACATTTGTGCGAACAAGCATGGATAGATAAAGCCGTAGCAAAAAGAGCCGCCGAAAATAGAGTTACTAAGCTTTATAGAAAATTATGTAGCACTAATCGCTTGTTTGCTATGACTCATTATTGGCGAAAACGCTTTTTTTATCATAGTGTTATCCTGAAATGAAAATCCTCTATGACCACCAAATGTTTTCCTTCCAAAGATTTGGCGGAATTACTCGATACTTCTGCGACCTTATTGCTAACCTTCCTGACAACTATGAATTCATACTCCCTATCAGATATTCGGAGAATAATCACCTCCAAAAGATAGGAATAAACCATGATTCTATCTTTCCACAACTGCCCTTCCGGATCAAAAGGCAATACTATTATAGGGTAAATAACTGTCTATCGAAGAAAGCCATATCACAGCATAAGTTCGATCTATTTCATCCTACTTATTACGACAATTATTTTCTTAAACGCCTTCGCAAACCGTTTGTCATTACGGTGCACGATTTTACGCACGAAAAATTCAATTCCTCCTTTCTTTTTTACGATCATACTGCGGCGCAAAAACTTCTAATGCTACATGAAGCGGCTCACATTATTGCCGTTAGCCACAACACGAAAAACGACATTGTCGACCTCTGCAAAATTTCTCCCGACAAAATCTCTGTTGTTCATCACGGATATCAGCAGGTTCAAAGTCATGCTCCACAGCTTTTTGATAACTATATATTATATGTAGGAGAACGCAGGGGATACAAAAATTTTCTCCCTTTCCTTAGGGCCATCATCCCGTTACTGCGTGCAAAGCCCGAACTTAAGCTTGTTTGCACCGGCAAGCCGTTTGATAAACACGAATCGGCGGCCTTTGCCGACATGCACGTTGAGCGGCAGCTTTTCCAAATATTTGCTTCCGACGCTCAGCTTGCATCCTTATACAGGCATGCCCGTCTTTTTGCGTATCCGTCTCTATACGAAGGCTTCGGAATCCCTATTCTCGAAGCGTTTCACAACAATTGCCCCGTGGCTATTAGCCGTGCAAGTTGCTTTCCAGAAATTGCCGGCGAGGCTGCTTTATATTTTGATCCTCAAGACCCTGAGTCGATTTGCGACAGTATTGGCAAACTTCTTGACAGCGAATCGCTGGCCAATAAACTGCGCGCAAGGGGGCAGGAACGCTTGACACTTTTTTCCATTAATAAAATGGTGAGCGAAACTTGCAAGGTGTACCACCTGTTTGCGTCAATTGATTAACCAACTGCCGCCACCGATGAACCGCCGCTTCGATTATTATTCCATCTTTCGCGAGCTGAATCACGCTTCCTGTTACAACTCAATCGCCACTTTCGCAGAGATAAGATCCAATAATATTAATCAGCCTCGAACAAATTTTCTTGCCAGCGAAGGTGCTTCGTCGGTTCCAATTCATAACTCACCATGACATTCTCCATAATAACCGTCACGTTCAACGCCGAGAAGGTACTGGAAAGCACCATCCTCAGCGTTCTGAGTCAAACGTATCCCCACATCGAATACATCTCTATCGACGGCAATTCGACCGACGGTACAAAACTCATACTCGAACAGTATGCCGACGCCTTCGCCTACCGCATTTCCGAGAAGGACAAGGGACTGTACGACGCCATGAACAAAGGCTTGCAGCAGGCAACGGGCAACTACGTCTGGTTCCTAAATGCCGGCGACATTATCAGCCATAGCAACGTCGTAACTGAGATGGCCGAAGTCGCTCGCCTCAACAATCTGCCCGACATACTTTACGGCGAAACCGACTGGATGAATGCCGACGGCAAGGTTTTCGCTCCCCGACGGCTGAAAGCTCCCCGACGGCTCACGTGGAAAAGCTTCCGAAACGGCATGCTGGTGTCGCACCAAGCTTTTGTGCCTAAGCGAACTATTACGCCCGGCTTCGACCCCCAATATCGCTTTTCGGGCGATTTCGACTGGTGCATACGTTGCATGAAGGCCGCCCGAACCATTATAAACACTCGCCTGCGCTTAGTCAACTACCTGTACGAGGGCCTCACCACGGCCAATCGCAAGGCTTCGCTCCGCGAGCGTTACCGCATCATGTGCCGTCACTACGGAACGCTGCCAACCATTATCCGACACATATGGTTTGCGATACGATTCTCATGGGCAAAACTCAGGTCAACGAAATATTAAACACTTCATAATTATAATTCATAACAAACATCCTCATGAAAAGAAAATTCAGTCAGTATGCGCCTCACGGCATAGCCGTCATATTTTTCTGGGCGCTGGTTGCAATTTATTTCGCCCCGGCAGTGTTCGAAGGAAAAGTTATCACTCAGGGCGACCACATCAAAGCCTCCGGCATGGGAGTCAGTCAGGTGCAGAAGTATGCCGATATGGCCGAGCCGGGCGAGTTCAGCATCTGGTCAGACGCAATGTTCGCCGGAATGCCATATGGCCCCGGCTACGGCGATCCGGCTCCGTCGTTGCCATCAATTACGTACCTCGATGGGTTGCTGAAGCTGCCGGGATATACCCATGCGGCCATGGTTTTTACGGGATTAATCTGCTTCTACATTTTCCTTTGCGTGCTTGGCGTGAATCGCTGGCTGGCTGTTGGCGGCGCCATTGCTTTCGCCTTTGCTTCTTATAATATTATTGTAATTGAAGCGGGACATATTGTAAAAGCGTACGTTATTGGCTACATGCCGCTAACGCTGGCGGGAATGATGCTTCTCTTCCGAAAAAAACTTTTTTGGGGAGGAATATTGTTCCTGCTCGGCGTGGCTTTCTCGCTTATGAACGGGCATGTGCAGATCACTTATTATCTGGTTCTGCTGGCGCTATTCATCTATGCCGGCTATACAATCCGCACGCTCATGGAGAAGAAATTGGTGGAATGGGGCCAGGTCTCCCTCATAATGCTGGCCTGCGTTGTGCTGGCAGCGCTGCCCAACGCCCGCAATATGTACGCCAATTGGGACTTGGGGCAACACTCTATCCGCGGACAATCTGAGCTTACTCCCGCTCCGGGCATCGACGGCGTTGCCGAAAAAGCCTCGACGGGCCTCGACAAAGATTATGCCTTCCAATGGAGCTATGGCAATAAAGAACTCCTCACGCTACTGATCCCGAATGCCTACGGGGGAAGTTCGGGCGGATTCCTCGGCTCCTCGTCGGCGTTAGCGGAGGCCATGAGGCAAAACGGAGCGCAGGTGGGCAGCGAGGTGCAGTCGTATACCTATTGGGGAGATAAGTCGTTCACGTCGGGGCCGGTTTATTTCGGGGCGCTGGTGTGCTTCCTCTTTGTGCTCGGAATGTTTGCCGTGCGCAATCCCATCAAGTGGTGGATGCTTGGCGGGGCGGCATTCCTAACCTTCCTGGCTCTCGGTCGGAACTTCGACGCTTTTAACGACTTCATGTTCCATCATCTTCCACTGTACAACAAGTTCCGCACGGTTGAGATGGCTTTGGTTATTCCCGGACTTGTGTTTCCCATTATCGGGATATGGGGCCTCTCTATTATTTTAAAGAGGGAAATCGACGAGCGAACGTTCAAGCGCGGAATGATTTGCGCAACAGCTATCGCGGGAGGTATTTGCCTTATCGTTTGGCTCGCGCCTTCGATTCTACTCAATTTCCGCTCGACTATGGATGAATATTATCTTGGACAAATGCCCGAATGGTACGTCTCGGCGCTGATAACCGACCGCCAGAGCCTGGCCTCGAACGACGCGCTCCGCTCGCTGCTGATCATAGCCGCCGGCGCAACGCTACTGTATCTTTTCCAAACCAAGATGAAGAACGCGAAAAATGCGCCCACCGTTGTTAGCATCATCATAAGCCTTATCATCCTGTTCGACCTTTGGAACATCGACCGCCGCTACCTGAGCGAAAAGAATTTCACGAAAGAACGCCCCGAACAAACCTATAAAAGAAGCCCCGCCGACGAGTTCATCCTCAAAGATCCAACCGAATCCTTCCGCGTTCTGGGCCTCAACAACCCGTGGCAAAACACCGACGTGTCATACTTCCACCACTCCATCGGCGGATACCACGCCGTGAAGCTGCGCCGGTACCAGGAACTTATCGACCACAGGCTCGACGGCGAATACCGGCAAATTGTTGAAACCCTGCAAGCCGCCCGAACCTATACCGCAATCGACTCGGCGCTCGCCCTTTGCCCGTCGATAAACATGCTCAACACGCGATACATTATATATAATCCCACCCAGCAGCCGCTCGCAAATCCTCACGCGATGGGCAACTGTTGGTTTGCCTCCGAAGTGGAGATTGCCGACAACGCCGACGCCGAGATTGCCGCACTCAACCGCATTGATCCGCGTAGAACCGCCGTTGTTGACCGCAGGTTTGCCGCGGCCCTCGACGGATTCAGCCCCAAAGCGGATTCCGCCGCCTCCATCAGTCTCGAAAAATATCGGCCCAACCGGCTCACATATCGCTCCAGCTCGTCAACAGAACAGCTTGCCGTATTCTCCGAGATATACTACCAACCCGGCTGGAAAGCAACAATCGACGGCCAGCCCGCCGAGCCTTTCCGCGCCGACTGGATCTTGCGAGCCATGCGTATCCCCGCCGGCGATCACACAATCGTATTCGATTTCCACCCCGACCGGTACGTGGCCGCCGCCAAAGTTTCGGCGTTCAGCTCGTTCTTTATCCTGTTAATTCTCGTTGGGGCAGCGGGGTATTCGATTTGGAAAGTGAGGAAAGAAAGTGAGAATGGACCTGAAATCCTAAAGGATAAGAAATAGGAACATGCAAATCGCATTAACAAACGTATTAAAACGATATTGGTTTAAGCGCAAATGGCGTCAACAAAATCGGCATAACCAAACCATACCTGTAAGCTTTTTCAGGATAGACAAGATTAGCGTCGGCAAAAAAACTTATGGCGAATTAAACGTCATGTCGTACGGTAATGATACGCAATTAATAATCGGCAGCTACTGCTCAATTGCAAAAGGAGTGCGCTTTTTGCTCGACTCTGAGCATAGATTAGACTGTATATCAACATTCCCTTTTAAGGTAATGTGTTTCGGACACAAGGAGGAAGCCCTCTCGAAAGGCAGTATCGTAGTTGGAGACGATGTATGGATCGGTACCGATGCAATAATATGCGCCGGAATAAGTATCGGGCAAGGAGCGGTTATTGCTACAAGATCCGTTGTTACAAAAAACGTGGAACCTTACGCAATAGTAGCCGGCAATCCGGCAAGAACTATCAGGTACCGTTTTGACAAACAAATTTGCGAGCAGCTACTCGAAACAAATCTGTGCGATTTATTTGAGAACATTGCCCCCGAAAATATCGAGCTGTTATACTCTCCTATTAACGAGAATAATTATAAAACGCTATTATCTACGCTCAACGTTAAAGCCGGTTCCACTTAAAAGAAGGCGACTAAAAAACCGAATAGCAAGCCCGCAACCCTCGTCCCCTCATAAAAATGCCGGAAGCTTTTATCACCCGTAAAACCTTCCGGCATTTCCTTTTTACATCAGGATTACCCAAACACTACCCTCATCTCACCTCCAGATTCTTCTCCAGACGGATATCGGCAGACGATGCCCCAACCTGGATACGGATAACCGACGGCTCAACCGCGAAGCTATGCCGGGATTCATTCCAATAGGCTATGTCTTCAGCCTTAAGAGGAATGGTTACCGTGGCTTGCGAACCCTTCGGAATATGAACCCGTTTGAATCCTTTGAGCTGCTTAAGGGGCCGTTCTACCTTCGAGTTGGGATACTTTACGTAAAGTTGAACCACTTCGTCGCCATCGAAGTTGCCGGTGTTCTTAACGTCTACCGATACGCTTATCTCGCCCCCGGAATCCAGCAGCGCGCTGCCGAAGCGGAGGTTCGAGTATGCAAAGGCGGTATAGCTTAGCCCGTACCCGAACGGATAAAGAGGCTTCTCTACGGAGTACATATAGGTGCGGCCGCGGCTCAGGTCGTAGTCCATCATCGGAGGGAGATGCTCGATGGCGGCGGGCCAGGTCTGGCATGTGCGACCGGCAGGATTAACGTTGCCGAAGATAACGTCGGCCAAGCCGTTGCCAAGCTCCTGGCTGCAATGAGTTACGTGGAGGATGGCAGGCAAATGCTGCTGCGACCAGTTTACGGCAAACGAGAAGCTGCTGTTTACAACCAGTACCGTGTTGGGATTGGCGGCAAATACCACGCGGGCCAGCTCCTCCTGCTCGATCGAGAGGGCGCGGCGGTCAACGGCTTCGCGCCCGTCGCTCATCACGCGGGCTTCGGCCCATCCGGCCTTTGGACCTCCGTAGGGATGATTGCCTATCACAACAATGGCAACGTCGGCGTTGCGGGCTATGTTGGCGGCCGAATCCATCTGGTTGGTTGGCGAGTATTTTACCTCCGCGCCGGGGCCGGCGGCGTTGCGTATGCCTTGGAGTATGGTTACGGCGTAAGGCGGAGTTCCGCTGTACCAGTCAAGGATAACTTCGTCGGCGTAGGGGCCTATCACGGCTATCTTGCGTACGGCCTGCTTGTTGAGCGGAAGGAGCCGGCGGTCGTTCTTGAGGAGAACAACCGACTTGGCCGTTACCTCGCGCACAAAGTCTTTTACCGGCTGCAAGCTCCATGGGTCGATGGTGTCTTTCACCCCGATATGGTCGTAAGGGCTCGACGAGTCGAGGAGGCCAAGCTTGAGGGCTACGTAATAGTTAGGCCTTACGGCCCGGTCGATATCGGCCTCGCTTAGCAGGCCGAGGCGTAGGGCCTCTTTCACGTAAGGCTTGTTAATGTCGAGAAACTGCGTTATGCCGGCCTTGATGCTTGCCGCGGCGGCCTCGGTCATGGTTGGATAGGCGCGATGGGCAGTTACGAGCAGGCCAAGGGCGCCTCCGTCGGTGCATATTATGCCGTTGTTGCCCCATTCGTTTACGGCCACGTCGGTAAGCAGGCGGCGGTTGGTTGTCATAGGCTGCCCGTTAACAGAATTGTACGAGGCCATGAAGGCTCGCGAGCCTCCTTCGGTTATGCCTTTATAAAAGGTGTAGCCGTAGTATTCGCGGAACAGTCGCTCGTTGAAATTAGATGAGGATGAATCGCGTCCGTCTTCATTGCTGTTGGCCAGGTAGTGTTTCATGAGCGACGCGGTTTGCCAATAGTTGGGGTCGTCGCCCTGCAATCCTTTTACGAAGGCAACGGTCATCCGGGCCACAAGGAATGCGTCTTCGCCGAAAGCCTCCTCGGTGCGCCCCCATCGCGGATCGCGGGCGAGGTCGGCGTTCGGAGCGCGCATAACCAAAGATCCGCGCAGGTACTTCGGGCTTTGGAAGTAGTACCGGTTTTCGTATCCTTCCTGGGCGGCAACTTTCCGCACCAGCTCGGTATCCCAGGTTTCTCCCAGCCCGTAGGCCTGCGGGAATATGCTCGACGGAGCCGGGTTTCGCGCCCCCCAATTGGAAGGGCCTCCGTATGCCAGCCCGTGCAGCCCCTCGGCATGTCCGCAGTTTCGTATGCCGAGGCGCGGAACTCCGAGCTGGGTAGACAGGGCGTTAATTTTCTCCTCAAGGGTCATTATGGATAGGAGGTTGTCGAGGCGTTGCTCAACGCTAAGTTTTGTATTCCGGAACGGATACTCCGCCGCTTGCTGGGCGGCGGCGGCAACGGTCAGTATTGCTGCCGCCAATAGTGAGATGAATCGTAACATGTTCTTTTAAATTTGATTGTGATCGTGTTGTAATCTTTAAAGCAGTATACAAGCTTTGGGCGCATAGGTTGCCTGCAAGCTCGTTTGAAATCAGCCTTTTCAATCCGGCTTCCGCCGCCGGCCGGAGAGGGGGAGGAATAGCCCGCCGTTTTTTTCGCCTGAAGTTTCCCGAATCAAGGAACCCTCATACACTTCTCGGAAATCCTTCCGAAAAGGAGGAAAGTCTCGGCGAGCTTGCCGGAAGCCTTCCTCTAAGGAGGAAATCCTCCGGTAAGTTTCCGCAAGCTTTCCTCTTTAGCGGAAATCATCCGGAAAGATTCCGCTCGGTTTCCTCCTTGGCGGAAAGCTTCCGGAAAGATTCCGCACGATTTCCTCCTTGGCGGAAAGCTTCCGGTAAATTTCCGGACGGTTTCCTCCCTAGCGGAAAGCTTCCGGTAAGCTTCCGGACGGTTTCCTCCTTGGCGGGAAGCTTCCGGTAAACTTCCGAGCGGTTTCCTCCTTTAAAACCGGGTTTCCCGGGCGAAAAGCTCTTATTAGTTGAAAAAGGCATTGTTGTAATGATATTAGGGGAAGGTTCTGCGGGCCGCGCCGCACAGGGCCCGGACCGGTTGTGAAAATCTCATTGAAAGCCCGGAAGGCGAATTTTTAATCCGGGCGGCGCGTTGCAGGGCTTCGCCTGGGGCGGTTCCCGCGGTTTTATTATATCCATCATGTTTTTAAGATTTAAAGATTAATTATTAGTTGATTTCTTGCCTTGAAGCTCCGACGGCAGCGCTCCAAATTCTTCCTTAAAGTACTTGCGGAACAGCTTGCCGTCGTTAATTCCCACATAGAGAGCCACCTCGTTGACCCGCATTTGTCCTTGTTCGAGCAGTCGGGCGGCGTATTTCATGCGTATGGTACGGATGAGTTCAATAGGCGTTTTGCCGGTTATCGAGAGGATTTTCTTGTAAAAGTTGGTTCGGCTCATGCCCATTTCGCGGCTTAGCCATTCAACCGATAGCTCCGTATCGGCCACATGCTCCTCGATCAAGCTTATGGCCTTGCGTATAAGCTGCTCGTCGAGCGAGTTGATGTTGAGGCTTGCAAGCTGGATTCCGCCTTTCATGGAGCGAACAAACTGCTGCTGCATACGGTTTTTGTATTCGATAATCCGGCTTATTCGCCTCTGCAAAACGTCCATGTTGAAAGGCTTTTCGATGTAGTCGTCGGCGCCGGCCTCGAATCCGTTGAGCTGTCCTGTTTCGGCGGGCTTGGCGGTAAGGAGTATGAGCGGGATATGCGAGGTGCGGATGTCGTTTTTTATCCGCCGGCATAGCTCTATTCCGTCGAGCGCCGGCATCATCCAGTCGGCAACAACCATGTCGGGCAGCTTTTCGAGGGCGATATTCCAGGCTTCTTCGCCGTCGGCGGCTACGGTTACGTTGTAAACGCCGGCTAAGCTTTGCTGCATAAACATGCGGAATCCGGCATGATCGTCGACAATCAGTATCGAGGGGCGTCCTTCAACGTATGGCGCTTCGGCCGGGGGCGGCGCGGTTTTGCCGGCGGCGTCGGCTTGCGATATTACCTCGTGTATGTTTTCTTCTTTGAAGGGGAGCGAGAGGCAAAAGGAGCTTCCTTTGCCGGGTTCGCTCTGCACGCTAACGGAGCCGTTGCATATCCTTGCGTATTCGCGGCAGATGTGCAGCCCTATGCCTGTGCCCACGCCGGTTTCGCGCCCGGCCGAGGGTACCTGGTAGAATCGCTGGAAGATAAGTTCGTGGTGGCTGGGGGCTATTCCTATGCCGTTGTCGGATATTTTAACGAGGAGCATGGTTTGCCTGTCGTCGCTTTTTTCGAGCTGGAGGCTTACGGTTATTTTCCCTCCGCCGGGCGTAAACTTGAATGCGTTGCTTATGAGGTTCGACGCTATTTTGAATACTTTGTCGGCGTCGAAGCTCATCAGCAGCGACGGGAAGGGGCTTGAGAAGGAGAAGTGTATGTTTTTCTGCTCCGAAATTTCCTTAAACGAGAGGGTGATATTGCGCAGGAAGGTTACGATATCGCCCGACGAGAGCTGTAACTGCGCTCCCTGCGCGTCGATTTTCCGAAAGTCGAGCAGTTGGTTTACCAGCGACAGCAGCTGGCAGGCGTGTTCGTGGATAAGGGTTAGCATGCTTTTGTTAACCGGGTTTGTTTCCTGCTTGAGCAGTCGTTCGAGCGGGGTCATTATGAGTGTGAGCGGGGTGCGGAACTCGTGGCTCACGTTGGTGAAGAAGCGCAGTTTCATTTCGTCCATCTCGTGCAGGCGGTCGGCGGCTATGCGTTCGCGGTCTTTCTTATACTTGCGGTTTTGTATCCTCGCAATCATCTTTACCGTGAGGTATACAAAGAGCGCTGCAACGGCGGCGTAGGCCGCAATGGCCCACGAGGCGAGCCAGAACGGGGGCTTTACGGTGATATGCAGCATGGCCGGCCGGGCGCTTTTAACGCCGTCGTTGTTCATTGCGCTTGCAAGGAAGTTGTAGGAGCCGGGCGGCAGGTTGGTGTAGGTGATGTTGCGTCCGGAGGCGTCGACGTGCGTCCATTCCTTGTCGAATCCTTCCATTTTGTAAGAAAATTTGTTTTTGGAGGGTAGGAAATAGTCGAGGGCGGAGATGAGGAGTGTAAAGCTGCGGTCGTCGTAGCTAAGTTCGAGCCTGTCGGCGTAGCAAATGTCTTGTCGTAGTACGATGCGTCCGTTGTAGGCCGCGTTTGGGAGGATGCGATGGTTTTGGAGGAAGAAGCCGGTTATCATTGCTTCGGGCGTGTGGGTATTGTATTTTATATGTAGCGGATTGAAAACCGTAAGTCCGTTGGTGCCTCCGAGTATCAGCTCGTTGGCCGAGGTGTGGCAAACGCTGTTGCGGTTAAATATCCTGCCCTGGATTCCTTCGTCTTCATAATATGGGGTGCATCGAAAGGAGTATTCCTGCCCGTTGCGACTTGGGGCCAGCCTCAGGAGGCCGTTTTTAGTGCCGAGCCAAAGGGTATGGCGGCTGTCTTCAACGATCGACATCACGGCGTTGTCGGGCAGTCCTGTTGTTTTGTCGAGCCGGTAAAGGCGGTCGGCAGCCCGGTCGTACATGGTTAATCCGTTGTTGCTTCCGATCCAGAGCAGGTTGCGGCTGTCGATAAATACGGCGTTGATGGCCTTGTCGCAAAACGAAGATTGGCCGTTTTTTGTTCCGGTAAAGGCGGTAACGGCTTTGGTTTTGGCATTGACGAGGTTTACTCCCACTGCTGTTCCGACCAATATTTCATTTTCCCGTCCTTTTGAGATCGAGTATATATTGTCGGACAGTAGCGGGTTTATGCTGTCGGAGGCCGAGAGTCGCGTTATGTTCATTGATTCGGTATCGAGGCAGCAAAGGCCTTTGCCGAGGGTTCCGATCCAAAGTTTTTTGCCGTGTGCGTAGAGGCTGTATACGCTGCTTCCGGCAAAGTCGGCGTTAAGTTCGGGTACTGCGTATCGAACAAATCGTTTTCCGTCGAAGCGGTTAAGGCCTCCCATATAAGTTCCGATCCAGAGGTTGCCGCGGGCGTCGCCTGCGAGGCAAACAACAATGTTGCCGCTAATGCTGTTTGGGTCGGCCGGGTCGTGTGCAAAGCGGCGGAACTCGCCCGTGGCGCGGTTGTACCGCAGCAGTCCGTGCCCGTTTGATCCGATCCACAGATTGCCTTCCTTATCTTCGTAAACGCAATTAAAGTCGTTGATTCCCGCTTCGCTTACTCGGGTAACAGGGTATCGGAGCGATTCGAACTTGAATATACTTTCATGGTAATAGCAAAGGCCGTTCTTGTAGGTTCCGCACCAAAGTATGCCCGTATCGTCTCTGAAGAGGCAGATAACGCTGTTTTGGCTTATGCTCTCGTCGTCGAAAGGATTATTCGTAAGATGGGAAACATTTTCAGACTGCTTGTTAAGGATATTGATTCCTCCATGATCGGTAGCGATCCAGATATTGCCGGCGGCATCCTCCTCCACGGCCCTGATGAGAGCCGAGGTAAGCTTGCCCTGCGAGTTGCCCGCGTAATGCGTCCAGCGGCCGGTTCGCGGATTGAAGCGGAAGAGGCCGTCGCTATGCTCCGGATTCATATAAGCCCAGATCTCGCCGTCGGAATCGACAAAGAGTCGGAACTGCCGGCCGGCGGGCTCCGTTTTCAGGTAATCGTTACGCCAGGCAAGGATGTTCCGCTCGGCGTCAACCGCCTCGATCAGTCCCGAACATCGGATGAGGTAAATCGTTCCGTCTCTGCGAACCACGTCGCTAATGCAGCCTTCCGCGCTATCCGCCTCGTAAGTTGTATTGCGTCTGGTAGCGTAATCAAGCAAACGCAGCTCGCCGGCGTCGGTAGAGTACAGCAAGTTTCCGCCCTGATCGGGGAAAACGCTGCGTATGCCTTCCGGGGCATCAGCTTGCGAAAGGGTAAGGAAGCGGTCGGAAATCAGATCGAAAACGCTGATCTCGCCGTCGTGATATGTAATCCACAGCTTGCCGTCGGCCGTTTCCGAAATACGATAAATGTATTCTTCCGAAAACATTGCGCTATCAACCTCATGCCTGAAGGTGCGGAACTCATATCCGTCGAAGCGCGTAAGCCCGGCTCCGGTGCCGAACCACATAAATCCCCGTCCGTCTTTATAAATACAGCTCACCTCATTCGACGGTAATCCGTCATTAACGCCAAGCCTGCTAAAGGGAATTCCCCTTTCGCCTCCCATTCCGCGGGCCGGCTCCACCGCCGCCGTCAGACAAGCGATTCCGGCAGCGATGCGCAAAACGATATGTATCCATCTCTCAATCATAATAATTTCATTGAACGATGTAAATATATCACATATATATAATGCCCCCAGGGTAAGTTTTGTTACCATCTGCGGGGAGTATTGTGCATCGTGGCTTGCAAAGGGGTTCGGCAAAAGTTTAGCGGGACAAGTATGGTAGGGCTTGGGGTAAGTTTTTTTCTAACAGGATTGCTTGCAATAAGGCCGTTGCAAATCGTATATTTGTAACATAACAAATTTAAAGTGCAATATCTGTAAACAAACTTATCCTGGGCGACAACCTCGAAATCCTGAAGGAGATGGAGGGCGAAGCGGTAGATTTAATATACCTCGACCCGCCCTTTTTCTCGAATCGCAACTACGAAGTCATATGGGGAGACGATGGCGAAGTCCGCAGCTTCCAAGACCGCTGGAGCGGCGGTATTGATCATTATATTGCATGGCTAAAGGAGCGCGTCGAGCAGATGCACCGCATACTGAAACCCACGGGCAGCATCTTCCTGCATTGCGACTGGCATGCCGATGCTTATATCAGAGTGCATATCCTGGACAGGCTTTTTGGGATGGGTAATTTTAGAAATGCCATTATCTGGCAACGCACGAAAAATCCCAAAGGCTCTCAGTTTGGAAAAAGAAACTTGGGCATAGCTACCGATACTATTTTCTGGTACTCCAAAACCGAACATTACGTTTTCAATGAAACAGCCGTACGTGAGCAACTTCAAAACGGGGAACTTGCGAAAAAATATCCGGACTTTGATGACAAAGGGCGTTATTGCCCGGGCCGGTAGTTCGCGGCGCATCAATGGGAGCACGTCCGAATTTGGTGTATGAGTATAAAGGCTTTATTCCCGAAATATACGGCTGGCGCATGACGAAAGAGAAATTAACGGCATTGGATAGCAATGGCGACTTGGGCTGGTCGTCTAACGGAAAACCCTTCCGCAAGCTTCGTCCCGAAAACGATAAAGGCAACCCCATATATAATTTTTGGAACGATATCAACCGTTTGTATTCCGGCTCTCCGGAATTTATCGGCTATCCCACCCAGAAACCCGAAAAGCTATTGAAACGCATTATCATCATGGTCAGCAACGAAGGCGACATCATTCTCGATCCCTTCGTAGGCGGAGGCACAACAGTTGCCGTAGCCGACAGGATGAATCGCCGTTGGATAGGCATTGATCAGTCGGTGCAGGCCGTTAAGGTGACGGAATTGCGGCTCGACAGGCAGCGCGATTTATTCTCCGCACCCTTTACCGTGCAATTGCATAAATACGATTACGACATGCTCCGCGATAAGGATGCGTTTGAGTTTGAAGCATGGATCATCAGCCAATTTGGCGGAACACCTCAAAACAAAAAAGGCGGCGACAGAGGTATTGACGGCAAACATTCAGACGGAGTGCCAATACAGGTGAAGCGTTCGGAGAATATAGGAGTGAATATCATCAAGAAATTTTCCGTATCGGCAAAGTAGTATGATAAAAGTCTGTTTGAAAAAAATGTGACAGAAAAAAAGCCGGTCGGCTATATCATTGCCTTTTCGTTCGGCAAGGGAGCAGTGCAGGAAGCAGCGCGATTGCGGTTAGAGGAAAACCTGCATATAGAGTTGGTTACGGTAGACAAAATTGTGCCGATAGCAAAGAAGCCGAAGCTAACGGTAGCAATCACCAAATCGGAATGTACTGAAAAAGAAGTCTGGGAAATTGAATTTACCGCCAAAGGCGAAAGCGCCGCCGGTATAGAATTTTACTCATGGGACTTTGATTACAATGCCGAAAAAGGATTTCGCGCCACGGTTATTATTGATAAAGAAGGCACGCAGCAGCGCAAACTCAAAGCCGGCTATCACCACGTCGCCGTCAAAGCAGTCGACAACGACGGCCTTGAGAGCATCGAAACCATAAAGTTGAAAGTAAACGGGACTATCGAGCGTTCTCCGCATTAGCTTCCCTAACCTAATCCCAAGATCTTCCTTCTCCCGAAAGGCCAAAGCTATTAATGATAAATATCTTCTTTTTTCACTCTTATCACTTGCCCAAAGGCCGCAAGCTGCTGTAAGTCGACCTTTTTGGAGCTGCCCACAATCATATACACAATTGGGCGGCCCTTGATGTGTTCTTCGTAGAAGCTTACGATGTCGTTCATCGTCATTTTGGGGAGGTGTTCCATAAGTCGCATGTTGCGGTCGGATGAGTAACCTTCGTTTATCATTGAGGCTACTCTGCCGGGGATGCGCCGGAAGCTGGGATAGTCGGAGCTTATCCGGTTGATTAGCGATTGCTTGACGGCGGGTAATCTTTCGGGCTTGACGGGCATATCGGCCAGGAGGCTGTCGAGGGCTTGCAGGGCGTCGAGGGTTTTGTCGCTTTGGGTTGACAGCATTGCGGTGAACGATCCGGGCTTGTCGCCGAAGTTCATCGGTAGCTCGGAGTATCGGGCTTGAGCGATGTAAGCAAACGATCGAAATTCGCGTATCTCCTGAAACATTATCGACGACATATCTCCGCCAAAGTATCCCGAAAATAACTGAGAGGCATGCCGCGAAGCTTCATTCCGCGGAGGATTGCCTTTCACGTATCCGTATATTATGCTTTGCGATGCGTCGGGGGCGTCGCAAAAGTATACTGTGGGCGAATCGTAGTCGGATAGCGAACGGTAGAAGGGTGAGTTGGCGGGCTTTGCTATCTCGTCGAGCTTGAGGCAGTCGGTGGTTGACCGAGCCACAACGTCGGCGGGTAGTGTGCCGCAATAGTATATGTCGCACGAGACGGCGAGAACCGAGCGCAGTATGGCTACGAGGTCGCCGCCTTTCATCTTGGCGATATCTTGCAGTGATAGCTTATTGAGGTAGGATGATTTTTCGCCGTAGCGAATCTTCTCAAGCAGGGCTTGCGCCATGCTTTCGGTCGACTTCAGGAAAGTTTTCTTTGCTACCTTTTCTTCATCAATCAACTGTTTCATTTTCCTATCTTCCGGTCGGACGTTTTGCAGGAAGTATGAAACGAGGGATACTGTTTCGTCGAAGTTGGCGTCGAATCCGCTGATGCGCACTACAAAGCGATGGTTGTCGGCCGAGAAGGAGAGGGTGCTGCCGAGGGTTTGAAGTCGTCCGCGAAACTCGTCGAACGTTAGCTTGTCGGCTCCGAGTAGGGGGAGATAGCTTGTTAGCTGTACGAGCGCAGGCTGTTCAATCCGTCCTATCCCATAGGATATATCGAGGCTGAATATGTCGTTTACGGGGTTTGACGAAGCGTAGAGCCGGGCGAGTGGTGCAAGCGTTATGATCCGGACGTCTTTATTGAAGTCGAGGAAACGGGGTTGGGCTTTGCTAACCGGCAAGGCTTCGAGGCTGCGGGCATACTCGGAGATTGCTTCGGAGTGTCGGGGAACAACGGGGCGGAAGTTGGGCTTGGGCAGATTGTCTTTTGGATACTTGCCGGTTTTCTTCGTTACATACAGATAATCGTCGCTGAAATATTTGCGGGCCACTTCCATTATGTCATCTTTCGTAAGTTCGTCGATACGTTCAATGTCTTTCAGGTGGCTATCCCATGATTTTCCCTGCGAGAAGAGGGCTATCATCATCTCCGACTTTGAATTGATATCTTCAAGCCTCGAAGCATATTTGCGCTTTTGTTCCAGCTTAAGGCTATTGAATATTTCGTTGCTGAACTCTCCATCCTTTACTCTTTCAAGCTCCCGGCGGATTAACGCCACGGCATTATCAACCGATTGGAATACCAAGCGCGGTATGGCTATCAGGGCTATGATACCGGCGTCGTTAAAGCTCTCGTTCATTGTCATGGCGGCCATGAGCTTGCGGTTAACCATGAGCTTGTCGAAAAAGCCGGTTCCGTTGCTGTTGTTCAACAATCCGGTAACAATATTAAGTGCCGCCTGGTCGGGATGATTGGCCGGCACTCCCCTAAAAGCGTATCCGGCGCCGGCTACAATCGGCACCGGGAAGCGGATCCGGAATCGTTCTTCGCCGCTAAAGGGAGGTATAGGCTCGGCAGGTCTTACGGGAGGCTTGCCTTGGCGTACTCGCGAGAAGGCTGCTTCGAGGATGGGTAATGTAGATGACGGGTCGAAATCGCCGCAAAGGATTATACCCATGTTCGAGGCAACGTAATATTGCTCGAAGAAGGTTCGCATTTCCGAGAGGCGCGGATTCTTAAGATTATCGGAGCTTCCGATAATCGGATAAGCATAAGGATGAGGATGGAAAAAGCGCGCTAAAAGACTATCTACCGCGTCCCGCCCTACTGCGTCGCTATACATGTTCTTCTCCTCATAAACCGTTTCAAGCTCTGTTTGGAACATCCTGAACACAGGATTAATAAGCCGCTCGCTGTTCAGTTCGGCCCAATGGGTTATATATTGCGGGGCGAATGTATTGTAATAAACCGTATAATCGTACGAGGTACTGGCATTCAGTCCGGATCCTCCATACCGCGATATCAGCCTGCTAAATTCGTTTGGGATAACAAAATCGGCGGCCCTTACGCTAAGGTCGTTGATCTCCCTTTGGATCATGTTCCTGGCCTTAGCTCCTGAAGTTGCGGCCAGCTTGTCATACTTTTCGGATATGGAATCGAGGAATACCTTCTCCGCTTCAAAATCAATGGAACCAATCTTATCCGTTCCCTTAAACATTATATGTTCAAAGTAATGAGCGATACCGGTGTTTGGCGAATCCTTGGCTCCGGCCCTTACAACCACCGCTCCGAATACCTTGGGCTGGCTGTGATCCTCGTTCATCCAAACCGTCATGCCGTTGCTCAAAGTATGCGACCATACTCTAACCGGCCCGGCCGCCTGCCCGGACATAGTGTTGCCGCACGAAAGCAATGCAACCGTCAATAATCTATTCATACGGAAAATACCTTAGCGAGAAGCAATAATATCGAATCCGGTGTAAGGAACCAGGGCCGGAGGAATCCTAATACCTTTTTTAGTTTGATTATTCTCCAGCAGAGCCGCCACAATGCGCGGCAAAGCCAAAGCGCTACCGTTAAGAGTATGGCAGAGTTGATTTTTACGGGAAACGTCGCGATAGCGGCACTTAAGCCGGTTGGCCTGGTAGCTCTCAAAATTTGAAACCGAACTAACCTCAAGCCATCGCCCCTGGGCGGCGGAGAATACCTCAAAATCAAACGTAAGGGCCGAAGTAAAGCTCATGTCGCCTCCGCAAAGGCGCAGCATTCTCCAAGGCAATTCGAGCTTCTCAAGCAACGTTTGCACATGGTCTGCCATATCGTAGAGACGCATGTACGAGCGGTCGGGAATGTCTATGCACACAATCTCAACCTTATCAAACTGATGAAGCCTGTTCAACCCTCTCACATCCTTACCGTACGAACCCGCCTCGCGCCGGAAGCAAGCCGAGTAAGCCACGGTAAGCTTAGGAAGCTCATGCTCGTTGAAAATAACGTCGCGATAGATATTCGTTACTGGAATTTCGGCCGTTGGAATCAGATAAAGATCGTCAACCGTTGCGTGATACATTTGCCCCTCCTTGTCAGGTAAGTTGCCGGTGGCATAAGCCGAGGCGGCATTCACCACCAAAGGCGGCTGCACCTCCGTATACCCTGCGGCGATAGCGCTGTCGAGGAAGAATGAAACCAAAGCCCTTTGGAGCTTTGCGCCCATGCCTTTATATACCGGAAATCCGGCGCCGGTTATTTTCACGCCAAGCTCGAAGTCTATCAAGTCGTACAAGGCTGCAAGCTCCCAATGAGGCAAAGCGGCATCGTCCGAAAGGATAGGAATTTCTCCACCCTCGCGTTCCTTAACGTTTTGCTCAGGCCCGTTACCTTCGGGCGCCGAATGGTGCGGCAGGTTGGGTATCTGTTCAAGGATTTCGCGAATGGTGGCTTCACTTGACAAGCGGATAGTCTCGCTTTGCTCAATCTTCTTTTTAGCGGCTGAAATCTCTTCGCGTATTCGTTCGGCCTCATCGTTTTGTTCGGACTTCATAGCTCGGCGAAGTTGTTCGGAAAACCCCTTAAGGGCATTACGGTTTTCTTCTTCCCGCTGTTGATAAAAACGTCTCATGTCGTCATGACGGAGAAGTTCATCAATTTTACCTCCCGCGTCGTAGCACTTCTTTGCTAACCGGCGGATTACATCTTCACGATTCTCAGAAATTGTTTTTACAGTCAACATTGTTTCTTTGGGATTTTTTGGAAATGCGGCAAAGGTACATGATTAATTTCATTTTTTCTCTTCAACGCCGGCCATGCGGTACGGAAGTATCTTACGGGAGATTTTTAAGCATCGCAATGCTGCAAAAGCATGCCTGAACATCCATACTGCCGCTCGCAACGCTCCGGCAGCAATTGCAAGCCCATCCGCCTACCGGGCATCGAATAGAAATTTCAGTACATTTGCACATCACACAATTATCGGAACAAAATGAATTATAGCAGACATCCCAGGAAGTTACCCGGAATTATTATAAAATGCCTCGCCCTCCTTGCCGTTATCCACCTCGCCGTTCCCGCATTAGGGCAGGCGGGGCGTTTTCATGTTTCGGGCTATGTTCGCGATGCCGACGGCAATCCGATAGAGCTTGCAATCGTGCAGATTAAGAACACCGTTAACGGAACGATGACCAACGAGAAAGGCTTCTATTCCATAACGGTTGCGCCCGGCGACTCCGTTAAGCTGCTATTCTCTTGCCTCGGATATAATAAAGTGGAAAGGATTTTACCCTCTGTCACCGCCGACATGCGGCTCAATGTACAGATGAATTTGCTGTCGTTCAGCCTCAGAGAGGTGGGTGTTACCGCTTCGCGACGGCAAACCGATATGATGTCGAGTCTCCAGGCCGGACAGGCAAGACTGCTGGCGGATCCGGCCGGGGGAAGTATCGAAAGCCTGGTTGTGACGCTTGGCGGCGTATCCTCGTCGAACGAAATGAGCTCGCAATATTCTGTGCGCGGAGGTAGTTACGATGAGAATATTGTATACGTTAACGGGCTTGAAGTATTCCGCCCCCTACTGATACGCTCGGGCGAGCAAGAAGGGCTCAGCTTCGTTAATCCGGATCTTACCGAGGAGGTTAAGTTTGCCGCCGGAGGCTTTGAAGCCCGCTACGGCGACAAGATGAGTTCCGTGCTCGACATTGCATACAAAAAACCGCAGGGCTCCGAAGGATCAGCTTCAATAGGATTACTCGGAGCCAATGCCTACCTTGGCGGATCATCGGGCAGCTTTACACATGTAACAGGGCTGCGCTTCAAAACCGCACGATTATTACTCGGAACCTTGGAAACAAAGGCCGAATATGATCCGGTATTTGTTGATCTTCAAACCTACATGGCATGGATCCCCGCTCCCAAATGGGAACTTAATTTTCTGGGGAATATCGCCTCGAATACCTATCGTTTCATTCCACAATCGCGATCCACATCGTTCGGAACCGTATCTAATGTGCAAAAGTTCGACGTTAGCTTTGACGGACAGGAGAGCGACCGCTTCCAAACGCAGTTCGGAGCCCTCACCCTCAAGCATGCTCCCGCCGGTAATATCGAACTCGGACTGCAAGCGTCGGCTTTTAACAGCACGGAAAGCGAAACCTACGACATTTCAGCATCTTACTTCGTTGGCGAAGTCAACGACAATGACAGCGGCGACGCCCTAAAATCCCCCCTCGAACTCGGAAATTTTCACGAACACGCACGCAACTGCCTCCACGCCGCCGTAATAAACATCGGCCACTACGGATTAACAAGCTACGGCCCCAACGCTATCCGATGGGGCCTTAGCGCGCAGTGGGAGCGCATTGCCGACCGTATAAGCGAATGGGAAATGCGCGATTCCGCCGGATACTCGCAACCGCATAAACCAGACGGGCCATTTGTTTACTCAAACCTATATTCCGACAACGAAATAAGTGGAACCCGTTTCTCCGGATATCTGCAAGACGTCTTTAAAACCCGCTCGCGCCAAGGAATATTCACATTTGCCGCAGGCCTTAGAGGCAGTTATTGGACATACAATCGCGAGATTATCATCAGCCCCCGCGCCTCTATCGGCTTCATTCCCAACTTCAATCAAAACCTTACCTTGCGCCTTGCCTCCGGCCTCTATTACCAGCCACCATTTTACAAAGAACTCCGCCGCATGACAACCGATGAGGCCGGAAACCGCAGGCTCGAACTCAACCCCAACCTGCAATCGCAACGCTCCATCCACTTCATCATCGGCGGCGACTACGCTTTCCGTATGATAGACCGTAACTTTAAACTATCGGCCGAGGCATATTACAAATCCCTCGATCGCCTCAATCCATATACGGTAGATAATGTTAAGCTTTACTATTATGGAGAAAACTGCGCGTCGGGCTATGCCGCCGGCATAGATTTAAAGCTATTCGGAGAATTTGTTCCCGGAAGAGATTCCTGGCTAAGCCTTTCGTTAATGAAAGCCGAGCAAGAAATCCGCGGCGTGAAAGGCCTCCCGCTGCCCAATAATCCCGGCTACAACATTTCCCTTTATTTCTCCGACTATTTCCCCGGTTACAAACGCCTTACAATGAATCTCCGAGGCATGTTATCCGGTCGCCTCCCCGTTAATCCCCCCTATATCGGCTACGAAAACGGCTACTATCGCACCACCCCCTATCGCCGTGTAGATATCGGCCTTGCCTACCAACTTGCCGGTGGTCGCGACCCAATTATTGATCGCGGCTTCCTCCGCAACCTCAAAAACATCTGGCTCGGAGTTGACCTTTTCAACCTGCTCGGCATCCAAAACGCCAGTTCTTACTTATGGATAACCGATACGTATTCCCGCTCTTTCGCCGTGCCTAATTATTTAACGGGCAGGCAACTTAGCGCGCGGATATTGGTGGAATTTTAAGAGAATTGGAATCTAAACGCAGCGGATTGTTCTGTTCCATACTGAACATGTATGGTTAGAAAAAGAATCCCGAATCTCCCAATAATTTTCTGTATTTCCCAAGCAAATCTTGGGCATTGTCAATAGATTCCTGAGAGCTTTCAAAAGAGCAAAACGAAATGGCGTTAAAATATGTTTATATAAAAACATATCTATCTGAATAACAATAACTTAATGGCAAAACCAATTCAGAGACTGCAAAAACGAAATGTCATACATCTCTATACATTGGTGTTACACCTAGTGTCACGTAAATCTAATAATATTGTCGGATAAAGTTTCTTTAGCTTTATTTTGGCATTGTCATTTGTGAATCGCCACTCAATTTTAGCGTTTTTGTTGTTTCTGTCTCTTTGCCAGAATTTCACCTCTTGTTTCATCAACGCCATATCTCCGATTCTTCTGTTAAGGCGC
>JAITGL010000018.1 GCA_031280645.1 Tannerellaceae bacterium | reverse complement strand
TTATGTATATACGGCCGGCCCTGCAACCGACAGCGCGCAACGGCATTTTGTAGAGGCTCCCGCTTAGCCTTAAGACGGGGAGCCGGAGGGAATAGATATAGCTTCGTCGAACAGGATTTCTTTTCCCCCAACAAATAAAAACAAACATACAAACAGGATTTATCAATGCCCGGCATTGCTCCGTAAAGGAGGCTGGGGCCGATAAATATAGCTTTCCCAATAACAATGAATAACCGTTTTGTCTCATGAAAGTGAAAATCTTAATATCAACGACTATTATTTTACTCTGCCTGGCCGGGTGTAAAGACCGGGAGCATATAGTTGCGGGAGATTGGAACTGTACTGCTTGCGTCGCAACCGATCCTGCTCCTGTAAGGATCAAGCAGGCTGATGATACCCGGTTAACGCTCTGCTCGCGCGGGGATGAATTTGAACTGCATTATCTTTACCTTATTTATATACGGCCGGCCATGGAGCCGGCAGCGCGTAACGGCGTTTTATGAAGGCTCCCTTTAGCCGTAAGGTGGGAGCCGGGAGAGATAAATATAGCCTTCGGGGAGTAAACTTTTTTATCACCAACAAATATATTATGAAATGAAAAAGAACATCTTTTTAATAATTGGTATTGTACTTGCCGTGGTGGCGTGCAGTAAACAATCAGATAAAACAGAGCCTGAACCCACAGGTCTTACAGGTACAAAATGGAAGCTTCAAGGCATACTGGATACTCAAACAGATGTATTGCAAATTCTTGAGCCAACGGATTGCGAGAAATGTTATACGCTGGAGTTCATAACGGACTATACGGCAGGCGCGAGTAGTATAATAAATGGCGTATATATTGATTTCCGTGAAGAAGGAGTTGGGCTTATAGAAAAAATAGAAGAAATACCGAATGACGGTAATACATTCAGAATAACCTTGGCCTGGCATAAGGCATACATACTAAGCAATGATGAATTGAGAATTATTTGCGATGTAGAGAAACAACAAGAAGAGAAACATGTAATTTTTAAACTTATTGAATCATGAAAAAGAAATTGTTATTTATGATTGGTATCGCGGTTGTCGTGATGGCTTGCAGTAAGCTTCCGGATCAAACAGAGCCTATAACGCCGGAGCCGACGGATACTATTCCTGCGGATTCGGCCAAGCGCGACAGTATCATAATCATGACAGGATGCGATAACCTACCCAAGCCGATACGATTCGACAGCATCCCGAAAATAACCGACCTGGCCGGAACGAAGTGGAAACTGCAGGGAATACTTGATGTGGCAACATGCAGTCTGCATATCCTCAAGCCATTTAATTTTGATTGCGAAGAATGTTTTACGCTTAATTTCGACACTGATTCTACCGCTTCAGGGCCTAGTGTATTCTTTGGTATAAGTCTTAATCTACGGACAAAAGGAAATTGCTTGTCCACAGACTTCTCTGAAGGTTCTATGGATGGGGATTTGTACCGCTCTATTCTCCCTTGTAATACCTCGTATATAATAGGTAAGGATGAGTTTAGAATTATTTGTTACATGTATTCTGATGGAGAAGAAAAACAATGTATTTACAAAAAAGTAAAATCATGAAAATAAACTTTTTGATAACAATGTCTTGCGCTATTGCCTGCATTGCAAATGCGCAGATAACAACCGATGAGCAAGCATACGGCTTGCAGATGCAGAAAGAAGGGAATTCCTTACAGAACATTCCTGTTCGGAAAGAAGTAAAGATCGTAACGGATGAGCATAAAGCTCGTATCGTTGCAGAGGATTTGGTTAGCGATACAATGCTTGGGCCGATACGCTATGCCTTTTCTGTGCCGACCTACTATAATTTGGAAAATTCCGGAGCCTGGCAGGCATTGAGTGACGGGAGTAAGTTGTGGCGTCTGAAAGTGGAGATGCCGGGGGCATTATCAACAAATGCTTATTACGACAAATTCTGGCTTCCCGACAGCGCAAAGTTTTTTGTGTACAGCGAGGAAACAGGGCAGTGTATAGGAGCCATAACATCCGAATATATCGGTGGAAGCAGGGAGAAGCCGATAGAGTTTGCAACGGCTTTGGTTTATGGAGAGAACGTAGTGTTTGAGTATTACCAGCCGGCACATGTTAAGACTCCGGCTGTTATCTCCATATCAAGGATAGACTATGGATACAGGCATGTAGATAATCCGTATGCCGCCAAGCTAAGATCTTTTGGGGATGCGGCGAGTTGTAATGTTAATATTAACTGCACTCAGGGAGCTGGTTGGCAAACGGAGAAACATGCCATAGTAAGGATGCACTATCCTCAGGGAGATTCTACCTTCTGGGGTTCAGACGCGCTTGTTAATAATACTAACAATGATTATAAGCCATATGTACTGACGGTAAATCATAACCTTGGAGGCTTGAGCGCTGGTACAAACAACAATGCTTCCCAATGGGTATTTTATTGGGAATATGAACACCCCGGATGTGCAAACAGCGCTACGGCGCCTCCGGATCGTACTACCGTAGGGGCACCGTAATAGCCAATGACGTTAATACGGACATGGGATTGCTATTGCTATCGCCATCACCATCACAGGATCCACGCAATAAACCGGATGTATTCCTTTACTATCTTGGCTGGGATCGCTCGGAAAGTACCGTTACAAGCGGAGTTGGGATACATCATCCGCAAGGAGATGTAAAGAAAATCAGTACGTCCAGCCAAGTTCATTATTTTAGTATGCCGTACGTATATGATGTGAATAACAATCCTGTTATTGTTCCGTCTTATCAATACTTTGGAGCTTTATGGGCTTCCGGATTAGCTGGACAGGGTTCTTCCGGATCTCCTTTTATTAATAGTACAACTCACAAAATTGTAGGTTACCTATTCAGTGGTAACGAGAATCTGACTTGCACTAATCGCTCATTATATACTTATTATCGTAGACTTCACGTAGCGTGGGATGGAATAGGAGTGGCTGATACAAATAAATTACGCCCATGGCTCGCTCCCGGCTCAACAAATCCGCAAACCCTAAACGGCCTATCCTATCCTAAACCGGTAATAGCGTCGATAACCGGCCCAAGCTCTCATCCAAACGGACAATACGCTGACTTCCAAGCCGTATTGGCGCCAAACTCTACGCCGCCAAGAAACGCTTCGAGCTATCAATGGATACTAAACCCAGTAAACGGTAACAACGTTTATGGAGCAAACACCGCTTATTTCTCCGTTGCCTTCTACAATCCCGGATTGTACCAGGTTGTATGCCGAGCGCAGAATGCCGGCGGTTGGAGCGAATATGCCGTCAAAAATATACAAGTCTACAACCCCGGCAGCTACTCAATAGCCTACCCCAACCCGGCAACAACCACTCTAAACGTCAGCTTCAATCCCGAACAGGTTGAGCAAGCCAAGAAGGCGTTGCAGTCGAACGCATCAGTGTCGGGCGCCAACGCTTCCGCGAAACCGTTCCGCCTCGACGTTAAGCTGTACGACGTTAACGGAACGCTGTACAGGCAAGCCACCTCCGCAGGCGAGCTTGTAACACTCGACGTTTCTAACCTTAGGAACGGCATATACGTGCTTCATGTAAGCGACGGCATCGCCGCCAAGCCCGAAGTGCACAAGATTATTGTTGCGCATTAAGCTTAACCGCCGGTAATTGATAAGGGCCGCCGAACGTTTCGATATTCGGCGGCCCTTTCTATTTAATACAGCGCCGAAATTCCCAAACCGCCATTGAGGGTTCAATGGTGGATACTGCCCCGGCCGGCGGCTTGCCGCATTTGCAACAGATTGATTAACACAATACCGTTGCGCAAAGCCCGTTTAAGAGTATAAATGTTTTGTGTAAGTTTGTTGGAAAACAAAAGCGCAGTATGAAAATCATAGCAACAGGCATGAATTACGCTTCGCATAACAGCGAAATGCGACACGAGCAGACGCCGGCGGCGCCTGTTCTTTTTATGAAACCCGATACGGCCCTGCTGAAAGACGGCAAGCCTTTCTTCCTGCCGGACTTCTCGAGCGAGATTCATCATGAAATTGAAATCGTTGTGAAGATTAATCGCTTGGGTAGAAATATTGATGAACGATTCGCGCACAGGTATTACGACGAGGTGAGCGTCGGAATTGATTTTACTGCGCGCGACCTCCAGGCCAAGCTCAGGGCGGCCGGTATGCCATGGGAAATCAGCAAGGGATTCGACGGCTCGGCGGCGCTGGGCAGCTTCTTCTCGCTCGATGAGCTTGACCGAGATGTGCAGAATTTGAACTTCCATTTACTTCTGAACGGCGAAACGGTTCAGAAGGGATGTACCGGGCAGATGATATTTACAGTTAACCGGATTATATCCTATGCCAGTAGCTTTTTTACTTTACGTACCGGCGACCTCTTCTATACCGGAACTCCTTCGGGTGTTGGCCCTGTGAAGATAGGCGATCACCTCGAGGGATTTATCGAAGGAAGAAAGGCCTTGAATTTTTTTATCAGATAATTATAAAGATGAAACAACGGAGCAAAGCGCGCCGCTTAAATCCTTCAGCCGTAATTGCGGCCATCGTTGCGGGGCTTCTTTTTATTACGGTCGGGCATACCGCGGCTACCGGAACTTATGTGCAACATTCAACGCTCGGATCGGGGCGATGGGTTCGTATACAAACGCCTCAAACGGGGCTGTACAAAATCACGCACGACGAGCTGCGCAAGATGGGTTTTGCCGATCCGGAAAAGGTGGCGGTGTACGGTTACGGGGGCTGGCCCCTTGATGAAGACTTTGCACAGCCAGCCGTCGACGATGTTCCGGCCACGGCTATATATCGTGGGGTCGGTTACATTATCTTCTTTGCCAAGGGGCCTGTGAAGTGGGATTACAGCGCCTCGGCCAATACTTTCGCGCATGTTAATAATCCGTACTCCACTTATGGCTGTTATTTCCTGACAGACGCCCATGAGCCGGTTGAAATGCAGCTTGTGCCTTCGATCGAAGCCGGCGCGGCTCTTACGGTGTCGGTTTACGATGATTACAGGCTGCATGAAGAGGAGCTCGTGTCGGTTAACGAATCGGGGCGGGAGCTGTACGGCGAATCGTTTGCCGGCGGAGGCAGTCGTATAATCGCCTCGCAGGCATTTAATATTCCGGGTATAACGGATGATGCGGCCAAGGTAACAATGTCGTTCATAGCTCGCCCTAAGAGCTCGCCCGGATCGGCCTCTTTGCGAATCGACGGTCAGGAGCTGATAAGGATGAACTTCCAGCCCGTGTCGAACGACGGCAGCTACATATATCTTAAAGCCCGCGAGCGTACCGAAACGGTTGAATGGGCAACCGGCGGAAACTCGTCTCCGCAAGTGGAGGTTGCCTACTCTAAGTCGGGCGACGAGAATGTGCATCTCAATTATATCCGCTTGCATGTAAAGCGAACCTTGGCGCAGTATGGCGACTATACCTTTTTCCGCAGCTTAGCCTCGTCGGGCAATGTTTCACGCTTTGTTCTGCAACAGGCCACGGCCTCCACGGCGGTGTTCGACGTTACCGGCGGAGCTCTTCCGCGGCGTATGGAAACGCGGCTTAGCGGTAGCGAACTGAGCTTTGTGATTCCGGCGGGAGAGATGCGGGAGTTTGTTGCCGTTGAAACCGATCGTGCTCTGGGCGGGTGGACGCAAGTATCGGGCGATGTTCCAAACCAGGATTTGCACGGTCTGGGAGCCACCGACATGGTTATCATAGCCCAGCCGCTCCTTGTTCCGCAGGCCGAAAGGCTTGCCGCAAGACACAGGGCCGACGGCTTGCGAGTGGCGGTTGTATCTCCTCAAGCCATTTACAATGAGTTTTCGAGCGGAACCCCCGACGCTACTTCCTACCGCCGCCTGATGAAGATGCTGTACGACCGCGCCGAAACCGCCGCCGACCGGCCCAAGTATCTCCTTCTGTTTGGCGACGGAGCGTACGACAACCGGCGGCTTACGGCGGCATGGAAGCAAATTAATACGACTAATATGCTGCTTACCTATCAATCGGTTAATTCGCTCGACCATGCCTCGTACGTTACCGATGATTATTTCGGAGCCCTCGACAACGGCAGGTTCACCACAGGCCCGTTGCGCCTCGGCATAGGCCGCTTCCCGGTACGGTCGGAGGCGGAGGCGGAGATGATTGTCGACAAGGTATTGCGCTACATGGATAATAAAGATATGGGCGACTGGAAAAATCGCTTCTGCTTTGTAGCCGACGACGGCAGCGCGGGCGACGGATACAGCCTGATGCACGCCGATTCGGCCAACAGCATTGCCGATGCTCTGCGCGCCTCTCATCCGGAAATCATCGTGAGCAAACTGTATTTCGACGCTTACCGCAAAACCGGCTCTGCCTATCCCGACATCCGCGAACAAATACTCAAGCAACTTAACGACGGCCTGCTTGCCATCAACTACATGGGGCACGGCGATACGGAGAAGTGGAGCGACGAAAGCGTGCTTACCTCGCAAGATATCGCTCGCTTTACCCACTCCCGCCTCCCGCTATGGATAACCGCCACTTGCGACTTTACCCGCTTTGATCATCCCAAAAACACGGCCGGCGAGAGCGTGTTCCTCCAGAAGAGCGGCGGTATCGCCATGCTAACCACCACTCGCGTTGTATACGCCTCTGAAAATGCAATGCTGAACAGCAGGATAGCCGAGGAACTGTTCCGCGCCGACGAGCAGGGTCGACCGCCCGCGCTCGGCGATGTAATGAGGCTGACAAAGGCATCGCTAAACGAAACCAATAAGCTAAACTTTATCCTGATAGGCGATCCGGCCATGCGGCTTTCGTATCCCGACAACTCGATGCGGATAACGGCCGTTAACGGTAAGCCGGTAGACGATCAAAATCCGGTAGCATTCCGTGCGCTGGAAACGATAACGGTTGAGGGCGAAGTAACGAATACCGGCGGAACTATGCTTGCCGATTTCAGCGGCGCGATAAACGCCACGGTATTCGACAGCCGTCAAACGCGAAACACTCTCGACAATAACCGCACCGGCGAGCGGCTCAGCTTTACCGACTATCCGAGCCGGCTGTTTGTAGGTAACAACGTTGTGAGCAACGGCAAATTCGCCTTCACGTTTACGGTTCCGAAAGACATTTCGTACTCCAACGATTACGGACTGATGAGTCTTTACGCCTCCTCGCCGTCGGGCCGCGAAGCCCACGGATCGTTTGCCGGCTTCACCGTAGGCGGATCGGCCGAGCTGCCCGTAAACGATACGGAAGGTCCCGAAATAAGGATGATGTATCTTAACGATTCAACCTTTTCCGACGGAAGCCAGGTTAATACCACCCCGCTTTTCGTTGCAAGGATATGGGATCAAACGGGAGTGAACATAGGCGGCGGGAGTATAGGGCACGACATCATACTCTCGATCGACAACAAGCCGGCCTCAACCTATACGCTCAACTCCTGGTACCGCCTTATCCCCGAATCGAACGGCGAAGGCTTGGTGCGGTTTTCCGTTCCCGCCCTTACGCCGGGCCGTCATACGGCGGAGTTCAGGGTTTGGGATGTGATGAACAACGCCTCTGTCCGCACCTTCGAGTTTGAAGTATCCGAAAGCGTTAAGCCTGGCATAAGCGGCATATCGGCTTCGCCGGTTCCGGCCCGAACGTCGGTAAGGTTCGGCATAAGCCATAATATGCCCGAATCGTTGCTCGGCCTGCGGATAGAAGTGTTCGACATAAAAGGAAAGATGAGATGGCGCGTTGAGCAAACCGCCTCGTCGCCTGCCGGCGCCCCGATAACCGTTGACTGGAACCTTGCCGATACCGGCGGCAATCGCCTGCCTCCGGGCATATATATATATAAAGTATCGTTGCGAACCACAGGATCGGGCGAAGTATCGCAGTCGAAAAAACTGGTAATCTTAGCACAATAAAACAAGCAAGAGCGCAGTTTATAGTATCACACAATTTTTACAAGAATAAGAGAGCATTATGAATACGACAATGAAGAAAGTATTGACAACAAAAATCCGCTACATATTTATCGCCTCCGGGCTTATCCTCCTTAGCGCCCCCTCTACCATAACTGCTCAGGGCGCGAAGGAAACGGAAGTGAAGCATTTTTCGGCGGTAAACACCGCCGTCCCATCTCTTTCCATCGCGCCCGACGCCCGCGGCGGAGGAATGGGCGACAACGGAGCTGCCAGCGGCTCCGACATTGCGTCGCAGTTCTGGAATCCGGCAAAGTATGCCTTTAATTACAGCAAGGCCGGCGTGGGCCTCTCGTACACGCCGTGGCTGCGCAGCCTGGTGAGCGACATTGCTTTGGCATACCTCGCAGGGTTCTATAAGATAGGCAACAACGACAACCAGGCCATCGGAGCGTCGCTCCGCTATTTTACCCTCGGCGAAATCCCGCTGCAATCAAGTGAAACCGATGTGCCGTACAACTATCTTAATCCTTACGAAATGGCCCTCGACCTTAGTTACAGCCGCAAGCTGTCGGAGATATACTCCATGGCCGTAGGCTTCCGCTACATCAGATCCGACATGAGCGACCAAAGCGATGAGATGACGCCCGGCAACTCGTTTGCCGCCGACGTGGCCGGATACGTTGAGAAATATGTTGTACTCGGCAACTCCGAGAGCCTCTTCAGCTTCGGTTACAATATCTCGAACATAGGAACCAAGATATCGCACGACGGAGGAGTAACCAACCAGTTCATCCCTACAACCTTCCGCCTCGGCGCCGGGCTGCTCTATCCCCTCGACGAATACAACCACGTAGGGATATACTTAGACGCGAGCAAATACCTCGTCCCCAGCGTGCCCGTACTGCTCGGAAGTACTCAGGAAGATCGCGACGATTACGAGCGTCGCCGCGACGAATACAACAGCATGTCGTTCATGACGGGTATCTTCCGCTCGTTTGGCGACGGCTTTAGTACCGAGATGCGCAAGATAAACCTGTCGTTCGGCGCAGAATACGGTTATAACGACCAGTTTTTCCTTCGCGGAGGATACTATTACGAGAATCCCAACCAAGGCAACCGTCAGTTCTTTTCATTCGGCGCCGGCTTCCGCATGAGCGTATTGCAGCTCGACGCAGCCTTCCTGATCAGCACCGTGCCGAGCAATCCCCTCGACCAAACGCTCCGCATCTCCCTGTCGTTCGATATGGACGGGATAAAAAACCTTTTCAGATGATGAAGATCCGCACCGGCCTGGGCTTCGACGTTCATGCCTTCCGCGAAGGACGCGAACTATGGCTCGGAGGCATCCTGATTGATCATACCTGCGGCCTCGACGGCCACAGCGACGCCGACGTGCTTATCCACGCCATTTGCGACGCCCTGCTCGGAGCCGCCGGTCTTCGCGACATCGGCTTCCACTTTCCCGACTCCTCCTCCGACTACAAAAACATCGACAGCAAAATCCTCCTCTCGCGCACAATCTCCGAAGTGCGCCGCGCCGGATACGAGCTGGGCAATATCGACGCCGTGATCATAGCCGAGCAGCCTCGCTTAAGCCCCCACATCCCCCGGATGCAATCTACCCTTGCCGACGCGATGCAGGTAGATTCCGGCGCAGTATCCATCAAAGCCACTACCACCGAACATTTAGGCTTTGCCGGACGTAAAGAAGGAATGGCGGCTATGGCCTCGGTTCTGCTTTACGGGGTGTGAGCCTTGCTTGAGGACAAATACTAGCAAATCAAAAAAAGGGCCGTCGAACATACAAACGTTCGGCGGCCCTACGGGTGTTGCCTATATTGAAACCTATTAATTCAGAACTGTCTTAACGCTTCGTTTGCCGGCAACAACAATCAGCGCGCCGCGAACATTTATCGGAAGATATATCTCGGAAGCAGTTGCCTTTCCTTTATATATAACACGGCCGGATATCGTATACACGCTCAACTCCTCGCCAATGCTAAGACCGGAGATTTGCAAAGCTCCGCCAAGCGGACGTACAATAAAAGCGGCAGCCTGAGCAGCGTCGATAGCCGTTGGCGGAGTAACTGTTATGGTAAAATTACTGCTCCATACCGCGTTGGCTTGGTAGCTGGCAGCCGTACCGGGCGGGACATGCAGCGCTGCTTCCGGGTGGATATTGTCGAATGCAGAAGCTTCGGGTGCAATAGCATTTTGCCAGTGAACGGTTACGTCTTTAAGCAAAAAACACATGGCGAAAGCGCTAATGCCTATATATTCTACGCTACCTGGGATATCAACGGAAGTAAGCTTAAGTTAGGCGCCAAAAGCATAGCTTCCAATCCTCGTAACCCCATCTTCTATAACAATAGAAGTAATGCTCAAATAGTACTCACGCCACGGACTGATAACCTCACCATAATCCGGCATGGCATCCGGCCCATTCGGCGCGCTGACAGTCAGCCTAACGTCGTCGCCAGATATTGTCAAAGTCCATGTCAGCGTCGAACCTTCAATCGTTCCGCTGTCGCTAATAATCTGCCCAAATCCGGTAACCGTACCGAGGAAAAGAGCGCACACAATTAAAAAAGTAATCTTCAGTTTCATGAGAAAATTGTTTTTAAAAAGTTATACGATAAAAAATTAACTGTCAATGTTCGATACGTATTCATTTACAATCTTCTTAACGCTCGCCAACAGCCGGCGGATTCAACTCATCAGGATCAATCGTCGGCGGAGTAACGTCCGGAGTTTGAGGAGGAGTGTCCGGAGCCGGTGGATTTGTCGTGTCGGGAGTTTGGGTTTCACTGTCATTTTTCCCGTCCTCCTTATTGTTGTTTTTCTTTTTAGCTGCAACTATACCGAGATGTTTATTTACAATTATATTATACTGCTCGATCGTAGAATTGATTGTTGCAACGATCGCTCTCAAACCGTCTATTTCGTCGGGATCGGTGGCCGTGAGTAGCAGCCCGTTTACGGCCTCGCAAAAGTTGTTGAGTTCCAGGGTGAGAGCCTTCCGGCGCTGGAGAGTCGTGCCCCCCTGTTTGAAGGCGTAGCGATTCTCGAAACGGGTTTCGTAAAGGGCTTGGAACTCAATGTTCACCTGCTTGAGGGCGGCAACATTGGCAGTCTGGCCCAAAAGTGCAAGGCGGGCAACGTTTTCGGCTTTGTCAAATTCTTGCATCATATCAATGATGGCTCCCGTTTCTCCCTCATACTCAATCTTTGGGGTGCAGGCATAATTGTCGAGGAGGGGTATTATGAAGTCGGCGGCCTCGAGTACGGC
>JAITGL010000020.1 GCA_031280645.1 Tannerellaceae bacterium | reverse complement strand
GCATGAATAAAATGCAAGAACCGTACATACCAAAATTCCTAAAAGCCAAATTCTATTCATATTTACTTAGTGCTTAAAAATTAGTATGCAAAGATAAATTTTTATTTCTAACTTCGCATATAGATTATCCTATTTATTCTTTACTTATTTATAAACAATATTTGCACAATGAAAAACTGTATTTTATTTCCGGTTTTTATGGTCTCACTATCACTAATGCTAAGTTGTTCTACGCAAAGTAAACCACAGGATGCAAGCATCCAACGTCCGACTCTAAATATTGCAAGCGGTATATTAACTCCCGAAGTTTTATACAGTCTTGCAAGAATAGGCGAAGCAAAAATCTCGCCCGACGGCTCAACTGTTCTTTACGGAGTATCCTTCGTAAGCATTGAGCAAAACAAATCTAATCGGGAGCTTATAACTGTCGGCATCGACGGCTCAAACAAACAACAGCTTACGCAAACTTCGCAAAGCGAACACAACGCAGTGTGGATAAACGGCGGACGCTCCATCGCCTTCCTCTCAACCGCCGACAACGGATCCCAACAAATCTGGACAATGAACCGCGACGGATCCGATCGCAAACAAATCAGCAATCATGCCGGAGATATCAACGGATTCCTTTTTTCGCCCAACGAGACCAAGATTCTCTTCTATGCCGACGTTAAATCTGGACTGCGAACTCATGATATATATCCCGATCTTCCGAAAGCTTCCGGGCGGATGGTCGACGACCTTATGTATAAGCACTGGGATGAGTGGGTTGAATCTATTCCGCATCCGTTTATTGCAGATTTCGACGGGCAGGCCATGCAACAGGCTGTTGATATCATGGAGGGCGAACCGTTTGAATGTCCGATGAAGCCTCTTAGCGGGATCGAAGATATGGCATGGAGCCCCGACGGAAAGCTTGTGGCCTACGCTTCGCGCAAAAAAAACGGCTTGGAATACACCCTCTCCACAAATTCCGACATATATATATATGATGTAGAGACCCGCGAAACCAGCAACCTCACCCAAGGCATGATGGGCTACGACACCAACCCGGTGTTCGCCCCCAACGGTAAGCACATCGCCTGGATTAGCATGGAGCGAGACGGATACGAATCAGACAAGAAAAGACTGTTCACTGCCGATCTCGAAACCGGCGCGAAGCAATACCTAACCGAAGCTTTCGACTATAACGTTGACGCTATCCTATGGAACGCCGACGGCAGCTCTATCTTCTTTATCGCCTGCAAAGAAGCGCTCACCCATATCTGGGATATAAACTTGGCCGACAAGCAAATCCGACAGATCACCACCGGACAGTTTGACTACCTCGGCTTCGACATGGCCGCCGGCCGTATGATAGCAATGCGACAATCGCACGAATCCCCAACCGAAATATTCTCCGTCGACCCTCAAACAGGCAATGCGGCCGAAATAAGCTTCGAGAATAAAGAAATCCTTAGCCGGCTGAACCTCGCACGCTCCGAGCCTCGTTGGATTCCAACCTCCGACGGCAAGCAAATGCTTGTTTGGGTAATCTTCCCGCCCAACTTTGATCCTAAACAAAAATACCCGGCCCTACTTTACTGCCAGGGCGGCCCACAAAGTACAGTGAGCCAGTACTGGAGCTATCGCTGGAACTTTCAGATTATGGCCGCCAACAATTACATCGTCGTAGCCCCTAACCGGCGCGGATTGCCCGGCTTCGGACAGGAGTGGCTCGAACAAATCAGCGGCGACTACGGCGGACAAAACATGCAGGACTATTTTTCCGCCATCGACGCCATAGCCGCCGAGCCTTACGTTGATAACCAACGCCTAGGCGCCGTGGGAGCAAGCTACGGAGGATATTCGGTTTACTGGCTGGCGGGCAATCACAACAAGAGATTCAAAGTCTTTGTGTCACACGCCGGAATTTTCAATTTTGAGCAACAGTATCTGGAAACTGAGGAGATGTGGTTCGCCAATTGGGATCTCGGCGGACCATACTGGGACGTGTCAAACAAGATAGCGCAACGATCTTATGCCTCATCCCCACATCGCTTTGTAGACAAATGGGATACGCCCATCCTTGTTACTCATGGCGAACTCGACTATCGCGTTCCGGTATCACAAGGGCTAGGCGCTTTTAACGCCGCAAGGTTAAGGGGAATCCCGGCGAGGATGCTTGTATTTCCAGACGAAAATCATTGGATCGCAAAACCGCAAAACGGCGTTCTCTTTCAAAGAGTCTTCTTTGAATGGCTCGACCGGTGGCTTAAAAAATAATCGCGTTCATCACTTTCTTGCAATCTGAAAAAACAGTAAACATGTACAGGGAGCTAATCCGAATTATAATAGCAATAATCGCTCAGCCGGGCAAAGCCTGGCAACAACTTGCAGTAAAAAAAGAACGCAAAGACGAGATTCTCACCCGCGTCGTATATCCGTTAATCGGACTTGCCACCCTGGCCGCTTTCATCGGAGTTCTTTTCACCGAAAAGCATTTCGTTGTAGAATTAGCCCTCAAAGCTGCAATCAAAACCTTGGTTGCATGCTTTGGAGGCTTCTTTATCGCCGTATGGACGCTAAACGAAGCCTGGAAGAAGATGTTTCGCGAACCCTCCAACCCCGACCTTTGCCGTAGATTCATAGCATATTCATCCGTCATGATGTTTACCATTGAAATCGCTTTAAGCATTTTGCCCGCAAGCGATTTCTTTTTCATCCGTGCCTTTTTACTTTACACAGCCTACATCATATGGGAGGGAGCGTCGACATATATGAAGGTTGACAACCGGCAAATCCCGGTATTCAGAATCTCCGTTTCGGCCCAAGCGCTCTTCACCTTCATTGCCACAATCCTAATTATCGCCTTGCCCATGATTCTATACCGTATAATGTTCCTGTTCATGCCTGGACTGCGATCGTAATCCCCAGTCCCAATAAAATTATAGATGATAAACAAAATGAAAACGTCAGCCAACATACAAATCAAAAACAAAAAAGCCGGCTTTAATTACGAGATCCTCGACACTTTCACCGCCGGCATTGTACTAACCGGAACCGAAATAAAGTCGTTGCGCCTCGGAAAAGCCAACCTTGCCGACTCATACTGCATCGTAGAGCACAACGAATTATGGGTTAAAAACATGCACATATCCGAATACTTTTACGGAACATATAATAACCACAATACCCGGCGCGACCGCAAGCTCCTGCTCACACGGCGCGAACTCCGCAAGCTCGATAACGCAGCGCGAAACTCAGGCTTCACAATCATACCGCTAAAGCTATATATCAACGAAAAAGGCCTCGCTAAACTAACTATCTCCATCGCCAAAGGCAAAAAAGACTACGATAAGCGCGCATCTATCAAAGAACGCGAAATCCAACGTGAACTCGACACCCATTTCCGCCGATAATTACACCCGCTAATGCCCACAACCGTTCAACGAATCAAAAGCTGCGTCGTTAAAGCCCTTCCGAAGTCGGGACGCACTTGCATCTGGCTTCTCAAGATCATCCTACCCATTTCGCTCATAGTCCGCCTCCTACAATACTCCGGCATCCTTGCCGAAATTTCGCCATGGCTCGAACCTGCCCTCTCAATAATCGGGCTGCCGGGCGAAACCGCCGTGGTGTTTATCACCTCGATGCTCTGCCCGCTTTACGCTCCGGTTGCCATCATACCCACATTAGAACTCGACCTCCGCCAAGCCACAATCCTCTCGATTATATGCCTCGTAGCGCACAACCTTATTGTTGAGTCAACCGTGCAGAAACGTACCGGATCAAACTTCTGGGAGATGACAATCCTCCGCATCGTAATGGCCTTTGTAATTGCCTTTACACTCAACATCGTAATGCCCGCAAGCGGATGGAGTCCCATGCCCCATGCAGCCCCCATCGCCCCAGACAGCTCGCTCAGCGAAGTATTAACAATCTGGCTTGCCGGATCAATACGGGTAATCGTCACAATAGTAGTGATCGTTACAGCCCTCATGATTCTACATTTCCTACTGAGCGAGTTTAACTATCTCCCCATTCTTGCCCGGATACTTTCGCCATTAATGCGAATCCTCGGCCTTCCGCGCAGCGCTGCTTTCCTTTGGATGGTAGGCAACCTCGTTGGCCTTGCCTACGGCGGCGCAATCATGATAGAAGAAACCTGCGACGGCAAGCTATCGCGTCACGACGCAAACCGGCTAAATTATCATCTCGCCTTAAGCCATTCGCTCCTCGAAGACACTCTAATATTCGTCGCCATAGGAATTTCCGCCCTCTGGATAATTCCTACCCGCCTCATTTTCGCTGCGGCCGTAGTGTGGATCCGCCGCGCCATTCCCGACAGAGGAACCGAGCCTACCGGCTAACCATTATAATCTCCCGATATTCGGCCAAGCTTGGCGGCAACCAGCTTTACCGAACCTTCCATATACTTACAAAAGGTATCTGGCAACTTGATTGAAGCTTCCGTTTACCTTGCAAGTATACGCCGGTGTATAAAAGGCATTTAGGGATAATTTATAATAGAGAAAGTATTGCATGTACACATTCTCCGAAATCTGATCTACGGTCTCACGATCATCCAGATTACAGAGATATTTGATGATCGGCGCCCACAATACAATACGCGGATTAATGCTCGGACGTTCTCTCGATGAAAGGGGCGCTTTCCGTCTGTAAATTCCACATATCTCATCATAGGGAATGAGGTGGGACGGAATGACCCAACGGTTCGCACTATCTAATTCACGTGAGTTCGACCTAAGAAAATCTTATAATCATTTGGAAAAGAGATAAGATGTCCGTATCTTTAAAGCATAAAAAACAAATAAATACGAATAAAGCAATCTTATCTCTTATG
>JAITGL010000002.1 GCA_031280645.1 Tannerellaceae bacterium | reverse complement strand
GAGGCTCTATATCTTTGTGCCATGTTTATAAGGACACGAGAACGGCATAACGGTAAGGTCACTATTTTGATAGTTGATCATATCCGTGAAAAGGGCAAGGTAAAACAGAAAACCTTGCGCAATGTGGCTACGGTTCCACCGGAGGATGAGATGCGCTTTCGCGAGTTGGCCGAACATATTAAGGCTGAGATGGAAGTGTTGGCTGCACCCAACATGTTTGCTGCTCCGACTTTGGCCGAGATGGTAATCGCCGGCCGGCAGCGTTCCATTGGCGATGTAACTCCTTTGCCGGTTAACTTGCGTAAGCTCAGGGAAGAAGCGCGTATTGTGACCGGCATTCATGATATTTACGGAAGCCTGTATGATGAAATCGGCTTTGGCCGGGTGATGAATAAATGCTCCAAAAGCCGTTTCATCCTCAAAGACATTGTTATGGCACGCTTAGCCCTGCCCTGCAGGAAACGCTCTTCCGCTTTGCAGGGCATTGCCCGGGAACATTCCCGCAACTTGTTGACTGAGGAAGTAAATCTGCTGTTTTACGACTAACCTTGATGGTTACAAAGGAAGGCCTTCCGGTAGGTTACGAAGTTTTCCGGGCAATATGTGTGAAGGAAATACATTTCGGGAGGCGATAGAGAAGATAAAGCGACGTTACCGTATCAAACGCGCTGTAATAGTAGCCGATAGCTGGCTGTTATCCAAGCCCAATATTGAATATTTAGAGAAGGAAAAGTATGAGTTTATTTTGGGCACCCGACTAAGGAAATTGTCAAAAATGTGCAGAGAAAGACCGCTACGACAGGGCAAAGTTGAGGCAAAAACTTGAGAAAAGTAAGAAGCCGGAATCCTTAATCAGCAATTACGGGTATAAAAAATATCTGATGGTAGACGGAACTGTGCAAATCATGGTCAATGAAGAGAGGTTGCATAGTGAAGCGCTTTGGGATGGGCTGCATGGGGTCTTTACCAATATCTCAAGCGAAGATATGGACGCCGAATCTATCCTTGCTCATTATCACGGACTTTGGCAGGTAGAAGAATCGTTCCGAATAAGCAAACATGACTTGCGTGTGCGCCCCGTTTTCCATTGGTCGGCAAAGCGGATTCGGGCGCACATAGTCATCTGCTTTGTGGCGTTCTTCCTGATACGTTTTTTGCAACGCCGTGTCAGGCTGGAAATTGGAGTAAGTTATTCGGCTGAAAGAATCAGGGGAGAGTTATACCGCGTACAGGAAAGTATAGTCAGGGATACCAGCAATAGAAACAGATATGTAATACCTTCTAAAACAAGTCAGGATGCATTAAGGTTATACGATGAGCATTCAGAGGAATATGGTACCGTTTGAGTTGACCGCACAGGAGTAAATGTAGTGGAGCATCTATATTTATGCTCCTGGGAATCATGCGTTTACTTTTGGGAACCGTCAAAGTCGGGAAAAATAATGGAGCCCTGTCCTGTCCCGTACGGGATCGAATATAATCGTAGACAAACCTGGTTCGCGCTGGGGACTTCAGATAGTATCCTAATTTCTTCTTCTCATCAGCCGGGGAACAACCGCAGCGCATAGAATGCCGAAGCCTATCGAAAGGGCGCATTCGGGCAGGATATCAATCGCCGAGCCGCCTCGGAGGAAGAGATCGTAAAAGCCTTCGAGCCCCCAGTTGAGAGGAGAGAGGGCGCTAACGTATCGCATCGGGGGTGGCATGATAAAAACCGGGATCCAGATGCCTCCCACAGCGGCCATTATCACGGTTGAGATGGCGGCAAAGATTGCGGCTTGCTGGTGGGTGGAGGCAATCCGCCCAATGCCTATCCCGTAGCCTGTGGCGGCTGCAGCTGCGCTGGCTCCCATCAGCAAGGTGGGGAGGATGATCGGGGGAGCGAGGGCGGGCAGCCCAAGGCGGGGGAAAAGGTATATGCCGGCAAGGATTATGGAGGCGTATTGCAGCAGGCATACGGTTTGGTAAACCATGATCTTCGACAGGGTATATAGTGACGCGGGACAGGGCATAGCCATTAGGCGGGCATAACTTCCGTCGTCGCGTTCCTTTATTATATTACCCGAAAGAGAAATGGCTATGAAGAAGATGGCGAAGATACTCCATGCGGGTATGTTATGCTGGGTGGAGCTGGGGATGCCTGCGCCCGGGGCTACAGCGTATTGTTCGTCGAAGTCTACAAGCACATTTCCGGTTGCGATATCGGGTATCGAGATCGGGAAGCGGAGGCTCACTTCGGCTGCTATGGCCCGGGCTATAAACGAGCTTTCGATACGGGCTGCCTGCTCGCGTATGGCTCCGGCTATGGCGTTGCGGAAAGTAGGCTTGGTTACGGGATCAACGTATATTTCAACTCGCGGAGGGTCGGGCGCGGGGGCGTTTGAGGTTGATGAGTCGAATGCTTGGGATACGTAGCGGCGTACGGAGGCGCGCAGGCGGGTTGTGGCTTGTTCGGGAATGATGATGCCTATCATATATCGTCCTTGAGTTACCGACCGGATAAGCTCGTCGCGCCCGGATGGGGTAGGGCGGAGGTCGAACGATTCGGCGGCTGCTATTTGCTTCTCGATAGCGATTCCGAGGCTGTCGGCGTCGAGGTTGAGGATGGCCACGGGTATTCCGATCTCATTTATCGAGTTGAAGGTTGAGTTTTGGAGGTAAGTCATTATAACGGCAAGGAGCAGGGGCATGATAAACATCATGCTGAGCCCAGCCTTATCGCGAAGGAGGAGCAAGGCGTCTTTGCGGAGCAAAGCCTTTATGATTGAGGATCGGGAGCGAACTATGGAGCGGAATCTTGAATCGGACATCTTTATTGTGTATTTAATTCTCAGCTTTCAGTTCGGAGAGGTAGAGGGCTTCGAGGCTGTTAACTCCATGTTCATCCATCAAGTCCTGGGGCTTGCCTTCGGCTATCAGCCGTCCGTGATTAACGAAGGCTACTCGAGTGCATAGTTCCTGCGCTTCTTCCATGTGGTGGGAGGTGTATACTATGGTACATCCTTGCCGGTTGAGCATTTGGAGGTTGTCGAGGATGAGGCGGCGGGATCCGACGTCGATTCCTACGGTTGGCTCGTCGAGGAAGAGTATCCGGGGGGTGTGCAGTATTCCGGCGATTAGGTTAACGCAGCGTTTCATGCCTCCGGAGCATGCGTCGAGTATTTTTTTGCGCTGCGTTTCGAGGCCGAACATGGCAAGAAGGCTCGCGATGCGGCTTTGGAGGGTTTGTTTCCCGATTCCGTATATTCCTCCGAATATGCAAAGGTTCTCGCTTATCGTCAAGCTTGGATATAGAGCGATATCTTGGGGAACTACGCCGATTAGCGGCTTGATTTGGGCCATCCGGAGCGGGATTGGGAGGTTCAGTATGGAGGCTTGTCCGCTGTCGGCGCGGAGTAGTCCGCACAGGATTTGTATGAGGGTGGTTTTTCCTGCGCCGTTGGGACCAAGAAGGCCGTATATCTCGCCTTGTGCGATTTGCAGGGAGAGGTTATCGAGGGCAGGCCGATGTCCGCCGCGGTATGTTTTGCGCAGGTTATCAACGCTTACGGCCTGCGGCGTCATTTCACAACCTCCCGGAGGCTGTTGAAAAAGAGGAACTCGCGTTCGCCTATGGCCAAGAGCTTATCGGCCAAGTCGTCGTAGGAACAGAGGTCTTCGCCGCGCTTTTTGAACTTGCGCGCAGCCTCGAAGGCGAAGTCGCGCCAGAGATCGCCTATGGCCGTCATCTCCACCGAGAAGTCGTTTAGCTCAGGCATTGACAGCATTTCGGATGCTTCCTGGAGGAATGCTGCGTACATGTAGCGGAATCCTGCTCCTCCGGTTCCGATTTCTTCGAGCATCCTTATTACTTGCGCGAGTTGCAGCGCCGCTTTGCGAGGGCCGAGCTTGCGCTCCCAATTCCTCATCTGCCGGGCGAGGGTTGCTATTCCTTTTACGCCGAAGAATGGGATCGGAATGTCGAGCATACGGCGGCAGTTGAGGCGTATGCCGCTGATTATGGCGGGCCGAAGGTCGGGCTCGGAGGTTTTTATTTTCTTCACCCAATATAATTTCCCCATCGGGGGATAGGTGCCCTTCGCAAAGCGTACGCGACGTAGATCGGCGGCCGAGAGCTCGTTCGTTACAATTGATATCGGATCGCTAACCGTATATGTATCCCCTTCCTTTCCTATTATACAAATGTTATGGGCATTGAAGTGGAAGCGGTACTCCTTGGGAAAGTACGGAAGGTAAAACACCCCAACGATAGCCCCCGTGGGCGTACCCTGCTCCAGCAGGCGGTCGAGCGCTCGCATTGCCTTATCTTTATTAAGGAAGCGCCGGCTTCCTATCGACGCGTTCATCCGTTTCATAACGCGGGCGAAGATGTGGCCGGGCAGCGGGCGAAAGGATATTACCGGCATGCCGTGTAAGCGAATAAAGGGCATATAGGAGAAGAACAATCCGGCTCCGATGCCGAGTACCATGGGCTCGCTCAGCTTGATGCCGTAATAGCGCAGCATGTTTGATGTTACGCCGCTCTCGCAATGGGCGGCATGGCCGTGGATAAAGTTTATTTTCATCCGTCAAACGGTCTTGAGTTGCTCTACTGTGATGCCGAAGGCATTGGCATATTTTTGGAGCGTATCATCGTCGAGGGCCTTGAAGGCGTCGGGGTTGAGATGCTTGCGTATGTTCTTGCGCGAGATTCCGGAGTATGAGGAGAGCAGGCCCGGAGTGAGGAGGTTGATCTCCATGTGATAGGCAAGCGGACTGGTTTGCCCCAGGAGCGCTTCGTTGCGCGTGGCCTCGGCTTCCTCGGCGATGTTTTCCCAGGTGATGCTCAAGGCTTCGTTTTGGGCTTCCCACCCTACGCTCGATACCGGTACATAGCGCCCGTTGGAGTCAACGGCGTAGTAGAGGTCGCGGAGGGTGGTGGGTTCAAGATATTTACTGTCTTGGGGAACTTCTTCTTTCTTCATAATTAATCCGTATTTAAGTAAATGCGTTATATATGCTCAGCAAACCGTTAGATGGCAGTAGCCGTATGAAAATCTGGCGCTCTCCGGAACCATGCAAAGTATCGTATCGCCTTTCTTCAGCCGCCCCGAGCCGTAAAGCTCCTCGAGCGCCAGGAAGCATGAGGCCGACGCTACGTTGCCCACGCTCGGCAGGTTAACGAACCATTTCTCCTCCGGAATAGAGTATCCCCCCTTTGCAAGGGCCTCAATTATCTTATTCTTGAAATACATCGAGGAAAGATGCGGCAGGAACCAATCAATCCTGCTAACGTCGAGGCCGCGTTTCTTCACTATACCGTTAAGAAAGTCGAGCCCAAGCTCGGTTATGCTGCCGTCGAGATATCGCGCGTCTTGCTTGAGAGCAAATACCGAGCGCTCCAGCCACTCTTTTTCGCCCAGCGAAGCCCATCCGGTAAGGTCGCCGTTGCCGTTGCGCTCGGCCCCGGCGTACATGCAGGCCTTGCGAACGTGAGCGTACGAGCACAGCTCCACCCAGTCAACCGCCAGCGAGAGAACGCCGGGATCCGGCTCAGGTTTCAGAAGCGCCGCGGCGGCTCCGTCGGATAGCATCCATCGAAGGAAATCTTTCTCGAAGGCAAGGATCGGCTTCTTTTCAAGTTTGGCTATGATCTCGGCCTCGCTCTCGAAATACGATTGGCGCATCCACGCGCTGAGACGCTCGGAGGCCACGCACACAGCGTTATTCTTATCGCCCGACAGGATAGACAGCCAGGCGTACTTCAAAGCCTGGATACCCGTGCAGCAAGAGCCGGCAAAGCTTACCGTTTCGGCGTTGGCGCCGCCCACTTCGCCGTGCACCATTACTCCATGCGAGGGCATGATCTGCTCCGGCGAGGCCGTGCCGGCCGCAATGAGCTCGATGTCTGGCGGCGAGAAGCCGTCGCGGCACAAAGCGGCTACGGCGCGGGCGGCCATGCTAACGTTCGTGTGGGTAGCGCAGCCTTCGCGGTCGAGGGCGTAGTACCTGCGCTTTATTCCGTTGCTTCGCAATACTAAACTTTTGGCAACAGACGGCTTTCCGTTAATCAATCCCAGGAATATCTCCATGTCGCTATTCTCAACAGGATCGTTCGGCAGATATTTTGACAATCGCGTGATGTATACTTTTTGTTTCATGGCGGCAAAATTAATTTAAAATGCAACCGGCGCAATGCCGAAATCCCCATATCGTTTCATTAATCATCAAACCTTAGCCTCCGCCTCTCCCTCCTGATACCCCTGATCCGGAACGGATACGTAGCATAAAACGCCAGGAGCCCCACAGGCGAAACAAGAAATAATACCGTAAATAAATAATACTTGAACAGCTTCAAGCGGAAAGCCCGCCTGGCGTCGCCCGCCTTTCCCTTCCGCAATATCCACTCCGACCATATCCCGAATATACTGTGACCAATCTTCTCGACAAACGCAATATCAGGCTTATACCTTACGGCCCCCGCGCCGAGCAGCCGCGACTGAAGATTATCGTACTCGCCCAACGCTCCGGCAATAATACCGCCGAATACGGCCGCCCCCTCTATATCTCTTCGCGACACGCCCGCATCGGGAAACAGCCCCCTCCGCTCGCGGCGCCCGCCAATCAGCCATCTTATTATGGTAATAACGCTCACAAGGTTATGATGCCTGTCCTGAAGGATAATAACCCCCCTTCTACGCGCCCCGCACGAATCCATATAAGCGTTAACCCCCTCCTGCGCCTTTATCCACATATTGCGGCACCCGCAAATGCTAACAACATCTTTACCCCGGAGATAGCCACGCACAGCCTCGTTGGCGAAAAAGCCGTGAACAGGGATCGCAGGCGAAAGGAACCACGCCGGCCAGGCAATAATAACAAGCGCCGGATCCGGAACGTCGGACAGTCCTGATACAACGGTCGTGCATCCAATGCCTTGCCGCGATTCGGGGAACGCGTCGAAAAATGCGTCGGCAGACCACGGATAAGGGAAAGCCTCCTCCGGGATTATCTCCCTGTAAACAATTTCGTGACCCGCATCGGCCAGCGGCCGGCAAACGCTGCGGAGGATATCAAGCCCCTGACCGGTTTGCGAATAATAGAAAGCAACAATTTGCGACATGTTTAAATGTTTAATAAATTAAGAATTCAGCTCGCAAAACTATAAACTCCGGATAATACTGCAAAAAACCCCACCTTCTCAGGCAGGGTTTTACGGTACTCTTAAAGTGCAAACAAAAGTAAGTACATTTAAACACTTTATGAACTAAGGATAATCACACAATTGCTTATAAAGGTTATCCATATAATATATAACATTGCTGATATCAATTATTTACACGGAGATGCAAATGTATGCGCCGATATATTATCAACAATTCACCACATCATTCAAAAACTTCACCTTTAATCAATTCCAAAAAGTTTTTCTTCACCGCCAATTAAAAAATAAATACGCCCGGTTTCTTTTTGTATGGTTTCAAAAGATATTTGGATGTCTCCAAAAGGCGTTTGGAGGCTTCCAAAAGGCATTTGGATGTCTCCAAAAGATATTTGGATGTCTCCAAAAGGATTTTGGGAGTTCCCAGGAAGATTTTGGGAATCCCCAGGAAGATTTTGGGAACTCCCAAAAAGATTTTGGGAATCCCCAAAAAGATTTTGGGAACTCCCAAAAAGATTTTGGGAATCCCCAAAAAGATTTTGGGAACTCCCAAGAAGATTTTGGGAATCCCCAAAAAGATTTTGGGAACTCCCAGGAAGATTTTGGGAATCCCCAGGAAGATTTTGGGAACTCCCAGGAAGATTTTGGGAATCCCCAGGAAGATTTTGGGAATCCCCAGGAAGATTTTGGGAATCCCCAGGAAGATTTTGGGAATCCCCAAAAAGCCGTTGGGAACCCCCAAAAAGCCGTTGGGAACCCCCAAAGAGCCGCTGGGCATGAGCAAAGAGCCGTTGGGCATGGCCGTTTCCATGCGGGATATTAGCATTGGGGAGATGGAGGGGAGCGATTGCCTTTTGCTTGCTTTACAATTGCCGCCGGGCATGTACGATTCTAAATTCTCAATTTGTAATTATATCTTTGTTGCGTAAGCAAAATAAAAAGTATAAACACAATTAACATTAAGTATTATGAAGATCAGACCCTACCTCACTTACGTGGATAACTGTGCGGAAGCAATCGAACTCTACAAGCGCGCATTCCGAACCGATACGATAGAATGCCTGCGGCTTTCCGACATGCCTCCGGTAGAAGGCTTCGTTATCACAGATGAATATAAGAACCGCATCCTCCAGGCAACGCTTAAGCTGGGCGACGATTTTATTCGCATGTCGGACTGCGGCCCTGTGCAAGCGCTGAATGCGAGCGAGACAGAGCGGATATCCATTGCCGTTGAAACAACGATCGGCGAGGTGAAATACGCCTTCGGTATTCTTGCCGAAGAGGGGCGGGTGGCGATGCCCCTCGAGGAAACGTTTTACAGCCCGTGCGCAGGCGTTGTGTTCGATAAGTTTGGCGTGATGTGGAATTTTGTAGGCTACGGCGAATAGATGCAAGGCATGCAGATTGAGTACGGCTCGCCGGGCGAGATCCGCCTTTTCCAGGAAGAGAGGCTGCGCGAAGCAATTAACCGCGCGGCGCTCCATTCGCCCTTTTACAAAAGGATGTTTGAGGGATGCGGAGTAAGCCCCGGCGATATCCGCACGCTCGACGACCTCCGGCTGCTGCCTTTCACCGGGAAGCGCGACTTGCAGCTTTATAACAACGACTTCCTTTGCGTTTCGCCCCTCCGGGTGGTTGACTACATCACCACCTCCGGAACCCTGGGCGACCCTGTGACCTTTGCCATGACCGACCTCGACCTTAACCGCCTTGCCTATAACGAGCGCATATCCTTTGAGTGTGCCGGCGTAGGCCCTTCCGACATCGTACAGATCATGACTACGCTCGACAAACGCTTTATGGCCGGCTTGGCCTACTTCCTTGGGCTGCGGCTTCTGGGCGCGGGAATAGTGAGAGTGGGCAACGGCATCCCCGAATTGCAGTGGGATACGATACAGCGCATCCGCCCAACTACGCTTATGTGCGTGCCGTCGTTCATTCTGCATATAATAAAGTATGCCGAGGAGCGCGGGATCGACTATCGGCGGTCGAGCGTTCGCAAAGTGGTGTGCATAGGCGAGAATCTCCGCGAGGCCGATTTCAGTCTTAATCTGCTTGGCCGCCGTATCCGCGAGAAATGGGACGTTGAGCTATACTCCACTTACGCTTCAACCGAGATGGCTACCACTTTTGCCGAGTGTTGCTACGGATGCGGCGGGCATCATCATCCGGAGCTTATTATATGCGAGCTTATCGACGAGGATGGGCGCCCGGTTGACGAGGGTGGGGTGGGGGAGCTAACGGTTACAACCCTTGGCGTGGAGGGCATGCCGCTCGTACGCTTCCGCACCGGCGATTTGGTTAGCTTCCATACGGAAAGGTGCCGCTGCGGTCGCGCTTCGATGCGGGTAAGTCCCGTAGTGGGTCGCGCCCATCACATGTTGAAGCTGAAGGGTACCACTCTTTATCCGCCTGCTATCTACGACGTTTTGGATAATACGCCGTATGTTGAGAACTATGTGGTAGAAGTATGCTTAAACGAGATCGGCGCCGACGACGTAACGGTAAAAGCCGGCTTACGCTCGATACCTCCCGACGACGCTCCGCTTCGCAAGGATTTGCAGGACAGATTCAGGGCGAAGATTCGCGTTTCGCCTCGGGTGGAGTTCTATCCGGCCGACGAGATAAGGCGGATTAATTTCCCGGATATGAGCCGCAAGCCGGTTAAGTTTGTTGACAGGCGGGGGTGAGGTATTATGAGGCGAAGGGTTATTGATTTCGTATTGAGGTTTGCCGGCAGGGAGCGTTCGGCCTGGTATAAGGTTTTATCGCTGATTATTGGGGCGGTGTTTTTCCTCGTTTTGTTGCCGGCTGTTTTCATCTTCATTGGGGGAGTTGCGTCGGGCTATGTGGGAATAAGCTTTGGCAGGATGATTGAGATTCCGGTTGCTTTGGCCTGTATTATTTTGGGATTGTGCGTTTTATTATGGTCTACGGCGTCTCAGTGGTCGGTCGGCAAAGGTACGCCGGCTCCCAGCGCTCCTACGCGGCGTCTGGTGATTGCCGGGCCGTATAAATATTGCAGGAATCCGATAGAATTGGGGGCTATCATTTATTATTTGGGAATCGGGACGTTAATAGCGGGCGCAACGGCTGGGGCGATAAGCTTTATACTTGGATTTGCGATTGGGAGCCTTTATCATAAGCTGGTAGAGGAAAAGGAGCTGGAGGAAAGATTTGGCGAAGCCTATAAATCCTATAAGCGCAATACTCCTTTTATTATTCCGCGGATAAGGATTTAAAGTGATAAGGAGCTGATTCTTGAAATATTGTTCGGCTATGATTCGCTTCGCGTTTGCGGCAATTATCCTTGCATTGTTCCCGCCTGCGACAATCGTAGGACAAGGGGCTAAGGAAGTGCGCGGTTTTGTAATCGACTCGCTTAGCGGCGAGCCTTTGGCCAACGCATCCCTCCGCATAGAAGGAACATCGTATGCCGCGACTACCGACGATAGCGGAGCGTTTGTTTTACGTTGCGAAGGTTTGCCCGGCGAGCGCGCCTATGTGCGTCATATCGGATATGCGTTGCGAGAGGTTCCGGTCCGTGGAGGCGAATCGAGCCTGCGGATACTGCTCGTTCCGGAAGCGGTGGAGCTGGGCGGCGTTGTGGTGCGTCCGAAGCGCAGCCGGTATGCAAGGCGCAACAATCCGGCCGTAGATCTTATCCGCAGAGCTATTGAGCGCAAAGACTACAACCGTATAGAAGCCGCGGCTCAATACAAAACGGCGATTTACGACCGCCTTACGCTCGGCTTTGCTAAAACGGATACCGCTATCGAGGACGATATATTGGTTCGCAGGCTCCCCTTTATCCGAAGCTACCTGGATACGTCGGCTCTTACGGGTAACCCTGCGCTTACCTTGTCGGTACGCGAGCAAATGTCGGACTACTACTATCGCAGGTCGCCTCGCTCGGCTAAGACTGTTGTTCGGGCAGTACGGCGCGAGGGTCTGGATCGAATGCTCGACGATAGCGGCATTATTGCCGGCAATTTCGACGAGATACTTAAGGGCGTGAACATCTTCGACAATGATGTTAATATTCTTTTGAACCGCTTTGTGAGCCCGTTGTCGTCTGCGCTTGCCGTTGCGTATTATAAGTATTTCATACTCGATACCCTCAATGTTGGTTCCGACCGTTGCGTAATGCTTGGGTTCGCCCCGTTTAACAGCGAGAGCTACGCCTTTACGGGTTATCTGTATATAGTTTTGGACGGGACGTATGCCGTTCGGAAGGCGCAGCTTAACGTTCCCCGCCACATCAATCTCAATTGGGTTCGCCGGCTTCGGATCGAGGTTGAGTATGCCCGCGTCGACGGCGATAGCCTCTGGGCTCCCCGGCAGGAAGATCTGTTTGCCGATTTTATGGCCATGCCTGGCGCCACCGAGCTCTACGCCCACCGCGTGCGCAGGTTCGGCCCTGTTGACAGAGCCCCTAAGGATGCCGATTCGGTTTTCGCCTTGATAGGGCCGGTTCATATTAGCGCAGGATCCGGCCGGCGCGACGATCGGTATTGGAGCAACGCCCGTCCGGTTCCTCTTCGCGAGAAAGAGAGGGCAATAGGCGCTCTCCAGGCGCGCCTCGATTCGGTTGCCCTGTACCGCATAGCAACCAGGACGCTCGGAATACTGATAGCCGATTATGTTCCCAGCCATGCGAAGAAAGATAATAGCCGTTTCGATTTTGGCCCCATCTCCTCTACATATAGCTCAAATTACGTAGAGGGGCCCCGGTTCCGTATAGGAGGAATGACCACCGCCGGGCTTTCGCCCAGCCTGTTTGCATCGGGCTATGCAGCCTACGGGCTTGCCGACCGTAAGGTTAAGTACCTCGCCACGCTAACTTATAGCTTTATTCCGAGAGATTACCACTCCAAGGAATCGCCGGCCAACAACCTGTCGGTACTGTATGGATTCGACGTTAGCACGCCGGGGCAGCAATTCCTGTCGGGTAACGATAACCTTATACTGTCGCAATCCGTAGGGCAGCAGATTACGCAGATGCAGTATATCCGCAAGGCCGAAATCCGCTACGAGAAGGAATGGCCCAACCGCCTGATGCTATCCCTCTGGGCTCGGCGGGAAGATAACCGGGCCGCCGGCGATCTGCAATACATTAACGCCTCCGACAATCGCCCTGCGGGCAACCTCTCAACCGCCGAGATCGGTCTCCAGCTCCGCTACGCCCCCGGCGAACGCCCTTACAACGGACGCGACGGGCGCGACGCCATCTTCAACCTGGCGAAAGACGCCCCCGTTTTCCGCTTCTCGCATCGAGCCGGCTTACGCGCCCTCGGCAGCGACTATACTTACCATCAAACGGAGGCAGGTATTGAAAAGCGCATTTGGCTATCATCTTTCGGCCACGTCGACGCCATTGCGCGAGGCGGATATATATGGAACCGCCTCCCGTTTCCGCTACTGATTATTCCCAATACAAACCAGTCGGCCATTATTCAGCCCGAAACCTTTGCCATGATGCGCGCCTTAGAGTTTGTGAGCGATCGCTACGTATCCCTATTCCTCACTTACTACATGAAAGGCTGGTTATTTAACCGTATTCCGCTGCTCAAGCGTTTACAGCTGCGCGAAGTACTTTCCTTTGCAGGAACATACGGCAGGCTGTCTGATAAGAACAATCCCTCGATTAACCCGCAAGGGCTATATATCTTCCCCGAAGGCTCCGCCACGTTCAAAAAAGAGCCGTATATCGAAGTAAGCGCCGGAATCGAGAATATATTCAATATAGTGCGCATTGATTATTACCGCCGCCTTACATACATTAACAGCATGAATATCAACCGCGGAGGTATCCGCCTCGGATTCCGTTTCAGCTTTTGAAACACCGAAAGGGTAGGGGATAGTAGTTAAATAAACTTAATTGAGCTCGAAACACTATGCTATATAACATATAGTGCATATCTTTGCACTGTGTTTTTCATGGTATTAGATTTTAAGGTTAACAAAGAAGAAAAAAGGTTGTCGTGAGACAGCCTTTTTCCTTTTATATACATTCCATCATCCATCAAACCTAAACCATCTAATCCACATCAAATTATATTCACCAATCAGCGATATCACAACCCTGTTCAATCATGGCGGCGCGCGTGCCGTATACATGAAAAGAAGAGAATTTTTATGCCGGTTATGAAGCTCTACCAAAACCGGGAGCCGGCCTTTAGCGCTTGATGGATGAGCCTGATTACTGTTCCGGAGAAAACAAAGCCCGCAGTCCCGCATCCCATATCTTGCTGTAAAACCGCCGTTTAATTAGATAAATACAAAACCGTTGCAGTGAAAAATGTTGTTTTTGTAGCTACCGGAACAGTTTTTGTAGCTACCGGAACGTTTTTGGTAGCTACCGGAACGTTTTTTGTAGCTACCGGAACAGTTTTTGTAGCTACCGGAACGCTTTTTGTAGCTACCAAAATGCTTTTCGCAGCTACCCAAACAGTTTTCTAAGCTACCCAAATCGTTTTCGTAGCTACGAAAACGGCTTTATCAACTACCCAAATCGCAGTTATTACCGGCCGGATGGTTCGGGCGGCAGAGGAATAAATTTTGTGGGATAGATTGTTGAAAAAAAATCTCTTTTTATATTCATGTAATACTGCCGAACAGACTTGCAGGGAAGCCGGACGGTTTTCATGGCAATATTAATGTTCAATTTTATTTACTCCCATGCCAAACAGCGCAAAGTCGTACCGCGCCGGATCTTCCGGGCAGAACTCCCGCAACCTTGCCGTAAGCTCCTCAACCGCTTTCCGGTCGTTCGACTTCCGTTGCAGCAGTCCCAGTTTCCGCGCCGTATTGCCAACATGAACATCCAATGGAATATACAATTGTGCCGGTTTTATTATCGACCAAACGCCCATATCCACAATCCCGTCATTCCTGACCAGCCAGCGCAACGCCAGATTAACCCGCTTCAAAGCCGACGTTTCGCCGGAAAAAAATCGAGCGCATTCTCTGTTTAAACCTCCGCCGTTAGCCATCCGCAGTTTCTCCATAACAACTGCTGCAATATCCCATGGCGTAACCGTTTCCCTTGAATCGCCAAACGAGTTAATAAGGTAAGATTCCAGCGAGTAAAACTCATCAAAAACCAGGTGTAAGCCGCGAAGCAAATATTGCAAATCAGTTGTAAAAAAAGTACGGTGGAGGTTCGTATTCCCCAGCGATTCATACTCGCCATTCATAACATAATTGTAAGGACTGCCGCCCATAGCTGCAAACATTTGCCCGGCATGAGCAAGTATGCTCCGGCGATTTCCCCAAGCTATAACAGCCGTTGTAAACGCCACAATTTCAACATCCTGCAACCTGCTGTAAAGCCTTGGGAAACGAACCGGATCGTTGTCGATAAAGTCCGGCGTATTTATACGCGAAGCATGTTCGTCTAAAAAATCTTTTGTTACCATATTCATAATATAATATTGATTGGGGCTAAAGTAGATAAATAAATCCAGGATAGCGCTCCCGGTATTTTATAATCAGTACATAATAAACCGTATGGAAGATGAAAGTAGTGAAGCGATAAGTGGGAAAATTCTTAATGATAAATTAAAGTTATCTTTGCCGATAAAAGAAACAAGCAAGATGAAAAGAACAATTATTATTATGGCAGCCGTGTTGTTGCCGGCCCTGATTTCGGCGCAATCCGACAGTTTAAAGCTAATGGGACCATGTATGATCGACGATTTGCGTAAGGCTCCGTATGCGGATTGGTTTGCAGAAAATTACGACGGCTATGCGCCGAATCCCGGCGTTGTTGAGCGATTAAAAGGCGAGAATTTTGATGAGACGCATGTAACCATTTTTTTCGGAACTTGGTGCGGCGACAGCCGTCGCGAAGTTCCTCGCTTCCTTAAAACGCTTGAAGCCATCTCGTTTCCGTTAGAGCAATGCAAAATTATAGCTATCGGCGATACCGATCCGTATTTTCGCAGCGCTCCTGGACATGAGGAGGTAGGCCGGCATATTTATCGCGTTCCTACCTTTATAATATCGAGGGATGATGAAGAGCTTGGGCGCATTGTTGAATATCCGGCTGTTTCTCTGGAGCGAGATTTGCTGGATATTGTACAAGAATCGTCGTATATTCCCAATTATCCGGCATATTTGATTGTTGGCGAATGGCTCGACGCAGGCATTTTGCACGATTCCAATGTGTCTTACCGCGGCCTTGCCAACCAGCTTCGGCATCTTACAGCATCTGCAAGCGAACTTAATAGCTTGGCTAATACATTATTGCGTCGTGAGAAAACCGATCCGCATGCAATTTCAATGATTCTTCGCATCAATTGTAATCTTTATCCAAACGTTTATTGGACTTATACGAAACTTGCCGAATTGCTTAGCAATAATGAGGATAAGCACGATGAAGCCATTGAAATTCTTCAAAGCGGGATGGAAAATATTAAAGATCCTGCTGATATTGCGCGTATGCAGGAGCTACTTGAAACAATTATGGACAAGATGTAAGAACATGATTTTGTTGTGTGGATTGAAAGCTTGTTTTTAAGATATATAAAACGCATAATTGGCATTATGTTAAGTATGATTCTATGAAATAAAGAAAAATGGCCTTGTTGCATAAATATATCTTCGATTGTTGCAACAAGGCTATTTTTTATTATTCTCAGCTATCAATTTTCACTTTCCTTATAATCGTACCTGTACGTTACATATGTTGACGACGGAAAATCTTTGGGAACTGTTTGCGTAACCTTACCTGTTGCGGCCCATTCGGCTCCACGGAGGAAAAGTACCTGAAAGCCGGTACACTGCATGGCCGGATTATTTTCGTATGAAGGTCCGCAATGTCCAAGCATGGTGTGAAAAATGCGTGCTTTGCCATAGTTAACAGTAAAAATTAGAGGTTCTTCGCGCCCGGAGCCAGCTTTTGCCGTATCCGAAAAGGCGGTGTAAAACAGATCGGCAATATTGGCCGGTCCGCGCATGCGATCGTAGAGTTCGTCTTTGGCATGTACCCATCTATTGGGTAAGCCGTTGATTACTGGATGGTTGCTTGAACGTGCATTCATCATATATTCGTGCTGCGGTCCGTGCGATCCGCCTCTGCCGGGGCTGTAATCTTTATGCAGTTCGTCGTTAAGCCAATAGGCATATGGTCCGGATTTTTCATTTCTTCCTTCCCATCCTCCAAGGCCACATATCTTGTTGTACGCATCCCATTGTGGAAAAGAATTGTCTGCCGCATGATAAACCACGATTCCACCGCCTTTTTCAGCATACTTTTCAAAGCGGTTCATAGTTTCTTTTGGCCATGGATCGCCGTTGTAGTCAAGGATAACTAAGCTGTACGGTTCAAATTCAACGAGGAAATTCGACATATCCTTACCTTTTTCGGGAGATATGGCAAAATCAACCATGAAAAGGCCGGAATTTTCGAGAATGTCTTTGATAACCAAATGGCTGACTTGCCAATTATGGTTGTTCTGACCGGTAATAAGCAGCGTTTTAATCGGTTTTTTAGCCGACAGTGTGCAGGCGAACATTAAGGCGCTTGCGATAAACAGTGATTTTTTTAAATTTGTCTTCATATTTTATATTGATAATATTCATACTATGACAAATATAGCAAATAGAATCGGATATTATACTTTTGCATCAACATTAATTCAGAGCTTTATAATGACAAATAAAAACATATTCCACATTGCTTTTATCTTACTGATTTTCACTCCAACAGCATATTCGCAGGAAGCCGGTAATGAAAACGAATGGATAAATAATATGTCGAAACTTATTTATTCTCCTAAGTATTTCGGCCCTTCGGCTTTCCCTGTTCCGGAGCTTCGCAACGGCCTGGTTTCAGAATCGTACGAAGTAGAGATTCGTCCTCAGTATCATTATTATGTTGGCGATCAAACAACAGATGTATATTTACGTATGCTTCTACCATTAGTACGGGGCAAGGCCGGATTGGAAATAACTTTCATTCCATGGGAAAAATATAAACTTACTGCCGAAACGCAGGAAGAGCGCAATGCCGCCGAAAGAGAATGTCCTCCGTATGAAAAATATAGTGGCGACGTTGTATTAACCGCTTTCTTCCAGTTGCTTCAAAACGACGAATGGATAGATGCCATGATTGATTTCAGTATCAAAACAGCCAGCGGCGGCCGATTGTGCGACGCCCGTTTCACCGATGCCGCAACATATTGGTTCAATCTTAACATTGGTCGCGACCTTGCCGGATATTCATATGATAAATACTACCTCCGCCTCATCGCTTCATCAGGCTTTTACTGCTGGATGACAAACAATTTAACCCATCGCCAAAACGATGCCTGGGCATACGGCGTTGGCCTTACCGGTGGACTCGACAAAGTAACCGTCTCAACCGACATATCAGGGTTCAATGGTTATAATGGCAATGGCGACAGTCCGCTGATATGGCGTAATAATCTTAAGTTGGAGTTTAACAAGAATATTATTTCTCTTCGATATAATCACGGCATTCGTGATTATATGTACGAAACTTATTCTATTGCTTACATCAGAAAGTTTTGAGTTTAAGCAAGCCGGCTCCCTTCCTCAAGCCTGAATCCATTTAGAAAATCAATCGCTTTCATCCTCTTCCTGCCGGCCATCTGGAGCGACAGCAAACGGATAAAGCCACCGTTAACGGCTGCATCAATCGTATCACGGCTGCTTGTAATCAAAGTTCCGGAAGGAAGAAAATGTTCGGCTGGGATTTTTTCCGTTTGATAAATTTTCACGACGCGGCGCTCGCCGTTGGAAGAAATGAGTTCTGTCCATGCCGCAGGGTATGGCGACAGGCCTCTAATGAAATCGTAAATATGTTTCATTGGCATTTGCCAATTGATCCGGCAGTTTTCGGTAAAGAGCTTTGGCGCCGGGCGAAGTTCGGTTGCTGCATCGTATAGTGTTTCCTGGAGTACGCCCCCTACCCTTCCGCTTCCGATCAAATCAACGGTTTCGATTACCAGCTCTGATCCGAGAGCCATTAACCTGTCATGAATAACGCCTGCATCGTCGGTATCGTTAATCGGGATACTTCGGCGGAGTATAATTTTGCCGCAGTCGATTTCATGAGTCAGGAAAAATGTGGTAACGCCGGTTTCAGTATCTCCCGCCATAATGGCCCGGTTTATAGGCGCAGCGCCGCGATATTGCGGGAGGAGAGAAGCGTGGAGGTTAAAAGTTCCAAGGCGAGGCATAGCCCATACGGCTTCGGGAAGCATTCTGAAGGCAACAACAATCTGGAGGTCGGCCTTCAGTTCGGCAAGCTGGTTGAGAAATACGGTATCTTTCAGCTTTTCAGGCTGGAGGGTGAAGATTCCTTTTTCGCGTGCATATTTTTTGACCGGACATTCGCTCAGCACGCTCTGATGCTTTCCGATGGGCCTGTCGGGAGTTGTTACAACTCCCGACACGTTATAACCTCCGTCAACTAAGGCGCGAAGGCTTGCAACCGCAAAGTCGGGAGTTCCCATGAATACGATTCTTAATGATTTAGACATATCTCTGATTTAAGCATGCAATACCCATAGAGGCGTGTCGGTATGGAACAGCATTTTGCGTGCAATGCCAGGGCTAAATATCCTCGCCAGAGTATTTCTCTTTTGCGAAGTGAGGGCAATGATCTCAATGTTTTCCTCGCGAACGAAGTTTTCAATTGCCGCAAGTATATCCTCGTCGGTAAGCATGGTATGCGAAATGTTAAGATGGGGATACTGCTTTTTGAAGTACTCCTGTATTCCCCCCAAACGGATTTCGTCCCATTTATCGCGGAGCGACGATATGTTGAACAGGTGTATGTTAGGCGAGTATCCGCCGATAAGGCTAACGAAGGCGTCGAACGCAACTAAGTCTCGCTGGTTGAACGAGGTTGCGAATGCCATATTTGTAGTAGCAGCGATATTATTGAACGGAACATTTTCGGGAATTGCTAAAACCGGGGCCTTGGCGAGTTCTATAATTTCGCCGGTTACGCTCCCGATAAGGTCGATCTCCTTTTGTCCTTTCCCGCGAGTACCCATTACAATCAGCCTTGGATGATATTGCTTTTCGCATGCGATTATTTCCTCTTCGGGCAGTCCTTCCTTAATTATTGGTTCAATTTCTACTCGAGGTAATTCGCCGCCGTCCATCTTGCGGCGGATTGTAAGGCATAATTTGGCCATATCGGCTTCCACGCGATTGAGTAAATCCTTTAGCATCTCGCTTTCGGCAATTCCATATACCGGTATATCGCCAAGGGTGATGGAGCCGGGAAAGTAGGGGCTTGAATATGCGTGGAGTAATATTACCCCGGCATTGGCGGCATGAGCATGGTTGATGCCTATCTCGCAGGCTTTCATCGAGTATTCGGAAAAATCAACCGGGATAAGAACTCTGTTTTCAACCTTTTCGGCCATTCCCTCGCGAGTTTCTTCAAGCCATTTGTTGTCTTCTATTATACGGAGGGCCTGCGGCAGGTCGCTTTCGTTTATTCTGACCCTTACTCCGGCGGATATTACCGGCTGGATCAGGTTAACGTTGTGAATACATGCTTGGATTCCTTCGGTTTCGAGGATTGTTTTAAGTATCTGGGCTTTCTCAAATGTGTGAATAGCCAGCGTGATCAATTTTTCTTCCATAAGATTAAAGTATTATTTAGAATTTGTAGATATAAAAAAATCCCTCACCAGACGTTGCGTCGGTCAGGGATTTCGTTTGAATAAAACGCTCTTTGGTGGTTTTACGCATTAGCGGCTTCGGATACGCGGCCTTGGCCGAGTATTTCATAAGCGCGCTCCAATATTAAAGTGTCGTCGAGAACAACAATTCCGCCGTCGGGCCCCGGTTCGATATGTATTCCGCAGCTTTTTCCTTCTGTGAAGTTTTGTCCGCCGAAATAATTTCGTACCGTTTCGACCGAAAGGTCTAATTCATTAGCAATCTGGTGGATGCTTCCATCCGGCAAGCTGTCTTTAATCCTGCGTAATTCGTTAAAAGTGATTGTCTTTGTCATAATTTCATTGTTTTAAGAATATCATCAAACGTTATGATTAATTGATGGCACTAATGTATGGATTATATGTTACATAGGCATAATAAATTATTATGCTTTACGACATGAAAAATTTCCCGAAGCAGGATATTTGCTAATACTATGCTGATGTTTAATACATTGCGCAGCGGGGCAAATATTTTTTCATTATCTCAATATATAGAGTGGAAGATACTGTCGGAAAATTCGGGAAGCCTGCCGGCAATAAGTGGGAAACTCCGGAGCTTTCCCAAAGAGTCCCGACAAATATTCCCGAGCATAAGCAACATCATCTTGGGCATACGTAGCTTATTCCCGAGCATAAGCAACATCATCTTGGGCATACGTAGCTTATTCCCGAGCATACGTAGCTTATTCCCGAGCATACGTAGCTTATTCCCGAGCATACGTAGCTTATTCCCAGGCATACGAAACATATTCCCGGGCATACGTAACATATTCCCGGGCATGCGCAGCTTATTCCCGGGCATAAGTAACATATTCCCGAGCATACGCAACCTATTCCCGGGCATAAGTAACTTATTCCTGAACATAAGTAACTTATTCCCGGAAATAGACGGACTCCCCCCGACGGCGTGCGGCAAGGATTCCGGAGCTTTCCGAAAGCTCTATAAGAGAGGAATTATATGGTAATATTAGGGCTTGGCCGGCTTACGAGAGCATGGCTGCCAGCGGCGCGTTGAGTATTGCTATGGCTATAATGGAGGCTATTATTGCCATGGCTGCGTAGTTTTTTCGCCTTTCGGAGTATAGATCGGCTGGTGAAAGGCTTGTCGTGGGGGCTATGTATTTGTTCCTGACCTTTACATACAGGTAATATACGAGGAGGCCGAATATTATGCCTGAAATTGCGCCTGCAGCTACGTCGGATATGAAATGTACGCCGAGGTATATGCGCGACCAGGCTGTCAGGATGGCCCACATTGTGATGGTTGCGGTGAAGAAGCGGGAGCGGAACAGGAGGGATATGTATACTGCAAATCCGAACGAGTTGGCGGCGTGGCTGGATATGAAGCCGTATCGCCCGCCGCGATAGCCGAATACGGTGCTGACTTCGTTCATGAAATCCGGATGGTGGGTGGGGCGCAGGCGGGCGAACAGTGGTTTGCATATTTGGGATGAGAATTGGTCGCATAGCGTGGCTACGGTTATGATTGCGAGCAACACCAGAAGGTATTCTTTCCATGTTTTTTTGTAGATAAGGGCAAAGAGAATGAAAGCTACGGCCGGAAGCCATACTAATTTGCCGGAATATAGCCATACGAAGCGGTCGAGGGCGGGGATGTCGCTGCCGTTGAGGAAGAAGAACAGGTTGCGTTCGTATTTTAGTATTTCTTCCATGGCTAAATCAGTTCCATGTCTTTGGCGGGCATCCAGCCTATGTTGCCGTCTTCGAGCTCTATTTCGTTCCATTCGCTTATGGTATTGCGTATGGTTACTTTGGCGCCTTCGTGCAGGATGAAGAGGTCGGTTCCGCTTGAGTTGGGCGAGCTTTTAACGGTTACGGTGGGCGAGAAAACTATGGCTTGGTTGTGGCGCGTCAGTTCGTTTTTCTGGTTGCGTGCAAATATGTTGGCTACGATCATGATGGCGAGGAATGTAAATCCGAGATAGAATCCGGTTTTTTTCCACAGGGTGTGCCGTGAGAAAAAGTATACGAACAGGCTGGCTATGAACATCAGGAATGAGCCGATACCAAGCATGGCCCAGGAGTCGGCGGCTCCCATGTTTTGCACGGAGTTGAGCCATTGGGCCAGGAAGAAAGATCCTACGGGGGTGATGCGGTCGACGGTTCGCCCGCGGGCCATTTGGAGGTTGAAGCGTATGTCGGCGTCGCCCGGATCAATGAGTAGGGCTCGTTCGTAGTAGAGGATGGCGGGGGCTATTTCATTGTTTTTGTAATAGGCGTTGGCCAGGTTGTAGTATACTTCGCTTGATTCGCCGTAGGTTTGGAGAACGGTTCGGTAGGTTTCGATGGCTTTTGTGTAGTTGGCTTGGGCGTAGTCGGCTTGGGCTTCTTTTAGTTGTTCTTCCTGGGCTTGGGCGGTTGCGAGGCTGAGTACAAGGGCGGCAAGGGGGTATAGCTTACGTATATTCATGGGATGTGTTACTTTTTGATTATGTTTTCCATTTCACCTATTGCATTAAGGGCTTCTTCGTAGATTTTGCCTGGCAGTCCGGCTTCTTGGGCTGGGGCATAGCGGGCAAATTCGCAGGAGCCGAGAATTTCCATAAAGCGGCTGATGAGGGCGTTGCCGGCGCCATATTTATTAAGTTCTGTTTCTATGTTATCTTTTGTAAGATTGGCCACGGGGATGTTGAGCTTGTCGCTTAGGTATCCCCATATGGCGCGGAGTGTTTCGTCGTAAAATGCTTCTGTCTGGTTGTCGCGCATGAGGCGACCGGCGTTTTTAAGTCGCCTGACGGCTATTTTGTTGGCTTTGCGGTTCCGAACGAGTGCGATGTTTGCATTTTCTTTCACCTGCTTGCGGTATATGATGAAGAGGAAAACGGCTAATAGTATCGGAATTATGTAGCAGAGGTAGAAGGTCGCGGAGCCTGTAAACATGTTCTTGGCATTAACGAAGCCTATGTTTTTTACTTTAAGGTATCGTATGTCCTGCCCTATGTTTCTTACGTTTTCGCGGTTGCTGAAGTTTGAAACAACGGGTGCGTTGTCGTTGGCTCCGTCTGATTTTTCAACATGGAGGTTGTATGGGCCTGCCGACAGGGTTTTGTAGGTTCCGGTTTTGGGGTCGAAGTATGAGAACATTACGGCGGGGATCTTGAAATCGCCTGCGTAGCGTGGGATGGCTACGTATTCGATTGTTTTATTGCCGGTGGCTCCGCTTGGGGTTATGCGGATATTGTTGTCAAATGTAGGGTCGTATACTTCAAAGTCGTTTGGAAATGTTACTTCGGGATTCTTGATTACGCGCAGGTTGCCGGTTCCGCTGATGTTGATCTTGAGGGTTATGGCTTCGTTGGCTTTGAGGCTTTGCGGGGCGATGTTGGCTTTGAGGCTGAAGTCGCCTACGGCTCCTGCGTATGATGTGGGTTTGCCGCTGGGGAGGGGTCGTACTTCGATGGTGGCGGCGTTGGTTGTAAGTTGTTTGTTTACGTTTTGATAGGTATCGAGAAAGTCTTCGAATATGCTTCTGATACGTTGTTGCGTTCTGACGCGAACGGTTATTTCAAATTTGCCGGCTTCGATTGTGAGGTTGCCCGCGCGTTGCGGGAACAGTAGCGTTTGCTTAATCACTACGGCGTAGTAGTTTGATCCGTTATATGATTCCTGTGTGTATTGTTTGTTTTGCGGCAGTTCGATTTCCTGTGCGAGGAATCCTTCGAAGCCGGGGAATTTTGCACTTCGGAAAGCCACTTCGGGATCTTTTGTATAGAGCTTGAATGTGGCAAGGATGGCTTCTTGTTCGTATGCGCTTTTCTTTGAGAGCGTCATAAGAATGAACACATCGTTTGAGCTTACTGCTGCCGATGCGGCGTTGGCCTGTACATTGGCGGCTTGGTCGGGCGGCAGCGCTTTTATGCTTAGCGTGTTCGACGTATAGTTTGAGTTGCCTACCTTGATGCCGGCGGCGGGGAGCGTGAAGGTTCCTTCGCTTTTGGCAACGAGAACGTAGGTGAACTTTACGTTCGTTTCTGATATAGCCTGTCCGGACGACGACCAGCTCATACTTTGATTGTAGGATACGCTTGGCCCGTAGCTTATGTCGAAGCCGGTAAACTCGCCGAGGATACGAAGGTCGCTTTGTTTTACTTCGGCGTTGACCGTATAGGTAAGAGAGAATGATTCGCCGACAACTACGGCTGGGGGCGCCGCTGCCTTGAAGGTTATGTCGGCGGCAAAGGCGGCGATGGTTGGGAGTAGTAATAATAATATGTAGGCAAATAATCGTTTCATGAACTATGCTCTAAATGGGTTTTACTTGTTGTTTTGTGTTTACCACTGCTTTCCTGTTTTGCGTCCGGAATGTTGCTGTTGCATTTGTTTTACTTTATCTTGAGTATCCTTTTCATCCTGAAGGAATGCGTCGAGGATTTGCTGTGCGTTATCGCGACTCATCTGTTCGTTTGGTTTTTGCTCTTCCTGCGATTTCTGCTGATTGTCTTGCGGCTGTTGTTGCTCTTGTTGTTCGTCTTGGTTTTGCTGCTCTTGATTATCTTGGTTTTCTTGCTCCTGTTGCTGATCGTCGAGGAGTTTTTTTGCGAGGGCAAGATTATACCGTGTTTCGTCGTTGCTCGGATTGATGCGCAGCGATTGTTTGTATGCCTCTATGCTTTTCGCGTAATCTTTGCCTTGCATGTGAATATTGCCTGTATTATGGAGAACTTGCGCCAGCTTTTGCAAGTTGTTTGGGTTTTCTTTGGCGAGGCGTTCTCCTTGTCCGAGAACGAGCTGGTATTGTTCGGCGGCTTCAGGATATTTGCCTTCCTTGTAAAGAGCGTTGCCTAAGTTGTATGCTCCTTCAACGGAGCGCGGGTTGACTTCGGTACTTTTGCGATATGCAATTTCGGCTTCGGTAAACTTTTCGGCCTTGTAGAGCTTATTGCCTTCGCGAATGTTTTGCCGTTCGGCTTTTTGTGCGAACATGGTTCCCGAAGCAAATATCATGGCGATGGTAAAAAGTTTAATGCGGCGGAATATCCTGCTTTTCCTTTCGATAATAAGAATATCGAGCAATAAAAGCGCGAGGCATATCCATGCAATGGTTTGGAATTGCTCCTCGTATTCGGTGTATATTTTACTTTCCACTTCTGCTTTTTTCATTTTATTTATTTCGTTTTGAAGGTTTTTTAAAGCTGTGTTAGTATTGTCGGCGCGGACGTAAATGCCTTGTCCGGCGGCGGCAATTTCCTGGCACATGGGTTCGTTGAGCTTGGTTATAACAACGTTACCTTCGGCGTCTTTCATGAAAGTGTTGTTGCCGGTAGGGATGGGAGAGCCGTTTAGTTGGCCCATACCGACGATATGAATACGAATGTTGTTGTCGGCAGCCCGTTGTGCGGCCTCAACAGCGTTGCCTTCATGATTTTCACCGTCGGTAATAAGAATGATAGCCTTGTCGGCTGTTTCGCTGGGTGAGAAAGATCGCAGGGCAAGGTCGAGCGCTGCTCCGATAGCAGTTCCCTGGGTAGAGACCATTGAGGGATCAATGGACGAGAGGAACATTTTTGCGGAAATATAATCGGACGTTATAGGTAATTGCGTAAAGGCATCTCCTGCAAAAACGATCAGCCCCAGCTTGTCGTTACTGAATCCTTCGGTAAGGCGCGAAAGTATTTGTTTTGCTTTTTCAAGGCGATTAGGCGACACATCTTCCGCTAACATGGAGTTTGAAACGTCAAGACAAACCATTATCTCCACTCCCTGGCGTTTCACCGTTTCGAGCTTTGAGCCAAACTGTGGTCCGGCTATTACAAGTATTATTGTGGCTATGGCTCCCAGCAGTATCCAGAATTTCCAATGGCGACGTTTGGGAGAAACATCGGGCATTAGTTCCGCGAGGAGTTCGGGGTTACCGAATTTCCGGAGCGCCTTTTTTCTGCCGGTTGTTGCCAACACATATAGCACAATCACGAATGGAATAGTTAAAAGCAAGTATAAGTAATCAGGGTTTGCGAATCGGAACATATAATTGACTTTTTATTAAAACATTATTTATTATCTGACGAAGGCGATGAAGCTTCCAGAAATAACCGACTCATGGTATATGCCTTAATAGCAGGTTTCTGATCAGAATTTCAAATAGCAGGAGGCCAAATACAATCAAGGCAAGATTTAGATATTCTTCCTGTTTTTTGCTGTATTCCTGAACATTTATACGAGTTTTCTCCAACTGGTCGATTTCAGCATATATACTTTTCAGGTGTGCATTGTCAACCGCACGGAAATATTGTCCGCCGGTTATGGCTGCAATTTGTTTCAACATATCTTCATCAATATCTACCGGAACGTTTTGATACTGTATTCCGAAGGCTGTTTGAAACGGATATGGAGCCATGCCTTTTGTTCCGACGCCGATGGTGTATACTCTTATGCCGAATGTTTGAGCGATTTCTGCGGCTGTGATGGGAGCAATTTCGCCCATATTGTTAGAACCGTCGGTAAGGAGAATAATAACTTTAGCAATGGCCTGACTGTCTTTTATACGGCTAACGGCGTTGGCCAATCCGAGACCAATGGCAGTACCGTCATTGATCATTCCGCATTTTATATTTCCAAAAAGGTTTAGGAGTACATGGTGATCAGTCGTTAGAGGACATTGCGTGAAACTTTCGCCGGAAAATACCACTAGGCCTATATTGTCGCTTGTTCTTCCGTTGATAAAAGACGCGGCAACGTCTTTGGCGGCTTCGAGGCGGTTGGGCTTTAAATCTTCAGCCAGCATACTTGTAGATACGTCGATTGCCATCATTATGTCGATTCCTTCGGTCGATTTCTTTTGCCAATTATCGGTCGACTGTGGTCGTGCGAGCACAATGGTAAGTACGGCAACGGCGGCCATGCGGAGTACAAACGGGAAATGGCGGAGGTATATCTTAAATGAATTTACAGCAGACCCTCGGAATGCGTCGGTAGAAGATATTTGCATGCTGGCCTGGCTTTTGCGCAGTTTTAATATATACCATACTGTCAAGGGTATGATCAGGAGCGCAAGGTATAAATATGTAGGGTTTGCAAAGATCATTGTTAATTATTCGTTTGTTGTTGGGTTACCGTTTCTTTCTCATCATGTTCTTCTTCGTTAATAATAAGGGAAGAATAATCGGTTTCTTTCGTTTGATTGACGAACAAGTAAGCGTTCATGAGACTAAGTTCATTCTCATTTTGCTGCGGATTAAGTTTGGCGAACTTTACGAAATCAGCCAGTTGGAGAATTTGGTTGATATTGTCGTAAACGGAATCAGCCTCGTTTTCCCGCCTGATTACATGTAGTACTTCAGCAGAGGTCATTTCCATTGCTCCTATGTTAAAACGTATGGCTATGTATCGTCTTAGAGTTTCGGTTACGAGGGTATAGAACTCCTTGACGCGGCCTTGTTGCCACAATTTTTGTTGTTTTATTTGGTTAAGTTCCATTATGGCCTGTTCATGTGGTGGACGCTCCGGTGTATTTGCGATGAAAGGCAAAATCGTTTTTTTCTTCCTTATTCTCTGGATTATGTAACCAGTGATGCAGATCAGCAGCAATGCGATCAATACGCCGAAAATGAGTGGATAGTAGTCGGCCAGAACAAATGGAGGCTTCCAAACATCAGCAATATCATAAAATTTATCTGGGTTGTCGATATCAACCTGCACTGTTGAGACTTTCAAACCCAAAGGTTCTTTTGACAATATGGTGTCAGCACCGTCGACAACCGTGAATGGAGGAATGGAATATAGAGCCGAATCAAATGATGTTATCAGTATATCTTGTGAAACGGCGATACGATTGTTTTCAATTTGTACTGTATCAGGTTTCGACATTCCGAGTATTTCAATACCTCTAATGATCGTATCGCGTGGGAGAAGTAGCTGAACATTCCGTCCGTTGTCGGTGAAAACGGTTAGTTTGATGCGTGTTTGTTCGCCTATAAGTATGGCCGGCACATCAATCTTGGCTTCAATTAGCGTTTGTTGCGCAATTATTTTCCCGATAGGATAACATGAGAGTATCAGCAGTATAAGTGAGCATAGTGTTGCTTTTTTCATCTTTCAGGCAAGGCGTTAATTCCGTTTTTCAAAGAGTGCGATCAGTGATTTTACGAAGTCGTCTTCTGTACGTATAGATACGGCATCTACTTTGCATTTTTTGAAAGTTTCGTTCATGTCTTGCTGGCGTTTTTCCCACCATTGGCTGTAAGCAAGGCGCGTTTTCTGCGACGATGCGTCGATCCATCGTTCTTCTCCTGTTTCAGCATCCCGTATTTTCATCAATCCGATCATAGGTAATACGGTTTCTCGGCAATCGTAAACCTGTATGGCTACTATGTCGTGTTTTTTGTTAGCAATCGTCAGAGCTTCTTTGAAATTACTTTGACTGACGAAATCAGATATTAGAAAGGCTGTGCATCGTTTTTTTATTGCATTTGTAAGATATTTCAATGCCTGACTGATATTTGTTCCAGCATGATCTGGATGGAAGTCGATTAGTTCGCGGATAATATAAAGGATATGCTTTTTCCCTTTTTGTGGTGGGATAAACTTCTCAATGTGGTCGGAAAAGAATACGACGCCGATCTTATCGTTATTCTGTATAGCGGAGAATGCCAAGGTTGCCGCTATTTCAGTTATCATATCTCGCTTCATTACGTGGGTAGAACCAAAATTGCGGCTTCCCGACATGTCAATAAGGAGTACGACGGTAAGTTCGCGTTCTTCTTCAAAAATTTTCACGTAGGGGCGAACATATCGTGCTGTTACGTTCCAGTCGATGTCGCGTATGTCGTCGCCATATTGATACTCGCGTACTTCGCTGAAGGCCATACCTCTTCCTTTGAAAGCGGTGTGGTATTGTCCGGCAAAAATGTTTCGGGAAAGGCCGCGAGTTTTTATTTCAATACGGCGAACTTTCTGTAATAGTTCACTCGTTTCCATACATTAAGGAACTTCGACCTTGTTGAGAATTTCACTTACAACTTCTTCAGATGTTAGATTGTTGGCTTCGGCCTCGTAACTTAAACCGATGCGGTGCCGCATTACGTCGTGACAAACGGCTCTTATGTCTTCGGGTATTACATATCCTCGTCGTTTAATAAAAGCATAAGAGCGTGCAGCCAACGCAAGATTGATTGATGCGCGCGGCGAGGCTCCGAAGGATATCATATCGCCGAGGTTTTCTAATCCGTGTTCGCGCGGGAATCGTGTGGCGAATACGATATCGACGATGTATCGTTCTATCTTTTCATCAAGGTATACCTGACGGATAACTTTGCGGGCTTCAACGATTTCTTCCTTAGTGATAACGGGTTTAATCGCAGGTTTTTCTCCTGTTATGTTTTGCCGTATGATGAGTTTTTCTTCGTCTTTTTTAGGGTATCCAACTATGGTTTTTAGCATGAAGCGGTCAACCTGTGCTTCGGGGAGAGGATATGTTCCTTCCTGTTCAATGGGATTTTGTGTTGCCATTACGAGGAATGGTACGGGTAGTGGGTAGGTTGTTTCGCTTATGGTTACCTGATGCTCCTGCATGGCTTCCAACAGGGCGCTTTGTACTTTGGCTGGTGCGCGGTTAATTTCATCAGCCAGTACAAAATTGGCAAAAACGGGTCCGTGTTTGACAAGGAACTCTTCTTTTTTCTGGCTGTAAATCATGGTACCGATAACATCGGCAGGCAGCAGGTCGGGGGTAAATTGAATTCGGCTGTATTTTGCATCTATGAGCGAAGCTATCGTTTTAATCGCTAACGTTTTTGCTAATCCGGGAACACCTTCCAGTAAAATGTGTCCATCCGAAAGCAAACCAATCAATAAAGACTCTACCAGATGCTTCTGACCTACGATTACTTGGTCCATTCCCATAGTAATCATGTTAACAAATGAACTTTTCTTTTCTATCAGTTCATTTAATTCTCGTATATCCACTGTTTGACTCATAGTTCAATAAAAAGATTTATCATTTATAATTTTGCTGTTTCTATGCACAAAATTATAAATGATAAACCTTTTAATCACCACGTTAGCGGTTAAATATTACTAACCTATCGTGTATGATCCTCAAAATATCATAAAACATCAAGCCTTCTATTCGATACCGGCTTTGATTGATTGGTCGTATTTGTTTTCCCTGAGGATCTTTTTACAGTACTCCTGCTATTTTTACCGGTAGCTTTAGCTCCAAAGAAGTCGTCATCGCTCCCTAAGTCATCGCCGTTAGTGCCGAAGTCGTCGGTTGTTTCATCGCTACCGGATCCATCGCCGCTATAATCGCCGCCAATAGATCCTTCGTCGTTATCATAATAATCGTCGCTATAATTGTTGCCGTCATTGTACGGATCGTCGTAAGACTCATTATATTGGTAACTCCTCTGTGCGGGAACATTGTGGCTACTTGATCCGAAAGAGCTTTTGTTATTAAGAATATCCCTTTGCAAAGCGTATGCTTTACGTAGTGAGAGACGGCTAAGATCTATTCCGTGTTCTTGTGCCAATGGAATAGTCAGGGTTATATTCAATGGCAAAATATCCGGGTTTTGAAGCTTGGTATGATTGGCTGCATAAATATAAACCCAGTACACTTTGTCTCCGTAATATTTCAAAGCCAGCAGATTCAAACGGTCGCCCTTCACGGTTGTTACTGATGTCGGTAACTGTTTCGATATGGCAGGCAACGGCCTTTTTGCTCCCACATACGATTTCTTCGGGCTTGGTTTTTCCGGCTGCGGTTTAGATTCAATTTCTGGCTCATTGTAGCTATCATCAATACCGAAATCTACATTGTTGTCAATTTCGCTTTTGATCGACTGTTGAGGAAGTAATAACTCCGCACGGTCAATCTCTCCCTTTATCGACTTGCTTTTGGTCGGTTTAAGTAGCATAAATGCCAATACTATAACTAAAACAACGATCACAGCCGCAAGTATCACAGCCGCAACGTTATTGGTCAATGAGCCGCCGCTTCCTTGTTGTCCATAAGGTACCGGACCGGGCTTTCTTCTGTTTACGTTAAAATTGTCCATATATTCTTCTTTTAAATTATTTTGTTCGATGTTTTTTCTGTTGTCAGGATCTATATAATAATCATTGGTGTAGCTGGAATAATCATCGTAATGATAGGAGAGTTCTTGGGGTTCATCGTCTTCCAGTTCGCTGAAGGCCGGCAGAGGAGGCGCCGCCGGGAGCGGCGGTTCTTCTGTAAGTGGCGGCGGCGGCAACTCGACAACCGGCGGTTCCGGCTCCGGTAGCGGAAGCATCGCTTCTTCAGGCAGGATGGCTGTTTCGGCCACAGGCCGCGTGAACCATTCGTCGGGAACCGGCGGTATTACTTCTTCCGGTTTTGCTTCTACTTTCTCTTCCGGAAGCGTAGGCAGAATGTCTTCCTTTATAATAACTGTGGGGCGGTCGCCTGCGTTGGCTTCCTGGGCTATTTCTAATATAGAGGTTTCAACTTCGGTAGATGATTCCTGTTTGATGATTTCGTCGGTATCGTCAGCCTCATCGTAGTCTTCCCTTTCCTGAACTTGTATTGTTCTTAGCGATTCGATGTTGGTACCTTCTTCTATTGGGATAGTTTCAAATACTTCAAAGGGCTTGTTTACAACTGTGCGCATTTCCTTGTCGGGAGTAAACGATAGCTTGAAGTGTTCGGGAATGAGGATGCGTTCCTTGGTGTTCACATCAATGCTTTCACGTTTTTCTACCTGGATGATCTTAAAGGTTCCGATAGAGTTTACTTTGACTACCTTGTCTGCAAACAGTCCTTCGTCGACAATCGATAGAAACTCTTGGAGGAAATTTCCTGTCTGGTCGATATCTTTACCCGTCGCCTGGGAGAGCAAGGCCGACAAATCGCTTACGGTTAAACGGCTATTCATGGCTGGTTTCCATTTCTTTTAATTTGCTTTTCAAAGCCGCACTCGGTTTAAATACAGCAACAAGTTTTGGAGGAACAAGGTAGCGCAACCCGTTTGCAGGATTCACCGAAATACGTTCGCCTTTCTTTTTGGTTTCAAATTGCCCCAGTCCATCCATATTGACCATATCGCCCTCGCTCAGCTTCGTACTTATTATACTACCGAGTTCGGAAACCATGCCTGAAGCCTCTACTAAGGTCCAATTCATGCGCGTTGCAAGTTCTTTCAACAATTCTTTATTTTTCATTGTGTCAATATGAGCTCTAAATTTGCGGGCGAGATTACTCATTTTTTTGTAAACAAAAAAATTTTTTCATCTTTTTTATGATTTCATCGTGCTCCATACAGGTCGAAGGCTTCGGATTTATGAATCTTGATG